>NZ_SUEO01000053.1:13036-14223 GCF_004962925.1 Mesorhizobium sp. | reverse complement strand
AGGCTCCAGAATGTCTCGCGATCGTCGATCGACCAGCGGTGTAGATCGGCATAGGATGAAAAAACTTTGCCGGTTCCGGCCGCGGCGGCCGTCATAAAGGCGGTCATCGGCGCGGTGTCGACCTGGTCTTTCGTCGGTGCCCAGAGCGGTGCGTCGCCAGCCATGATCGTTCCTCCGCGGTCACCACCGCTTATGCATATCGCAGCGCAGCAGAGCAAGATTTTGTTCGGCCGAGCGACGTGGATGTGCGCAAATGCCATCGCTGGGCCATAAAGACTTGAAATGCATCAGCCCTAAGTCGTAGTGACGACTGGGGTTACACCCGTCGGGCGATTTTGTCGGAACGGAAGCATACGGGGCGACATGCCATCACCTTTGATCCGGCGCGGAATATGGGCGATCGGCGTTGCCGTGCTCGTCATCGCGCTGGCCGTCGCCGCGCTGCCGCTCGCCGCCTCGACCCGCATCGTGCGCGACCGCATCGCCTGGGAAATGAGTGCGTGGAGCGGTTTCAGGGTCACCATTGACGGCGCGCCGCGGATTGAGGTCTGGCCGAATTTCCGAGCCATCCTGGCCGACGTGACGCTTTCGCAGTGGACAGAGACCGACGCGCCGCCTGTGATCGAAGCCGAACGGGTCGAGGTCAATCTCTCGGCCATGGCGGCATTGCGTGGCGACGTGGTGTTCTCGACGGCGCGGCTGATCCGGCCAACGATCAGGGTTCAACGCGCAGCAAATGGGCTTTTCCTGCCCGCCTTGCCTTCGGGCGGGCGCATCACACGTTCCATCGACACCGCTCGCGCCGTGGTCAGCGCCAATCCAGCCAAACCGGACCTGAGCAAGCTGCCGGCAGATCCGTTCGGCACCGTGGAGTTCAGGAACGGCCGCGTGGTGACCGCCGTCGACGGCAAGGACATCGAGATACTGAGCAGCCTGAGCGGCCAGGCGAACTGGGCCGCAATGAACAGCAATGCAACGCTGTCGGCGACTGGGATCTGGCGCGGCGAAAGCGTCGCCGTGGATGCCGCTTCGTCGAACCCGCTGGTGCTGTTTGGGGGCGGTGCTGCGCCGATGACGCTTTCCTTCAAGGCGGCCCCTGCCAATTTTTCGTTCGACGGCGTGGCCAGCATGTCCGAAAACGCCTATTTCGACGGCCAGGCGAAGTTTGCGGCACCCTCGCTCAGGCG
>NZ_SUEO01000053.1:2672-13026 GCF_004962925.1 Mesorhizobium sp. | reverse complement strand
GTGCTCGAATGGTCGCGGGCCGGCATCGCGCCGGGCGCGGCAATCGGCTCGGTTTCCGTTGCCAGCAAGGTCACCGCGACCTCCGGCCGCATTAAACTCGAAAACACCGAGATCGCGCTTGACGACAATCCGGGAATGGGTGCGCTGGACTTCTCCTTTGGCGAAGCGCGGCCGGTGATAGCCGGCACGCTCGCCTTCGACGCGCTCGACTTGCGGTCGTTTCTCTCCGCCTTCACACCCTTGGCGCCCACGAACGGCGCTGGTCCCGGCGAAATCGACATAAGCGTCGCCGACCGGATCGATCTCGATCTCAGATTGTCGGCAGCGCAGGCCACCGCAGGCGCGATCCAGCTTGCCGACGTCGCCGCCACCGCCCAGGTCAAGGACGGTCTTGCCGTCTTCGATATTTCCGATGCGTCGGCCTTTGGCGGCAACATCCAGAGCAGTCTTCGTTTCGACCGCAAGCCGGGGGGCACGCAGGTCGAGATCAGGCTGCTCGCCTCCGATGTCGACGGCGGCGCTTTCGGCACCGCAGCCGGAATGACGCGACTGGTGCCGATCGGCAGGGGAACCGTTTCGGTCATCCTCAAGGGGCCGGGCAGAACCTGGGATTCCATTTTCGAAAACGCCGACGGCTCGGTTTCGGCGAAATTCGGCCAGGGCGCGTTGAGCCGGCTCGACCTGCCGGCGTTTCTCAAGCACAATGAACAGGGTGGGTTCTTCGCGCTAGACGATGTCTCCGACGGAACGCTGCCGATCGACGGGGCCGAACTCAAGGCGAGCATTTCGAACGGTGTGGCGAGGATCGACAAGGCCGAAGCAAATTCGGCTAAGTACAAGGTCTGGCTTTCCGGTATCGCCTCCTATGCAGGGCGCGGGCTGGCCCTGTCCGGCGGCATCATTCAGGCGGACCAGCCAGCCACGCAGACAAACAAACAGGGTCCCAATCAGTCTTCGTTCTTCGTCGGCGGAACGTGGAGCACGCCGTTCATTTCGCCGATAAGCCGCGGGGTTTCCGGAGAATAGGCAGCGAGGCGGCTGCGGTCGTCGTCGGAAGTGCTTCCTGCCGGCTTTGTGCTGGTGCCGCTTCTTTCGTCACCCCCGCTGAGCGGCCTGCTCGTCGCGCTGGCGCTGCACCTCGCGACGCTTGTTGGCGAGCGAAGCGACGATGACGCCAACCGCCACGACAGCGATCAGGATCGTGCAGGCGGCGTTGATCTCCGGCGTCACACCGAGACGAACCTGGCTGTAGATCTTCATCGGCAGCGTGGTGGCGCCAGGCCCTGAGGTGAAGCTGGCTATGACCAGATCATCGAGCGACAATGTGAACGCCAGCATCCAGCCCGACACGATCGCCGGCATGATGACGGGCAGCGTGATCTGAAAGAAGGTCTTCACCGGCGGCGCGCCAAGATCCATCGCGGCTTCTTCCAGCGAGCGGTCGAACGTGACCAGGCGCGACTGCACGACGACGGCGACGAAGCACATGGTCAGGGTGATGTGGGCAAGCGTGACGGTGAGAAAGCCGCGGTCGAGACCGACGGCGACGAAGAGCAGCAGCAGCGACAGGCCGGTGATGACTTCCGGCATGACCAGCGGCGCAAAGACCATGCCGGAAAACAGCATCCGGCCCTTGAAGCGCGTGTAGCGTGTCAAGGTGAGAGCCGCCAGTGTGCCGAGCACGGTCGCCACGGTGGCCGAGATGACGGCGACGCGGGCCGTTACCCAGGTGGCGTCCATGAGGCCCTGGTTGTGGAACAGCGCGACGTACCATTTGGTCGAGAAACCGCCCCAGACGGTGACCAGTTTCGACTCGTTGAAGGAGAAGACGATGAGCAGGACGATCGGCAGGTAGAGAAAGGCAAAGCCCAGCACGATCGAAGTGATGTTGAAACGGCTCCAGGTCGGGTTCATTTGTCTTGTTCCTGGGCGCGGGCCTGCGCCCGCTGAAAGAGCATCATCGGCACGATCAGCAGCAACAGCAGGATGACGGCGACGGCCGACGACACTGGCCAGTCGCGATTGGCGAAAAACTCGTTCCACAGCGTCTTGCCGATCATCAGCGTCTGCGATCCGCCGAGCAGATCGGGAATGACGAACTCGCCGACGGCGGGGATGAATACCAGGAGGCAGCCGGCGATGACGCCGGGCACCGACAGCGGAAAGGTGATCTTCCAGAAGGCGCTGGTCGGCGGGCAGCCAAGATCCTTGGCCGCTTCGATCAGCGAGTAATCCATCTTTTCCAAGGACGAATAGAGCGGCAGCACCATGAACGGCAGATAGGAATAGACGATGCCGATGAAGATCGCCGTGTAGGTGTTGAGGACGATCAGCGGCTGGCTGATGACGCCAGTGGAGAGCAGCAGCTGGTTGAGCAGCCCCTCGGGCTTGAGAATGCCGATCCAGGCATAGACTCGGATCAGAAATGAGGTCCAGAACGGCAGGATCACCAGCATCAGCAAAGTTGGACGGAGCGTCGCCGGCGCGCGAGCCATGCCATAGGCGATCGGGTAGCCGACAAGCAATGTCAGCACCGTCGAGATGGCGGCGACTATGACGCTCGTCACATAGGCATTGAAGTACAGCGCATCCTGCGTCAGCCATGTGTAGTTATCGATGCTGAGCTGTTTCAGCTGGGCGAGAAAACCGGAAAGGCCGTCGCCGAAGCCAAGCACCGGCGTGTAGGGCGGTATAGCGATTGCCGTCTGCGACAGCGAAATCTTGAAGACGATGACGAACGGGATGAGGAAGAAGAACACCAGCCAGAGATACGGGATGATGATGACGAGGCGGCCAATAAAGGCGGCACTCAATCTGGCCAGGGCGGATTTGCCAGTATCGGTGGCGTGAGAACTTGCTGCAGCGGTGACAGCGGCATTCGACATGACCGTCCCCTATCGCGTCAGCACGACGCCGGCGTCCGGCCGGAACGACACCCAGGCACGGTCGTTCCAGCTCAGCGGATCCTCGGTGATGCGGGCCGCGTTCATCGTGCTCGCCCGCACCACATGGCCATCGTCTAGCCTGACGTGATAGACGGTCATGTCACCGAGATAGGCGATATCGTAGACCTCGCCTTCGATGGCGTTGACGGCTCCGGCCGGCTTCTTCGACGATATCTTGATCTTCTCCGGCCTGATCGCGAAAGCGACGGCCGCGCCGGTGGCTGCATCGCCGGCATTCTCGGTTCGGATGGTGATGCCGTTGCCCGCGTCGATGCTTGCTGCGCCAGCCTCGCCACGCGCGATCTTGCCTTCGAACATGTTGACGTTGCCGACAAAGCCGGCGACGAAGCGGGAACCCGGCGCCTCGTAGACTTCCGCCGGCGTCGCCACCTGCATCACCTCGCCCTTGTCGATGATGGCGATGCGGTCGGCCATGGTCATCGCCTCCTCCTGGTCGTGGGTGACGACGACGAAGGTGAGGCCGAGTGACTGCTGCAGATCCATCAGCTCGAACTGTGTTTCCTCGCGCAGCTTCTTGTCGAGGGCGCCAAGCGGCTCGTCGAGCAGCAGCACCTTCGGCCTTTTGGCGACCGAGCGGGCAAGCGCGACGCGCTGGCGCTGGCCGCCGGATAATTGGTGCGGCTTGCGCTTGGCAAATTGCTCGAGCTTGACCAGCTTCAGCATCTCTCCAACGCGCGCCGCGATCTCGGGCTTCGGCATGCCGTCCTGCTTGAGGCCGAAGGCGATGTTGTTCTCGACCGTCATATGCGGGAACAACGCGTAGGACTGGAACATCATATTGACCGGCCGCCGGTATGGCGGGATGCCGCGCAGATCCTGGCCATCGAGCAGGATGCGGCCGGCGGTCGGCTCCTCGAAGCCGGCGAGCATCCGCAGAAGCGTCGATTTTCCGCAGCCCGACGCCCCGAGCAGGGCAAAGAACTCGCGCTCGAATATGGTCAGGGACAAATTATTGACGGCGGTGAAGTCACCGAACTTCTTGGTGACCTTGTCGAACTGGATGTATGGCTTGGCGTTCGGATCGTTCCATGGCGCGAAATCCCTGCGGATGCTGCCAAGCGATTTCATGTCCCACTCCGTCCTGTTTTTTCCCCAAAGAGATTGACCCCGGCACAGTGTACCGGGGTCCTTGTCGCTTATTGCCCGGTGACAATCCTGGTCCAGGTGCGGGTGACGACACGCTGGGTCTTGGAATCGTAAGGGGCTATGGTGAACAGCTTCGCCAGCGTCGCCTCGTCCGGATAGATCGCCGGATCCTCGAGTATCTCCTTGTCGATGAACTGCTGCGACGCCTTGTTGCCGTTGGCGTAGAAGACGTAGTTGCTCGACTTGGCGATCACTTCCGGCTTCATCATATAGTTCAGGAATTCATGCGCCTCGGCGACATGCGGCGCGTCGGCAGGGATTGCCATCTGGTCGAACCACATTTCGGCACCCTCCTTCGGCACGGAATAGCTGATCTCAACGCCATGGTTGGCCTCGGTCGCACGGTCGCGCGCCTGGAAGACGTCGCCCGACCAGCCGACGGCCAGACAGATGTCGCCATTGGCCAATGCGTTGATATATTCCGACGAGTGGAACTTGCGGATGTAAGGCCTGATCTTCAGCATCAGTTCTTCCGCCTTGGAGAAATCGTCCAGCGACGTGGTCTCGGGATCGATGCCCAGATATTTGAAGGCGTTTGGGAGGATGTCGCTCGGGGAATCCAGGACATAGACGCCGCAATCCTTCAGCTTGGCCAGCTTTTCTGGATTGAAGAACACGTCCCAGCTGTCGATCTTGTCGGTGCCGAGCGCTTCCTGCACTTTCTTGACGTTATAGCCGAGGCCGACCGTGCCCCACATGTAGTTGATCGAATATTCGTTGCCCGGGTCGTACTTGGCTGTGCGCTCCGAGACGATGTCCCACATGTTGGAAATGTTGGGCAGCTTCGACTTGTCGAGCTTCTGGAACACACTTGCCTGGATCTGGCGTGCGAGGAAATTGGCGGTCGGCACAACGACGTCGTAGCCGCTGCCGCCGGCAAGCAGTTTCGTCTCCAGGAGCTCGTTGGAATCGAAGGTGTCGTAGGTGACCTTGATGCCCGTTTCCTTGGTGAAATCCTCGATGATCGAGCTGTCGATGTAATCCGACCAATTATAGACATTGACGACGCGGTCCTGGGCATGAGCGCCGAGGGTGAAAAGCGTCAGAAATGCCGAGGTCGCCGAAAGCCAGAACGCTTTGCGGGTCATTGAGTCTCTCCTTTGATGAGTGTTCCATCGCCAGCTCGTTGCGGGGCCGCGCGGCTGGGCGTTTGCTTCAGATTATTGGGCTTTCCGGCAAGCGACAAGCGCGAGCCGCCGACACTTTGATGGTTCGATGTGCAGCGGCCAAAGCCCCCGTTCCCAAGACCCCCGTTCCCATGCCGTGATCCAGATGGCGTTCCGACGCCATCAGAGGCTCTCGCCACGACGCGGGCAGGGATACGACGATGTTGTCCGGTCTCGATCGGGCCGGAGGGGAGACTTGGCAAGATACGCCTGTCTTGTTGTTGCCGTATTGGCAGCCTGCCCGCGCGGCTGCGGCGTTGTCAATGGCTCATCTCGCTTTGGCGCGTGCGCTGCATCAATTAGGCGACGGCATGCCGGTGACACCCGGCCGCACGGGCCGCGCCTGACGCTTGAACTCGAGCCCGATATGGACGAGCAGCGCCATGACCACAACCGTGCCGCCAATAATGGTGCGTCCCGACGGCACCTCGGAATGGACGAGCCAGACCCAGATCGGGCCGAGGATCGGCTCGAAAGTGCCGAGCAGTGCTGCGACCGCCGCCGGAACAAGCCGGGCGCCGGTGGCGAAGAAGGCAAGGCCGAGGCCCAGATTGACCACGCCGAATGCAAACAGAAAGCCCATATCGCTGCTGGAAACGCCGAATTGCGACGTCTGGGACGCGGCGAATGCGGCAGCAAGCATCGTGCCGAGGCAGGTCGCCGGCGTCATGCGCACATGAGCAAAGCGTCGCGTGATGACGGTGGCGATCGAAAACATGACGGCGATGAGCAGCGCCAAGCCGTCGCCGATGGGCGACACGGCGCCATCGAGCGATTCCGACACCATGATGGCAACGCCGGCAATGACGGCTGCAATCGCCACCCAGGTCGCGGCGGCCACCCGTTCGCGAAACAGCACCCAGGCAAACAGCGCTGCCAGGAGCGGCACGCCTGCCTGCATCAAAAGGATGTTGGCGACAGTGGTGTAGGCAAGCGCCACGACAAAGCAAGTCGATGCGGTGGCGAAGCAGAACGCCACGGCAAGTCCGGGCAGGCCCATGCCGCGGAACAACCTTACCGTGCCGCGCCAGCCGTCGCGCCAAATCATGAAGCAGATCAGGAAGGCGGCGGCCCAGGCAGAGCGCCAGAACACCACCGTCCAGCTGTCGCCCGCTTCGATGAAGCGGGCGATGGCGCCGCCGAAGCTCCACATCAGCGCCGACAGGAAAATCAGCAGGAAGCCGACGCGCTCCTCACGCGGCGAGACGGCAATCGGTGATGATGCGGTATCGGTCATGGGCGCGACTGTCGACGATTTCAGGGCGGCACGATGCGCAACGGACGACGAGAACGTGCTTCATTCGCGTAGCGCAAAGGCAGCGGCGGAGCGTGGTCCACCGGACGGCGACGGTTGTGGCAAAGGCGGCAGTCGGCGGTCTGGGGCCTCACTGGAAATCGAAGGCGCTCAGCCCGGTCACCATTTCGTCGAGGCCGAGCGGGCGCGTCACCGGCGGCTCGGCGCGGGCGAGGCAGCCGATCCGTTCGCACAGCCGGCAGGCCGGGCCTATCGGCGTGGCCGGATTGATGCCCTGTCCGGCTTTTCCGGTCGCGGCGGCAGCCGGCCCCACCAGCGCCGCGCCGTAGACGATCTCGTCACGAAAGCCGATGTCGCAGCCCAGCAGAAGTGCGGTACGGCGCGGGCGCTCCAAAAACGAACCTTGCGGCCCTTCGAGCGTGCGGGCGACGCAGAGGAACTCGGCGCCGTCGGGCATTTCCACCGCCTCGACGAAGATCTGGCCGGGCTGGGTGAAGGCGGCATGCACGGGAAGCTTTGGACAGCCACCGCCGAAACGGCTCTGCGGAAAACCCTGGCTGCCCGCCTTGCGGAAGCGGTTGCCGGCATTGTCGACCTCGAGCATGAAGAACGGCACGCCAGGCGTGCCCGGCCGCTGCAGCATGGTCAGGCGGTTCGCCGCCTGCTCGAAGGAGACGCCGAAGCGCGAGCGCAGCACGTCGATGTCGTAACGTGCGCGGTGTGCTGCCGCGTGAAAAGACTGATAGGGCATCATCAGCGCGTGGGCGGCGTAGCGGCCAAGCTCGAAACGGGCGAGCCGGCGGGCTTCATCCGTGGTCAGCTTCAGCGCCTGGATCTCGCCTGCCACCGCGACGGTCATGCGGATCAAGCAGGCCTCCATCGCCACCTCGCGCAACTGGTCGAATGGCGACAGGCGCTCGGACAGAAACAGACGCTGTGAGTGGCGGTCGTAGCGGCGGCGCCAGTTCGGCATGGTGGCGACCGGCAGCACCTTGACGACGATGCCGTATTCGCGCTTCAGCCAGGCCTTCAGCGCACCGAGCAGATCGTCGCCGGGATCGAGCACCGACGTGAATGCCTCGGCTTCCTCTTCGAGCGCGGCAAAATGGTTCGGCCGGCGCTCGAAAATCTCGTGCACCTCGTCGATCGGCAAGCGGGCGCCGGAGAGCGCCGTCGCTTTGCCCTCACGCGCCAGAAGCTCGTTGAGGTCCGAAAGGCGCTCGGCCTGCTCGCGATAGGCGCGAAACAGTTTTATGACCGCGGCGGAAGCGTTGGGCGCCGCCTCGGCAAGCTCGATCAGCTCCTGGTCACCAGGCAATTCGCCGACCAGCAGCGGATCTGAAAACACTTCCTTCAAGGCGGCGACCGCCCCCCTCGCCTCGCCCTGCAATTCATGCGGGTCGACCTTGTAGACAGATGCCAGCTTGAGGATCAGCTGGACCGTCAGCGGCCTCTGGTTGCGCTCGATGAGATTGAGATAGGACGGCGAGATGCCGAGCCCTTCGGCCATCGCCGTCTGGGTCAGGCCCTTGGCGCTGCGGATGCGGCGGATGCGCGGCCCGGCGAAGATCTTCTGATCGGCCACTCGACTGTCCTTGACAGAAATTAACATTGCTTCTGAGCGGCGATGGCCGCACCGGCCTTTTACAATCGTGACAAATTTACAGCTCCTCGCTGTCAAACGCAACACAGGTTTTCTCTTATTCTTCTACCAATCCTACGGTTTTCCTCGCCTGTTTCGCACCGAGATGTAAAAGCTGTCACACGAAACGGCGCGAAAATATGCATGAGGCGGCGTTCTCCATCCCAGTAACGATTTATCCGGAGCGACCAATGACTGATTTTTACAACCTCGTCCCATCGGCGCCGGAAGGCCGCTTCGACGGCATCGAGCGGCCCTATTCGCCGGACGATGTGAAGCGACTGCGCGGTTCGGTCCAGATCCGGCAGAGCCTCGCCGAAATGGGCGCCAACCGGCTTTGGCAGCTCATCCATGAAGAGGACTTCGTCAACGCGCTCGGCGCCATGTCGGGCAACCAGGCGATGCAGCAGGTCCGGGCCGGGCTGAAGGCGATCTACCTGTCCGGATGGCAGGTCGCCGCCGACACCAACACCGCATCCGCCATGTATCCGGACCAATCGCTTTATCCCGCCAATGCCGCGCCCGAACTGGTCAAGCGCATCAACCGCACCCTGCAGCGCGCCGACCAGATCGAGACTTCCGAAGGCAAGGGGCTTTCGGTCGGCACCTGGTTCGCGCCGATCGTTGCCGACGCCGAAGCCGGCTTCGGCGGACCGCTCAATGCCTTCGAGATCATGAAGGCCTTCATCGAGGCGGGTGCCGCTGGCGTCCACTACGAGGACCAGCTAGCGTCGGAGAAGAAGTGCGGCCATCTCGGCGGCAAGGTGCTGATCCCGACCGCCGCACACATCCGCAACCTCAATGCCGCAAGGCTTGCTGCCGACGTCATGGGCACGCCGACGCTGGTCGTCGCGCGCACCGACGCTGAAGCGGCAAAGCTGCTCACCTCCGACATCGATGAGCGCGACCAGCCCTGCGTCGACTATGGCGCCGGCCGCACGGTGGAGGGCTTCTACCAAGTCAGGAACGGCATCGAGCCTTGCATCGCGCGCGCCGTCGCCTACGCGCCCTACGCCGACCTGATCTGGTGCGAAACCTCCAAGCCCGATCTGGCGCAGGCCAAGAAGTTCGCCGAGGGCGTGCACAGGCACCATCCCGGCAAGCTTCTTGCCTATAATTGCTCGCCGTCGTTCAACTGGAAGAAGAACCTCGACGACGCCACGATCGCCAAGTTCCAGAGGGAGCTCGGCGCCATGGGCTACAAGTTCCAGTTCATCACACTGGCCGGTTTCCACCAGCTCAATTTCGGCATGTTCGAACTCGCCCGCGGCTACAAGGCGCGGCAGATGGCGGCTTATTCCGAGTTGCAGGAGGCTGAATTCGCGGCGGAAGCCCACGGCTACACCGCGACCAAGCACCAGCGCGAAGTCGGCACCGGCTATTTCGACGCCGTGTCGATGGCGATCACCGGTGGCCGGTCTTCGACCACGGCCATGCATGAATCGACCGAGCACGCCCAGTTCAAACCGGCGGCGGAATAGCAGCAACGCAACGAACAGAGGTAACGCCCCCAAAAGGGGTACAAATAGGCTGAAGGAGAAGACCAATGGCATCGATAAGCCGCGTCAAGGAACGGGCCGAAGAACAGGCCACCACCATGAACGTCGACCAGCAAGCGACCATCCGCATGCTGGCCAACGACCTGCACAGGCTCAACCAGTCGGTGATGAAGGCGGTCGAGGCAGGTGTCTCGGTTGAGCTCGTGCGCTCGGCACGGCACCATGGCGGCGACGGCAACTGGGGCGATCTGCTGATCCCGGTGATCGTCACGCAGCGGAGCCACGGCTGACCGAAGTCCAACCAAAACCTATTGTGGATCCGGCATCACCTGCGCAATCTCTGCGCGGGTGATTTTGCGTTTGCACGACCAGTTTGGATACGGGCCAAAACAGAACTTGCTTTAAATTTTAACGTTTCTTGCGATATTCTCGACGTTCGCCATTTCAGCTTGACATACGCAGGGATCTGACGGCAATTGTCTCTAAAGTTTCAACCCTGCATTGAAACCAGACGAGTGCCCGCCCCGCTCATGCGCCCCGTGAATCGCGATACCAAGACTGTAAACCATCTGAGTTTGGTGAGCCGGAATGTGGGTCACGAGATGCTCACGGACTTCACCCGCGTGCTTGTCGCCGGAAAGTCGCCGGTCAACCGGGTGGTGGTTTCGAAAATCGTCGAA
>NZ_SUEO01000053.1:0-2662 GCF_004962925.1 Mesorhizobium sp. | reverse complement strand
ATCCGGGCTCAAGCCGGTCTCGGAATCGCCCGAGACGGCAGCAACGACGTTGCGATCGCTCATTCCCGGAGCTGTTGTCCTCGACGGCGGCGCGGACAACAAGGACTGTGAGGCGCTGATGTCGGTTATCGACGCGCTGCGACGCAGTTCGGGCAAGTCGACCCCCTCGGTGATCCTGCTTTCGACCAAGAATGGCACACCGGAGAGCCTCGGCCTGTCGAGCGTCGTCGATGCGGTGGTCGTCAAACCGATCACGACCGAACGGCTGCAGCCGGTAATCGACCGCCTGGTCGGGCTCGGACGTAATTAGCCAGCATCCGGCTCGACGCCGAGCACGATCAGCCGGCTTTCCCGACACTTTCGATCAGCCGGGGCAGTTCCGAGAGATCGGCTATCTGGCGGAAGCGAGGCGCGGTGACCGGCGGCTCGACATGTTCCAGCACCCAGGTCAATTCATGCGGCACGTGGATGCCCCAACTGCCGGCCTCGATAGCCGGCACCACATCCGACTTGAGCGAATTGCCGACCATCATGCTTTTTTCGGCGCCGTCCCCGTGGCGGCTGAAGATCCTGATATAGGTGGCGGGACTCTTGTCGCTGACGATCTCGACGGCGTCGAACAGGTCGCCGAGACCCGATTGCGCCAGCTTGCGCTCCTGATCGAAGAGGTCGCCCTTGGTGATCAGCACCAGGCGATATGCGCTCGCCAGCTTTTCCACGGTTTCGCGCGCATGGGGCAGCGGCTCGATCGGATGGCCGAGCATCTCGCGGCCTGCGGCAAGAATTTCGGCGATGACCGAGGCCGGCGCCCGGCCCCCGGTAATCTCGATCGCCGTTTCGATCATCGACAGGGTAAACCCCTTGATGCCGAAGCCGTAAACGGCGAGGTTGCGCTTCTCCGCCTCCAGCAATCTTGCCGAGATGTGCCCCTCTTCGGCATGATCGGCGAGCAGCGCAGCAAAGCGCCTCTCGGTGATGCGGAAGAACTGCTCGTTCTGCCAGAGCGTGTCATCGGCATCGAAGCCGATCGTGGTCAATTCATGATTGTTCTGCATTCGACGTCTTTACTGGTCACTGATCGCGGGAGTTCTACATCGAGAACCCTAAGCTGCCAGGAGCTATTTTCAACTGCGCGGGCGAACGCACCGCGCTCCCCTTCCCTTCCATCATCGGCGACGGCTATACTCCAAAATCCGCAACCCAATCTGGTGAATGATGCCGCCTGCAAAAAAGGAAGTCCGTCCGTCGAGCCGCGGAGGACGTATCCGCACGCCTGCCTTCGTGAAAAATCAGCGCGGCGTGAAGAACTGGAAGGAAGTCAGCGCCTGGCTGGAGTGGCGCGGCATCGAGGATATCGAGTGCATCACGCCCGATCAGGCTGGGGTTGCGCGCGGCAAAATGATGCCGTCGAAGAAATTCACCTCAAACACCTCGCTGGCGCTGCCCTCGGCGGTGTTCATGACGACGATCTCCGGCGGCTACCCGGAAGACGGCAACGGCTTCCACTATCCGGAGGACGACGGTGACCTCAAGCTGATGCCGGACCTTTCGACGCTGACCGTGGTGCCATGGGAAGAGGACCCGACGGCGGCGGTCATCTGCGACCTCGTCCACCAGGACGGCCGCTCGGTCGAGTTCACGCCGCGCAACGTACTGAAGCGTGTGCTTGCCGCTTACGACAAGCGCGGGCTAAGGCCGGTGGTGGCGCCCGAGATTGAGTTCTACCTCGTGCGCAAGAATCCCGATCCGGACTACCCGCTGACACCGCCGGTCGGGCGTTCGGGACGAGCGATCGGCGGTGGCGCCGGCTATTCGATCGCCGGCGTCAACGAATTCGACGAACTGATCGACGACATCTACCATTTCTCCGAAAGCCAGGGCCTGGAAATCGATACGCTGATCCACGAGGAAGGCGCCGGCCAGCTCGAGATCAATCTGCGCCATGGCGACCCGATCGAGCTCGCCGACCAGGTGTTCATGTTCAAGCGCACCATCCGCGAGGCGGCGCTGAAGCATGATATCTATGCAACCTTCATGGCCAAGCCGATCCAGGGGCAGCCCGGGTCGGCCATGCATATCCACCAGTCGATCATCGACAAGAAGACCGGCAGGAATGTCTTTTCTGCCGAGGACGGCTCGGAAACCGAAGCCTTCTTTCATTTCATCGGCGGCATGCAGAAACACGTGCCGAACGCGCTGGTGATGTTTGCGCCCTATGTCAATTCCTACCGCCGGCTGACGCAGTCGGCTTCGGCGCCGGTCAACAACAAATGGGGCTACGACAACCGCACCACCGCATTCCGCGTTCCGCGCTCCGACCCGGCGGCCAGGCGCGTCGAGAACCGCATCCCCTCCTCCGACGCCAATCCCTATCTGGCGCTGGCCGCATCGCTCGCCTGCGGGCTGATCGGCATGACCAACAAGATCAAGGCCGAACCGCCGGTTCTCACCACCGCCAACGATGCCGAGATCGACCTGCCGCGCAGCCTGCTCGAAGCCGTCGATCTATTGGAAGCCGACGAGGAACTCTGCGCGCTGCTCGGCAAGTCGTTTGCCGCGACCTATGCGGCGATCAAGCGGGCGGAATTCGAGACCTTCATGGAAGTGATCAGCCCGTGGGAGCGGGAATATCTGCTGCTGAATGTCTAGGGGAGTAGGGGAG
>NZ_SUEO01000525.1 GCF_004962925.1 Mesorhizobium sp. | reverse complement strand
TGGGTGCGTTTGCTTCGGCCAGACTAGCCAGCGCTTGCTCGACTTTCTGAGCCGAAGCGTCAG
This sequence comes from Mesorhizobium sp., assembly GCF_004962925.1. GTDB lineage: Bacteria > Pseudomonadota > Alphaproteobacteria > Rhizobiales > Rhizobiaceae > Mesorhizobium. Next base: position 137 of record NZ_SUEO01000525.1, on the reverse strand, counting down.
TGCGGATCATTTGCTGCCTCGGCCGAGCGAGCGTTGCGGCGCGATATACGTCGCCGTATCGCGCAGTTTCAAGGTGGAGGGAGTCGCGAGCCTCATGGGCGACGATTCCGATTATCTAGCAGTAGAATTCGCGAATC
>NZ_SUEO01000052.1:20700-31157 GCF_004962925.1 Mesorhizobium sp. | reverse complement strand
TGTCCGCCCCATGCCCTGTACATCCCGCCAGATACAGTCGAATGCCACTAGTGATAGAAAAGTAAATTGCGTCCTGCAAGGCAGGGTAGCTCCGCCTGGACAGAGAATGGTGGATCGTGCGGTATCTTCGAGGGCACCAATGATCGGCCAGGCGGGATGGGTAGGAGGGGTGCGGCTTAGCCGCCGTAGCGCTTCTTCAGGTGCTCCGTGAAATACGCGGCGTTCAGTTTTTCACCTGTCGCCCGTTCGAGCAGCTCCGGCGTCGACCAGCGCGAGCCCTGCGACCAGATCTTTTCGCGACGCCAATTGTTGATGGCGCTGAAGTCTCCCTTGGCGAGGTCCTCGTCGGCTGAGGGATGGTCTCTGGTCAGCGCCGCCCATTGCTGGGCCGCCATCATGGCGCCCAGCGTGTAGGACGGGAAATAGCCGAAGGCGGCACCCGGCCAGTGCACGTCCTGCATCGGCCCGTCGGCCGGATTGTCGATGGTCGACAGGCCGAGATAGTCGCGCATCTTGGCGTCCCAGGCCTCGGGCAGGTCGGCGGCCTCCAGCCGCCCCGAGACAAGCTCCTGCTCCAGCTCGTAGCGCAGGATGACGTGCAGCGGATAGGTGACCTCGTCGGCGTCGACGCGGATCAGGCCGCGCTTGACCCGATGCACATGCGGCAGGATGTCGTCGATCGACCACGTTTCGCCGAGGTGCCTTTCGATCACCGGCAGCGCCCAGCGCCAGAATTCTGGATTGCGACCGATCTGCTTCTCGACGAACAGGCTCTGGCTTTCATGCACGGCCATGCCGCGCGCCTTGCCGAGCGGCCAGTGCGCCCACGCCTTCGGCAGGTTCTGTTCGTAAAGCGCGTGGCCGGTCTCGTGCAGCACGCCCATCAGCGCCGATAGGAAGTCGGAGGTCTTGTAGCGGGTGGTGATGCGCACGTCGCTCGGCACGCCGCCACAGAACGGATGATGCGACACCGAAAGCGAGCCGTGGGTGAGGTCGAAGCCAACCGCCGCCATCATGGCAAGGCCAAGCTCGCGCTGCTTTTCGATCGCATAGCTGCCCGAAAGCGGCTTCATCGGGTGTTTCGCCAACCGTGCCTCCTGCACGGCCAATGCCTCCGGCACGAAATCCCTGAGGAAGGTCTTCAGCTCGGCGAAGACCGGCGTGATGTCGGCGGCACGGTTGCCGGGATCATATTGCTCCATAAGCGCGTCGTAGGGGTCGAGACCGAGCACCTCGGCGCGAAGTGCGGCCTCCTCGCGCACCAGCGCCACGACGCCTTCGAGCGCCGGCAAGAATCCTGCCCAGTCGTTTTTCGCGCGCAGGTCGCGCCAGAGTTGCTCGGAGCGCATGCGCGCCGTCGTTTGGCGCTCGACGAATTCGACCGGCAGGCAGGTCAGGTTGGTGTATTGCCGCCGGAACTCCTTGACCGCTGCCTGCTGTTCTTCGTTCAGCGTTTCCTGTTCGGCCGCTGCGATCCAATCGGCGATCTCCGGCGCGGTCGCTCTGGCGTGATGCATGCCGGCCAGCGCCGACATTGCCTCGGCACGCTTCTCGCCGCCGCCGACGGCCATATGGGTCGCCTCGTCGGCGCCGAGAATGGCGAGCGCATGTTCCAGCGCTTCGAGTTTGTGGCCGAGGTCGTCGAGTTTTTGAAAGGACATGGCAGGTTCCGCTGAATTTGAACGGCGGGAAAAGATACCAATGCGTCGGCATTGGCAACCCTCAAGGCCGTCTGTGATCGGCACATCGACCAGCGACGGTGCTCGACGCGAGGCATCTTGCGGGAGCGGCGGCGCCCGTGATCAATATCACCAGGCGGCGCCATGCCGCGACGGGGAGACGAAGCATGATTGCCAATGTGCTGGTCGGGCTGGTGGCGCTGATCCACCTCTACATCGTCTATCTGGAGATGGTGCTGTGGAACACGCCGCGTGGCCACAAGGTGTTCAAGCTGACGCCGGAATTCGCCAGCGGATCGAAAGTGCTCGCCGCCAACCAGGGGCTTTACAACGGCTTTCTTGCCGCCGGGCTGATCTGGGGGCTCTATCTCGGCGAGGCTGGTTTCCAGATCAAGATCTTCTTCCTGCTCTGCGTCGCCATCGCCGGCCTCTATGGCGCGGCGACGGTAGGCAGGAAAATCCTTTATATCCAGACCGCACCGGCCGCAGTTGCTCTGGTCGCACTTTGGCTGGGAGCATGACCCCGAAAATCGGTATCGATCTCGGAAAGGTTCATGCGCGGATTTCAAAACAGGCTACAGCGTCCTTTGCGCGTCCCAAAAGGACGCGCGGCGCTGTAGTGGAAGGGATCAGCAAGATCAAAGGATCATGCGCAAGATCAAACTGCGGCGCTGTAATGGATGATTTCAGCCTCTTGGATAATTTGGGCCGTAGCCGTTTGGATAATATCCGCCATCGGCGCCGTTGCCGATAAGGAAGGCGCTGCCGGTGGCAGCCCGCAGCTTTTGGCTCACATCATCGAGCTGCGCCAGCAACCGCTGATATTGCGTGACCGGCATCGTTCCATCTCGCGCGGCCCTCTGGGCGGCCCGATCAAGCTGGGTGATCTGCGTGCGCAAGTCACGCGCCTCGCCCGGCTCGAGCTTGTTCGCCTGCATGGCGGCCCGGATGCCCGTATCCACGCTTTGTATCTGGTTGATCAAAGCTGTCTCACGCGGGCCGGCGTAGGCGCCAGCAAACGGAACGGTGACGAGAAGTGCCGTAAGCGTTGCAGTCCTGAGGGTTTTGCGAGTGAAAGAGCGCATGGTTGCGTCTCCTTTTACTGGGGAAGGCGGCGGTTGGGACGCTCACCTTCCGGCCGTGGGTCGTCCGGTTCCGTCGCGTCGCGATGGGCGGTTCCCACCGCCGGCGGTTCTCGGCCCCTTGACACAACCTAGGAGCGGTTCTCGGCAAAGTGTAATCAAAAAAAGGTAATCTTTTCAGACCTTGACGGCCTGCACCGGCACGCTAAATCCGCGCGTTCGCCCTGAGCCAGCCCGGTCCGGATCAACGCTCGGTCAGTTTCAGCTCGATGCGGCGGTTCTTGTTCCGCGCGTCTTCGGTGTCGGCGGGATCGAGCGGCTGGAATTCGCCGTTCTCGATCAGGAACTTCACCACCGAGGTTGAGCGCGCCGTCGACAATTCCCAATTGTCGCGGTAGCGGCCGGTGCCCGATAGCGGCTTGTCGTCGGTGTGGCCGTCGACACGCAGCACCCAATTGATCTCCGGCGGGATCTCCTTCTGCAGGTCGATGATGGCGTCGGCGAGCTTCTTCATCTCGACCTTGCCCGCGTCGTTGATCACTTCGGAGCCTGTCGGGAAAAGCACTTCCGATTGGAAGACGAAGCGGTCGCCGACGATGCGGATGTTCTCGCGGTCGGCGAGGATTTCGCGCAAGCGCCCGAAGAAGTCGGACCGGTAGCGGTTCAGTTCCTGCACACGCTGCGCCAGTGCGACGTTCAGGCGGCGGCCGAGATCGGCGATCTTGGTGTTGGACTCGCGATCGCGCGTTTCGGACACGTTGAGCGCTTCTTCGAGCGCCCCGATCTGCCTGCGCAGCGCCGCGATCTGCTGGTTGAGGATTTCAACCTGGCTCAGTGCCTGCTGGCTGATCTGGCGCTGGCTGTCGAGTTCACCCGAAAGTGCCGTGGCACGCTGGTTGGCCGCGTTGCCGGCACCGGCACCTTGCGCCAACAATTGCTCGAGCCGGCTCTTTTCCGCCTCCGATGCCGACAGCGACGCCTGCAAATTGGCGAGCGAATCTTCCTTGTCCTGCGTCGTCGAGCGCTCCAGCGCCAGAAGCTGGGTCAGTTCGTTGATCTGCAAATTGAGGCGGTTGAGCACCGTGTCCTTGCCGGAGATTTCCCGGCCGAGCAGGAACTGCGCCAGCACGAAGACCGTGAGCAGGAACATGATCGCGAGCAGCAACGTCGACAGCGCGTCGACGAAGCCCGGCCAGTAATCGATGCGGCGATCGGTACGCCGGCCCCTGGCGAGAGCCATCCTAATGAACTCCCGGCTTCTTCAGCGCGTCGGCGATCTTCTCCAGCGTGCTGCGCATCGCCTTCTGCTCGTCCGATTGGGCCTCGACCCAGTCGCGCATGATCTGCTGCTCCGAGCGCATGTTCTTGACCAGGCCCGAAATGCCGTCGGCAAGATTGGCCATGGCGGTGGCGACGCGCGGATTGGCGCCGCCGCCATTCTCCTGCATGCTGCGCAGTTTTTCAGACAGGACGCGGATCTCGTCGGAGGATTCGGCCTTGGCCGGTTCGGCGACGACGATGTCGGAGGACAGGTCGGTGACCGACGACAACCAGTTTTCGAGTTCGGTGTAGAAGCGCGTCTGGGCGCGGCCAGCCTGCAGGTCGAGAAAGCCGAGCACCAGGGAGCCGGACAGGCCGAACAGCGAGGACGAGAAGGCGGTGCCCATGCCGGCCAGCGGCGCGGAAAGCCCCTGCTTCAGCGATTCGAGCACGGCGGCGGCATCGCCGGTGCCGGGATCGAGCGACTCGATGGTTTCGCGGATCGAGCCGATCGTGTTGAGCAGGCCCCAGAAGGTGCCGAGCAGGCCAAGGAACACCAGCAGCCCGACAAGATAGCGCGAGGTGTCGCGGGTTTCGTCGAGGCGGGTGGCGATCGAATCGAGCATGGTGCGCATTGAGCTGGTCGAGAAGGCGATCGTCGACGAGCGGCCGATCATCGCCTTCATCGGCGCCAGCAGCACCGGTTCGGTGGTTTCGGAGCCGGCCCGAAAGGAGTTGACCCAGCGCACTTCGCGAAACAGCCGGCCGACCTGAACGAAGGCCAGCAGGATGCCGACGACAAGCACGCCGATGATCAGGCCGTTGAGGCCGGGATTGGTGACGAAGGCGCTCGAGATCTGACGGGTCAGGATGGCGGCGATGAAGGCGACGATCATCAGGAAGATGACCATGGTCATGAGAAAGACCTGCGGGCTCGACAATTTGTGCGGGTCGTACATCAGAACGTCGGAGCGTTTGCCCATGCCGAAAGATTTGAGAAGAGTCATCCGTGCCCCGTTTCCGATGCCGCCGATCACGTTGAGCGCGACTCTAAACGGAATTATGACGAAATTGAATGGCGTGTGGCAATATTGCCGACCGGATCATTGGCGTCAGAGTCGATTGATGATCAGGCAGTCAACCATGGCCGCCAGATGCAGGCCGGCGCCGGTGACGACAAAGCCGTGCCACAGCGCATTGTGGAAGCGCAGGCCCTTCCAGGCGAAGAAGATGACGCCGCAGGAATAGACGATGCCGCCGGCAACGATCAGGGCGATCGATGTCGTCGGCAATGTCTGGACGAGCGGCTCGACAAGAACGATGCCGCTCCAGCCGATGGCGAGATAGAAGACGATCGCCAGCCGGTCGAAGCGGCCGGGAAGAAACACCTTGATGGCGATGCCGATCGCTGCAGCAGCCCAGACCAGGACAATCATCGAGATGGTCAGCGGCGAGCCGTCGAGCTGAGCGAGGAAGGGCGTATAGGTCGCGGCGATCAGCAGGTAGATCGCGGCATGGTCGAAGCGCCGCAATATCCACTTGGCTGGCGACGACACCGGCCACAGATTGTAAGCCAGCGACACCGACAGCACGGTGAGCAGCGAAACCACGTAGAAAGCGGCGGCGATGTATTCGCCCGGACCGGTATGGAAGGCGGCCAGCGCCAGCAGCGCCGAGCCGGCGGCAATAGCCAGCACGATGCCCACCGCATGGACGACGCCGTCGGCGATCATTTCGGCGCGCGAATAGTGCCAGCGTCCCACGAAGGGGATTTCGATCTGGGATTCGGGCCCGATATCCGTCATGAACGATCCTGCATCACCTCTTATCTGGGCCGATCCAGGACAGTATTTCAAGCTTTGGTTGCGGTTTTGCGACTGCGGCGGTTCAGCGCGCCAAGTCCGCTAGAGCCTGATCCGTCCCGATAGAATCGGGATGGGCCTTTTTGATCTAGCGCGGCGCCACCGGCTTCCTGACGGTCTTCAACAGCGCCCGCTGGATGATCTCGTTGCCGGCGACGACCGAGCCGCCATCCAGCATGTTCTGCCCGCCGGCGAAGTCGGAGATGAAGCCGCCCGCCTCGCGGATCAGCAGGATGCCGGCGGCAACGTCCCAGGCCGACAGGCCGGTTTCCCAGAACCCGTCCATGCGGCCGGCAGCGACGTAGGCGAGATCGAGCGAGGCGGAGCCGAGGCGGCGCACGCCCGAGACTTCGGCCATCACGTTGCGCAGCTCGACCAGGAAATTGCCATGCTGGCCGCGGCCGAGATGCGGCACGCCGCAGCCGATCACCGTGTCGATCAGCTTGGTGCGGCCGGCGACCCGCAGCCGGCGGTCGTTCATGAAGGCGCCGCCGCCGCGCTCGGCAGTGTAGAGCTCGTCCATCGCCGGATTGTAGACGACACCGGCGACGATCTGACCCTGGCGCTCCAGCGCGATCGAGATGGCGAACATCGGAATGCCGTGCAGGAAATTGGTGGTGCCGTCGAGCGGGTCGACGATCCAGCGATGCTGGCCGTCGTCGCCTTCGATCAGGCCGCGCTCCTCCATCAGGAAGGCATAGCCCGGCCGCGCCTTGGACAGCTCGGTGAAGAGGATGTCCTCGGCCTTGCGGTCGGCCTGGCTGACATAGTCGCCCGGGCCCTTCATCGAGACCTGCAGGTTCTGCACTTCGCCGAAATCGCGCGACAGCGAGCGGCCGGCCTTCATGGCGGCCTGGACCATGACATTGAGGATCGCGGAACGCGCCATTGTGCTTCTTCCTGCTGCGCTTCTTCCTGCTGCCGGGCCTTTAGTCGGCGCGGCGCACGTAAGTGATTTCGTTGGTGTCGACGATGATGCGCTCGCCCGAACCGATGAAGGGCGGCACCAGCACGCGGATGCCGTTCTCAAGTATAGCCGGCTTGTAAGACGAGGCCGCGGTCTGGCCCTTCACCACCGGATCAGCCTCGGTGATGGTCAGTGTCACCTGGTCGGGCAGCGAAATGCCGATCGGCCTTTCATCATAGAGCTGGACCATCACCATCATGCCGTCCTGCAGGAAGGCGGCGCGGTCGCCGACGAAGTCCTTCTGCAATTCAAGCTGCTCGTAGCTTTCGGTATCCATGAACACCAGCGCTTCGCCCTGCTCGTAGAGGAAGGAGAAATCCTTCATCTCCAGCCGGATCTGTTCGACGGTTTCGGCGGAGCGGAAACGCTCGTTGAGTTTGGTGCCGTTGATCAGGTTCTTCAGCTCGACCTGGTTATAGGCGCCGCCCTTGCCGGGCTTGACGTGATTGGTCCTGACCGCCACCCAAAGGCCGCCATCATGCTCGATGACGTTGCCGGGACGGATTTCGTTGCCATTGATCTTGGCCATGAGGATGTGATCCGGGATGAGATTTTCGCTATGAAAGCGATTTGGTGCCTCCAAGACCACAAATCTCCGGGAGAGGCAAGGAGCGCCTTCCGATGAACCAGGAACGAAGCTGGCCCGGCAGCGCGGTGCGGCAGACTCAGTCCGTCCTGACGGTCGCGGTGACGGCCTCGGTCACGGCGTCGGCAACCTCTCTCAAAAGATGCAGGTGCGGCGAACGCAGGACGACAATTCGCAGCGCCAGTTCGAGGCCGGGAGCGTCGACCAGCGCAATGCCCTCCCACAGCTTTTCCCGCAGCAGCCGCGTGGGCAGCAGGCCAAGGCCTTGGCCTCGACGAACCCAGTCGATCTGCAGCGCGCTGTCTTGAATCTCGGCGCCGACCATCAACCTGTGGCCGCCCTCGGCAAGGGCAGCCGCCAGCCGCCGGCGCGCGTCGCAGGGCTCAGGGCTGAGGACCCAGGGCATGGTGTTGATGTCGGCCTGCCGGCCGGCGTTTTCGGCAGCGATGATGCCGAGGGGCTCGGTTCCGACAACGCCGTCGCCAGCTTTGGAATTGCTGCCGTCCAGGATGAAGGCGAGGTCGAGCTGTCCGCGCTTGTGCTGGTCGGCTAGCTCAAGACTCCAGCCGCTCTTCAGGCGCAGCGAGACCTTCGGAAACCGCGCCACGGCATCAGCAATAGCGGTGGCTACGGCTTTGTCGCAAAGTCCATGCGCGAGGCCAAGACGCAGCAGACCCTCCGGCTCGTCGCCCTTGGCGAATAATCTCAGCGCGTCGACGGCGGCGAGAATGTCCTTGCCGCGTGCCAGCACCTCGACTCCGGCCGGGGTCAGTCGCGACGGCTTTAGCCGGCGGTCGAGCAATTCCGTGCCGAGCATCTCCTCCAGCCGCTGAATCTGGCGGGTGACGGCCGGTTGCGTCAACGGCAGGCGTTGCGCCACCTTCTGAATCGAACCCTCCTCGGCAAAGAGGGCCAGTGTTTTCAGTTCTTCAAGCACGAGACACCAGAACATGTCAGAAAAGCATAATTATCCTGAACATTATGAATTTGAAATTGGGTGGATGGCAAGCGATTTTCCTCCGGCAGGACCCAGCAAGGGCCAGCAGGAAAGGAACGACGATGAAAGCAATCGAATTGCAGAGCCCCGGCGGCCTCGAGAACCTCAGAATGGTCGAGCGGCCGATGCCTGAACCAGGGCGCCAGGAGATGATTGTGAAGGTTAAGGCGACGGCGCTGAACTACCGCGATGCCGAGATCGTCCGCGGCAGCTATCACACGAAGTTTGCATTGCCGCTGGTGCCGCTGTCTGACGGCGTTGGCGAAGTCATTGCCATCGGCGCCGAGGTCAGCCGGTTCAAGATCGGCGACCGGGTCTGCGGCACGTTCTGGCAGCGCTGGGTCGGCGGCAGTTTCGCGATGGCCGAGCCCTCCTATCAACGCGGCGGCCAGACCGACGGGCTGCTCAGCGAATTTGCCCGGCTCGACGAACAGGCGGCGGTGCTGGCGCCAGCCAATCTGAGCGACCTCGAGGCGGCGACGCTGCCATGCGCCGGCGTTACGGCATGGCAAGCGCTGTTTACGGAAGGTAGCGTCAAACCCGGCGACACCGTGCTTTGCCTCGGCACCGGCGGAGTTTCGCTGTTTGCGGTGCAGTTCGCCGCCGCTGCCGGGGCGCGCGTCATCGTGACGTCGAGCAGCGACGAGAAACTTGAACGGGCAAAGCAACTTGGCGCGCAGGATGGTGTGAACTATCGCAGCGTCCCCGACTGGGCATCGGCCGTGCTGGGATTGACCGATGGCCGCGGCGCCGACCATATCATCGAGGTTGGCGGACCGCAGAGTTTCGCACAATCGCTGAGGGCAGCGGCGCGCGGCGCCCAGATCAACGTCATCGGCTATCTCGGCGGCAGTGACGGCGCCATCAACCCGCTCGACATCTTCCGCCAGCAGGTCAGGGCGCGAGGCATACCGGTGGGCTCACGCGAATCCTTCGAGGCGATGAACCGCGCCATTGTCGTCAACCGGTTGAGACCGGTGATCGACCGGGTCGTGCCGTGGAGCCAGGCTACCGATGCCTTTCGGTACCTTGAACACGGCTCGCCCTTCGGCAAGGTCGTGCTCGATCATATGCAATGAGCCCGCCTGACGAGCCCGGGCGCAATGAGTCGCGAGATCGCGGTCAGGGCAGGCGGTTGGCCTTCTGCAGCGCCTGCTTCGTCTGGTCGTCGGTCAGGCCTTGCAGAAAATCGTCCATTTGCGGATCGATGAGCCCGGCGCGACGGGCGACGACGTACCAGGCGCCGGCAAGGATCGGATCCGGATCGGTGCCGATGCCGCCCATGTAAAGCTTAGCGAGGCGGTTCTGGGCGGCGACATTGCCGCCTTCGGCGGCCTGCTTCATCCAGCCGAAGCCGGACTTCAGGTCACGGGCGCCACCACGTCCCTCGATCATCCAGGCGGCGAGATCGATCTGTGCCGTATCGTAGTTCTGCCGTGCTGCCTGCGCCAGCAGCCCTCGGGCCTGGACATCGTCGCGCGGCTTGCCGCCGACGCCATTGGCATAGACCTGCGCCATTGCATATTGCGCGTCGGCAAGGCCGGTCGCGGCGGCGCGCTGATAGTAGGACACGGCCTTTGCGATGCCGGCATCGCCGGGGTCCTGCTGGACCAGCAGCTGCGCGAAATTGAACTGTGCCAGGCGGTTCCCGGCCTCGGCGGCGGCCTGCATCAGCGCGTAGGCCCCCTTTTCGTCCTTTTTGACGTAGCGGCCGTCGAGCAGCATCAGCGCATATTGGAACTGCGATTCCGGTATGCCCCGCTCGGCGGCAAGCGCGTACCACTTTGCCGCCCCTGCCGCGTTGACCGGCACGCCAAGACCGCGCGACAATATTTCGGCGACCAGCGTCTGCGCCGCCGGATCGCCGTTCTGGGCACGGACCAAGGCGAGGTTGTAGGCCGTCTTGTAAAGGCCGCGCTGGAAGGCGCCATAGGCAGAATCCGACGGCTTTGCACCGAAACGGTCGGGATTGATGGCGTCGGCCGACGGCAGCGGGGCCGTGGTGGCGGGCTGTGGCAGCGGCG
>NZ_SUEO01000052.1:4355-20690 GCF_004962925.1 Mesorhizobium sp. | reverse complement strand
ATCGGTTTGTCCGCCTTTGCACCGACGTCGGGCTTGGCTTGCGGCAACGGGACGGTTTCCGCCACGGCCGCCTGCGTGAGCGCCACAAGGAAAGCACCGAAAAGTATTGTCCGCGCCGGCACGTCAGTCCTCGAAACGCGGCGCGGTTTCGTCGAGCAGCGCATTGGCGCTGGCGACTGCCATCTTTGGGTCGACGCCTTCGGCAAAGACGGCGCTGGACAGCGCCACGAATTCGGCGCCGGTGGCAGCCACCGTTTCCACCGAGGCGAGGTCGGACCCGGCCACGACGATGCAAGGGATCTGGATCACATCCGCCCACCATTGCCCCAGCGACAGGTTCCGTGGGTGCGGCTCCGGCTTGTTGTCGTAGCCGAAGCGGCCGAAGAAGATGTAGTCGGGCCTGAGCTCTCCGAGTTCCAGCGCATCGTCGCGGGTCTTGGCGCCGCCGGTGCCGACCATCATTTTTGCCTGGAAGTGCTCGATCGTCTCGGCGAGTTCGGCCTTGCCGACCTCGACATGGATGCCATCGGCCTGGACGCGGCCGGCGATGCGGGTGTCTCCGGCAATGACGACGGCAACGCCTGCTGCTTGCGCCGCCGGCACGATCTGTTCGGCGAAGGCCTGGAAAGAGGCCTCGTCCATGCCGTTCTCGGGCAGGATGAGCGAGGCGACGTCGCCGCCCTCGAACGCCGCGCCGATGCGCTCAGCCGGCACGCCGGGCGGCGCGATCAGCACGATGCGGCAGCGATTTGGGGGCGTTGCGTCGTTCATTGGTTTTCGATCCCGGTTTTCGCCTATGCCGGGCGAAGATGGTTGCATTGCGGCATAGAGCAAAGTGCCGGCCTTGAACAGGCGGGCGGGGCAGGATCATTGGCGCAGGATTGTCGTCCGGTGACGTTCTTGCCTCACTTGATTGCCTGAGTGCTCTCGGCTGGGGTCTTCGATTTCCACAGCGTCCAGCCAAGATTCATGCCGGCGGCGGCGACCAGGATGGCGGAGGCGCCGACGATCTGCGCCGGATGCAGCCGGTGGCCGAAGGCGACGACATCGACCAGGATCGCAACCACAGGGTAGATGAAGGACAGCGATCCCTGCAGATGCGTCGGCAGTCTCTGAATGGCGCCGTACATCAGGATGTACATCAGGCCGGTATGGACGACGCCAAGCGTCGCCAGCATGCTCCAGCTCCACGCATCGGCGGGAAGTTGGGAAAAGTTGGCGAAGGGTGCCAGCATGACAACGCCGACGCAGACCTGGATCAGGGCGATCAGGTGCGGTGGCGTGCCTTTGAGCTTCTTGGTGACGATGGCGGCGACGGCCCAGAAGAAAGCCGCACCCAACGCCATCGCGATGCCGGTAAAATAATCCGTGCCGACACTACCTGTATTGGGGCCTACATCAGGCGAGGCCTGCACGATCAGCAGCATGCCGGCGAAGGCGATGCCAAGCCAGGCCAGCTTTGCCATGGTCAGTCGCTCTGAGAAGAAGAGCGCGCCAAAGCCGACCAGCATGAAGGGCTGCGTGTTGTAGACAGCCGTGGCGATCGAGATCGAGGCGCGGGAGAACGAGCTGAACAGCAGCAGCCAGTTGATGACGATGGCAGCACCGCCAAGTGCCGCGATCGCCACGATGCGCAGCGTCAGCCTGCCGCGCAGCAATCCCAGGGCAGCGCAGATGATCAGCAGCGTTACCGCACCGAAGGCACAGCGCCAGAACACCACATCCATGATGGGCTGGCCCGACATGACGACGAACCATCCGATCGTGCCGAGGATCGTCATTGCGGCCGTCATTTCGATCGTGCCGCGCGCCATGCTGTCCATGAAATACCCCTGAAATCCGTTGAGACTTGACAATCTCATATGACTCCAGTGCTTTCCATGATTTGCGAAAGGTGATATTCGCATTCTGCCTAATTAAATGAGGTAAATCTCGTTTTTATTGAGGATCGTAAAAATGCTGGACGAGCTGGACAAAAAGCTTCTCGACATCCTGATCCGGGATTCACGAACCTCGCTGAAGGAGTTGGCCCAGCAGGTCGGGTTGTCGTCGCCAAGCGTTTCGGAGCGGCTTCGACGTCTCGAGGATCGCGGCGTTATCAGGGCTTTCACCGTCGAGATCGATCCCCAAGCGCTCGGCTACACCTTGCAGGCGATCGTTCGCATCCGGCCCTTGCCGGGCAAGCTGCATATCGTCCAGAAGCTGATCGAGGAGATCCCGGAGTTCGGCGAATGCGACAAGGTGACGGGCGACGATTGCTTTGTTGCCCGGCTATTCGTGCGCTCGATCGGCGATCTAGACAAACTTCTCGACCGTATCGCCGACAAGGCCGAAACCAGCACAGCCATCATCAAGGCGCAGCCGATCCGGAGGCGCCCGCCACCGCTCGACATGCCAGACATCTGACAGGCTCCGGGTGGCATTGGGTACATATTTTGGCATCCATATTTTACGGTCGCGGCGTGACCATTTCTGGTCTATTCCAGAGCCCGATCTTCCCTCCAACTGCTCCCTCTCCGATGTCAGGCCTGCTTCTCGATCCGTGGTTCTATGCCGCCGCCATTCCAGCCGTCATCCTGGTCGGCCTGTCCAAGGGCGGCTTTGGCGGTGCGGTCGGCTTCGTTGGCGTGCCGCTGATGGCGCTGGCGATTCCGCCGGTGCAGGCCGCCGCCATCCTGCTGCCTATACTGTGCCTGATGGACATCGTCTCGGTGTGGACATGGTGGGGTGTCTACGACCGCAAGATGCTCACAGACATGATGCCGGGGGCGGTTATCGGCATCGGCCTCGGCTGGCTGACCGCGGCGCTGGTGACAGCGGAAATGGTGCGGCTGATCGTCGGCGCCGTGGCGATTATCTTCGTGCTTCGCTGGGTCTATCTACAGATGCGGCACGGTGCAAACCACTCAGCCGAGCCCAACCGCGCGGCTGCCGCTTTCTGGGGGACGGTCGCCGGTTTTACCAGCTTCGTCGCTCATGTCGGCGGCCCACCATTCCAGGTCTATGCGCTGCCGATCCGACTCGATCCGAAAGTGCTGTCGGGCACCGCCGCAATCTTCTTTGCCGCCACCAACGCATTGAAGCTCATTCCCTATTTTGCGCTGGGACAGTTCGACACCACCAACCTGGCCGCGTCGGCGGTTCTGGTACCGCTGGCGCCGCTTTCGACCATCGCCGGCGCCTGGCTGGTGCGGCGGATGCGGCCGGAACTGTTCTACCCCTTCACCTACGCGACCGTGGCGGTCGTTGCGGTCAAGCTTCTGTGGGACGGGATCGCCGGCCTTCTATAAATCGCCGTCGCCGAACTGCCATCAGCTTCACGGCAGATTTCGGGCGGCGCCCGGCACCGGCATCGTTCAACGATTGCGCAAGCGCGTCGCGCTGTTTTCTGCTATTTTGACAGCGCCGGAAAGGGTCAGGCGCCACGCGACATCGTCCAGAAACATTGCCGATGCTAATGCGCCGATGCCGGGAACCCGGTGGCGGGTCAACCGCCTGAGCTCAACCCATTCCCGTGACGGGAAAAGGCAAATCGGGGGATACTATGCAAAAAGTAGCACGAAATTTCTTCACGCTGGCTGTCATCTACGCGATGTTCGGGATGGCGCTCGGCCTTCAGATGGCGATCAGCCAGGACCATGGCCAGATGCCGACCCACGCCCACATCATGGTGGCCGGATGGCTGATGTCGGCGGTGTTCGCCTTCTTCTACCATCTGTTTCCGGCAGTCGCGGAAAAGAGGCTCGCCACCGTCCATTTCTGGTTGACGGCAATCAGCGGCATCGGCCTGTTGATCGGCCTTTACATCATGCTTGGCGGCAACCCGGCGATCGAGCCGCTGGTGGCAACGTCCTCGATGGGCTTTTACGCGGGATTGCTGCTGTTTGCCTACATCGCACTGCCGGTGGTTTGGAAAGCCGAGCGGCTTCCTGAGGCGCAAAAGGCCTGAGTTCCAAAGGGTTTGAGCATGTGCTGTTACGGCACAGGCGGGCGACGCTTGTTCAAAAAATATCCGCGTCGTTAAGGCTTCATTAAGCTTTACAGGCGTTTACTATGTGCATCCAGTGATCTGGATTCTTACCGAGTGGTTGGAGCCACTTTGTTTGACGCCTCCCTGTTAAACTCCTGAGAGCCGCCTTATCCGCGGCTCTTTTTTTGCCCGCGATCCGGTTTGCCCGGGCGCCCGCGCCGCCGTTAACCGTTTGTTAAACATGTGCTTGCCTTCACCCGCCCCGAAGCGCATTTTCAAGCCTCGGTCATATAGGGTGCAGGACGTGACGGCGATGACGCCGATTCGGCCGGCTGTAGGCAAGTGCAGGGCGTATCGATGAACGATCCTTCGAAAGGAAGCGCGCAAACCATCAAGCTGGCGGAGCGCCGGGTTTTCTCCCAATCCTTCAAGCCGCTCTACCAGGAAGGCATGGGCCTGGTCGAGCAGGCGGCCGAATATCTGGACGGCAAGGGCCGGGCCGAGGCGAAGAAACTGTCCAGGCTGGCGGCGACGCTCTATGCGGCAGAATCGATGCGGCTGACCACGAGGCTGATGCAGGTCGCCTCCTGGCTGCTTTTGCAGCGCGCGGCGAATTCCGGCGAGATGACCCGCGACCAGGTTGCTTCCGAAAAATCCAAGGTGCGTCTCGACACGGCTTCCGCCAACAACGATGCCGCAGGCTGGGTCGAATTGCCCAAGGATTTTCTTGACCTCATCAACCGTTCGCTGCGCCTGCAGGCGCTGGTGCGCCGCATGGACGAGGAAATCTATGGCGGCGCGGTGGCCGAGGTGTCGCCATCCGGCCGCCGCGTCAATCCGGTTTCCGACCAGATCACGCTGCTCAACACGGCTTTCGCCCGCGGCTGACAGGCTGCTACGGGCATAGTGGGAGCCCGTTTCTGGTTTGTTCACATTTCGCTGGCATCGCTGTCCGCTAGAGGTAGACTTGGCGGATGGGGGAAACGATTCGCATCATCGGCATCGATCCGGGGCTGAGGCGCACCGGCTGGGGCATCGTCGAGAGCCTCGGCAATTCGCTGCGCTTCGTCGCCTCCGGCACCGTGCGTTCCGACGACAAGGCGGCGCTGGCGACGCGCCTTTGCCAGTTGCATGATGGGCTCGTCGAGATCCTGCATTCCGCCATGCCGCATGAGGCGGCGGTCGAGCAGACTTTCGTCAACAAGGATGCAGTAGCGACGCTGAAGCTCGGCCAGGCGCGCGGCATCGCCATGCTGGTGCCGGCGCGGGCAGGGCTGGTCGTTGCCGAATATGCGCCCAACGCCGTCAAGAAGGCGGTTATCGGCGTCGGTCATGGCGACAAGAAGCAGATCCACATGATGGTCAAGGTGCTGATGCCGAAGGCGAGTTTCGATACCGACGATGCCGCCGACGCACTGGCCATTGCCATCTGCCATGCGCATCACCGGCAGAGCGTTGCCTATAGACTGGCGCTGGCCTAGAGCGACGTGCGTCCATTTGGACGCACAGAGTGCGCTCTAGCACTGTGAATCTACGCATCGCGCTTTCCGAAAATCGATTCCGTTTTTCGGGCCGATGCGATAAGTTTGTTCTTGACTTGTTCTCGTAATGGAAATAAGTAATACCTGCGAGGTATTACCATGCGGGTGACAACCAAAGGACAGGTGACGATCCCGAAAGAGATACGGGATCGCCTGGGCATCGGCCCGGGCTCGGAGGTGGAGTTCTTGCCTACTGACGATGGCGTTCGTGTCGTTGCGGTCAACGAGGACATTTCCGAAGAAGAGGCTTCCCGGAACTTCAGCCGGCTGCTCGATCAGATGGCCGGCACGTTGGATCTGGGAGGCGTGACGACGGACGAATATATCGAGTGGCTGAGGGGTCCACGTGAAGATCTCGACATTGATTGACACGAGTGTCCTGATCGACGTGTGGGGTCCTGCCGGACGAGAGACGAAGTGGTCGGCGGCGGCGATCACCGCATGTCGGCGCGAAGGCGCACTCGTTATCAACGCAATCGTCTGGTCCGAACTGGCGCCGCTGATAGCGACGGAGACCGCACTTCGTAAAGCAGTCGAAACGCTCAAGATGGATCGCGAGCTCTTGCCATGGGAAGCGGCATTCCTTGCCGGTGTCACGCATTCCCGCTATCGCCGCGCTGGCGGGGTCCGCGAACGAACGCTGCCGGATTTCTTCATTGGAGCCCACGCCGCCGTTGCTGGACATCGTTTGCTGACACGCGATGCCGCGCGCTATCGCAGCTACTTCCCGGACCTCGACATCATGTCTCCGGAAACCTATCCATGAGGGCCTTGCACAAATGAGAGCCTTGGCATGATCGGCAAGCTCAAAGGCACGCTGGACGAGATTGATGAGGATTTCTGCATCGTCGACGTGCACGGCGTCGGCTACGTCGCCCACTGCTCGACGCGTACGCTGGCGGCGCTGCCGGCGCCTGGAGAGGCGGTCGTTCTGTTCATCGAGACCTATGTGCGCGAGGACATGCTGCGGCTCTACGGTTTCCAGTCGGTGCTGGAGCGCGAGTGGTTCCGGCTGTTGATGAGCAATGTGCAGGGCGTTGGCGCCAAGGTGGCGCTGGCCATCCTGTCGACGCTGGCGCCGGCCGATCTGGCTAATGCCATCGCGCTGCGTGATATTGCCATGGTCAGCCGCGCGCCGGGCGTCGGCAAGAAGGTGGCCGAGCGCATCGTCACCGAACTGAAGAACAAAGCACCGGCCTATGCGGGCACTGCCTCCGGCACCATCGGCCTGAAGCAGGAGCTCGGCGAGGGCGTTGCGGCTGCGCCGATCACCGACGCCGTCTCGGCGCTGGTCAATCTCGGCTATTCGCGCGATACCGCCGCCAACGCGGTGGCGGCGGCGCTGAAAAGCGCCGGCGAGGACGCGGATGCGTCGAAGCTGATCCGCTTCGGGCTGAAGGAACTGGCGCGGTGAAATGGTTGTTGGAAAAGAAAATTGGTAAGAACTTTTGCCGGAAGTAAGAATATGCGCGCATATGCCAATCTGACCTCCAGAGGAGAGCTCACGATTCCAAAGGACATCCTCGACGCGCTTTCGCTCAAGACGGGCGACACGATCGCCTGGACGGTCATGGATGGTTATCTGATCGGAATGCCGCGCAATCTCGAATTTGCCGACCTTGCCGGATTTCTGGGCGATCCGCCCGGTGGTCCCGCCACACTGGAGGAAATCGACGCCGCGGTCGAGGATGCCGTCGGTCGACATGTCGCCGAGGATCCCGACGAAAGTGGGGGCGCCTGATGAGCCTTTCGCCACGCCTCATTGCTCCCGACAAGCGCGGCGAGGATGCCGAGCAGACCATGCGGCCGCAGACGCTCGGCGACTTCGTCGGCCAGGCGGCAGTTCGGGCCAACCTCAAAGTGTTCATCGAGGCCGCCAAGGGCCGCAGCGAGGCTCTCGACCACGTGCTGTTCGTCGGGCCGCCCGGCCTCGGCAAGACGACGCTGGCGCAGATCATGGCGCGCGAGCTCGGCGTCAATTTCCGCTCGACCTCCGGTCCGGTCATCGCCAAGGCCGGCGATCTCGCAGCACTGCTCACCAATCTCGAAGACCGCGACGTGCTGTTCATCGACGAGATCCACCGGCTCAATCCGGCGGTCGAGGAAATCCTCTATCCGGCGATGGAGGATTTCCAGCTCGACCTGATCATCGGCGAAGGGCCGGCGGCGCGCTCGGTCAAGATCGATCTTGCCCGCTTCACCCTCGTCGCCGCTACCACCCGGCTCGGCCTTTTGACCAATCCGTTGCGCGACCGCTTCGGCATCCCGGTCCGTCTCAATTTCTACTCCGTCGAGGAACTGGAGCAGATTGTGCGGCGTGGCGCCCGCATCCTTGCCATGCCGCTCGGCGACGATGGCGCACTGGAGATCGCGCGGCGGGCACGCGGCACGCCGCGCATCGCCGGCCGGCTGTTGCGCCGCGTGCGCGATTTTGCCTCCGTCGCCGGCGACGGTCATGTCGATCGCCAGATCGCCGACGAGGCGCTGACGCGGCTCGAGGTCGACGCGCTCGGCCTCGACGCGCTCGACCGCCGCTATCTCTCGATGATCGCGCGGAATTTTGGCGGCGGGCCGGTCGGCATCGAGACGATCGCTGCAGGGCTTTCCGAGCCGCGCGACGCCATCGAGGACATCATCGAACCCTATCTCATCCAGCAGGGCTTCATCCAGCGCACGCCGCGCGGCCGCGTGCTGACCGCCAATGCCTGGCGGCATCTCGGCCTTGATGCGCCTAAGGACCTGGCACAGCAGCAGATCAGCCTGTTCCAAGAAGAGTAGCGTCCGCGCGGCACTTCGTTCCTGTGCAAAATCTCCTAATCCTGGTCAGCTTGCCGGCGCATTTGCGGGCTATAACACTTCGCGCTGTGGGACCGTCTCCCCACGACCGTCGGAGCTGAGCGATGATCACCAGACGTGGCTTCCTGCGCCTCATCGGCGGTTCGTTCCTATCGGCCGTGTCGCTCAGCGCTTATGCGGTTGGCCTGGAGCCGATGTTGCTGACGCATGTAAAGCGCTATTCATTGACGCCGCCAAACTGGCCTGCAGGATTGCGGCTTCGCGTTGTCGCTCTCGCCGATATTCATGCTTGCCGGCCATGGATGACGCCGGAGCGGATTAGGTCGCTTGCCGAACGGGCGAACTCCCTGCAGCCGGATCTGATTGTCCTGCTGGGCGACTATGCATCCGGCACACGCCTGGTGACGGACTGGGTGGATTCCTCCGAATGGGCGCCGGCCTTGTCCGGTCTGAAGGCGCCGCTCGGCGTGTGGTCGATCCTTGGCAATCACGACTGGTGGGAGGACCTTTCCGCGCAAAAGGCCGGGTTGGGGCCGACCGTGGCGCGCAGGGCGCTCGAGAGCGCCGGTATCCCGGTCTTGGAAAACGATGTCGTCCGCCTGGAAAAGGACGGGCATGGCTTCTGGGTCGCCGGCCTTGCGGACCAACTTGCGCTGCGGCCGGGCAAAGCCTGGGGCCGCAGCAAATTCAAAGGACTGGACGACCTGCACGGCACGCTGGCAAAGGTAAGCGACAAGGCTCCCGTTATTCTGCTCGCACATGAGCCCGACATATTTCCGAAAGTCCCGTCACGGATATCGTTGACCCTTTCGGGCCATACCCATGGCGGGCAGGTGCGGCTATTCGGCTATTCTCCGGTCGTCCCATCCCGCTTCGGCAACCGTTTTGCTTATGGCCATGTCGTGGAGGAGAACCGCAACCTGATCGTTTCTGGAGGCCTCGGCTTCAGCATCCTGCCGGTGCGTTTTGGGATGCGCCCAGAGATTCTTTCGATCGAACTGGGTTCAGCCTGAACCGCTTCAATGAAGTGACTTGATCGCGTCCATCACATCCGGCTCGGCTTTTTCACTGTCAAAAGCGTCAACGATGCCGAAGGCGCCGCCATAGCTCCAGACCGACCATGCGAAGCCATGGGCTTCGGCGCGCGCGATCATGTCCCTGACATAAGCGGCGCGGTATTCGGCTGGCATCACATAGGCATTGCCGTATTCCTGGCGGATTATGCCGAATTCGCCCAATGTGATGTTCTCCGGCTTGATGCCTTTGGCCTTTGCCCAGGCCTCGACCCTGGTGAACGGCGCATCCATCATCCCGAGCAGCTTCTCATCCGTGTCCATGCTGGCCACTTGCTCGTCGAGATAGGCAAGCAGACCGCTCTGCCGCGCCCATGGCGCCTCGGCCTTGATCCTTGCCCGGATCGTATCGAGCGTAGCATCCAGCTGGGCGCGCGGGACGGCGCTGAGCGGATAGGGCAGGCCGGTCACATAGGGAATGAAGTCGCCGGCCCAGGTCGCGCCCTGGTGGGTAAGCAGGAACGGCTCGTAGGAGTGAAAGGTCCAGATGATGTTGTCGTCCGGAATCGCCTTCGGATCGATTTTTGCCAGCGATGCCGCGTTGGAATAGCAGGCGCCGGTCAGGATCAGGGTGAGCTTCGTGGCCGACGAACGCGCCGCCGCGAACAGTTTCTGCTGGCGCTCCGGCCAGAGGCTGGTGCCGTCGGTGTCGCAGTCGACGACCGGCTCATTCATCGGCTCGATGGCGACTTGGCGCGGATCCTCATCGGCCAGCGTGCGCGCCATCTTGCGCACCATTTCGACATAGGCTTCGAACACTTTCGGGTCGTCCATCACCTCGCCCATGCCGATCTTGCGGCTGCTGCCGCTGGGGATCAGGTGCATGTCGACGATCACTTTCAGTCCGGCGCGATTGATCATGCGCACCGAGTCCAGCACGCTGGCATAGAGCTCGTCGCGCAGCGCCAGCGTCTCGTCCGACAGGAACGGCGACGGATCGACCGGCATGCGCAGGAAATCGAAGCCGGCGTTCTTCAGCGCCTTGAGGTCATCATCGCCAAGGAACTTGCGCCATTCCGGATAGGGCAGGATTGCCTGCCGGTCGCCCCATTTGTCCTCGTCCGGCCATGTCGTCCATTGGTCGAGATTGAGGCCGCGTTTCATCGAAAAGCTCGCCGCCTGGCCCGGCTGCACCAGCGCGGCCAGCAAAAGCAGCGCTGCCATCAAGGTCTTGATCATCGCCGCCAACAGTGCCATCGGGTTCATGCGCCAAGCTAATGCGTGTCGCCCAAAAGTGTGTAGCGGTTTTGGGACAACGACACGCACGGATACAACCACCTAAAGCGCGTCGCGCTTTAGGTGCCCGGTCAGGCCCAAAAAGGAAAGCGCGATGGACGATCATGGTGAATCGGCGGCACTCGGCGCCGGGCTTTCCGGTGCGCTGACGGAATTCGGCCACCGGCTGATGGCGCGGGTCTATTATGCCGACACCGATTTCTCCGGCGTCGTCTACCACGCACGCTATCTCGAATTCTTCGAGCGTGGCCGTTCCGATTATCTCAGGCTTGCCGGCGTCCATCACACCGAACTCGCCAACGGCAAGCATGGCGAAAGAATAGTCTGGGTGGTGCGGCGCATGGAGATCGACTTTCGCGGGTCCGCCCGCATGGACGACATCTTGACCATCGAGACGCGCACCGAGGACATTTCGGGCGCCCGCATCTTCATGGCGCAGCAGCTGAAGCGCGGCGGCGAGGTGCTGGTCGAGGCGCGGGTCGAGGCGGCGATCATCGGCGAGAATGGCCGGCCAAGACGTTTTCCGAAGGAATGGATCGCAGCCTTCATGCCCAAGGCAAATGGATAAATTACTGACGCCGATGATCCGCTGACGATGCCTGGCGGCCCGCCCAAGGCGCGGCAATGCGCCGCGCTGTACGTCCTAACCCATCCTTAACCATAACGGTTCATGAAGAGAGTGGTGAAGATTGGAGGAATCCAGCGCCTTCCTTTCACCAACATTTGCCCCGAAAAGGCCGCCAACGGTGCATTTTGGGGTTATTCCGGAAGCTTTGCGCGAACGGACCACAAGGGATGCCCATGGGCCAGCCGCCAGCCGTGCCCGGAAAATCTTAAGGACGTAACCATGGAAAATATCGCACTCGCCGAACCGGGCGCGCATTTGTCGATTTGGGCGCTGTTCATGCAGGCCGGTTGGGTGGTCAAGCTGGTCATGATCGGGCTGCTCTGCGCCTCGATCTGGACCTGGGCGATCATCGTCGACAAGCTCGTCGCCTATGGCCGCATGCGGCTCGCGCTCAATCGCTTCGAACAGGTGTTCTGGTCGGGGCAGTCGCTGGAAGAGCTTTATCGCACACTGGCCGACCGCAAGACGTCAGGCATGGGCGCCATCTTTGTCGCCGCCATGCGCGAATGGAAGAAGAGCTTCGAGAAGGGCGCGAAATCGCCGCTTGGCCTGCAGAACCGCATCGACAAGGCGATGGACCTGGCGCTGACCCGCGAAATGGAAAAACTGGAAGGACGGCTTGGCTTTCTCGCCACCACCGGCTCGGCAGCGCCCTTCATCGGCCTGTTCGGCACCGTCATCGGCATCATGACCTCGTTCCAGGCGATCGCCGCATCCAAGAATACCAGTCTGGCGGTGGTCGCACCCGGCATTGCCGAAGCGCTGCTGGCCACGGCAATAGGCCTGCTCGCGGCCATCCCCGCCGTCATCGCCTACAACAAGCTGTCGTCGGACGCGAGCAAGATCGCCGTGCGCATGGAGGGGTTCGCGGACGAGTTCTCCGCCATACTCTCGCGCCAAATCGATGAAAAAGTCGCGCAGAAGACCTGAGGAACAATCATGGGAATGTCTGTAGGCGCGGGTGGTGGAGGACGCGGTGGTCGCGGCCACAGGCGGCGCGGTCGCCATCACGCGATGATATCGGAAATCAACGTCACGCCGATGGTCGACGTGATGCTGGTGCTGCTGATCATCTTCATGGTCGCCGCACCATTGCTGACGGTCGGCGTGCCGATCGACCTTCCGGACACCCAGGCCAAGGCGATGAACGTCGACACGCAGCCGATTACCGTCTCGATCAACTCTACCGGCCAGATATATCTCCAGGAGACAGAAATCCCGATCGAGGAGCTGGTGGCGAAGCTGCAGGCGATATCCAAGACCGGCTATGACGAGCGCATCTTCATCCGTGGCGACAAATTGACGGACTACGGCACCGCCATGAAGGTGATGGCCCGCATCTCGGCCGCCGGATACAAGAATATCGGCCTGGTTTCACTGCAGGAACAGGATCAATAGACGCAAGATGAGGACCGGTCTCACCACATCGGTGATCTTGCATGCGACGGCGATCGCCTTCGGGCTGTTCACGTTGTCCTCGCCGCCTGCGATGCCCGCGTCCGATGTCGAATCGGTGTCGGTCGACATCGTGCCGATGGAAGCAACTGCGCAGGTTCTGCAAGGCGACAAGAAGGCCGTGGTGCACGAGAAGCCCAAGCCTGTCCCGGCAACGGAGGTCGCACCGGTCCCGCAGCCGAAGGAAGAGGTGAAGCCGGAGCCGGTCAAGCAGGCGGAGCCAAAGCCGACACCGGCCAAAGAGCCGGCACCGACGCCGCCGCAGGACAAGACCGCCGCCATCGACCCGCAGCCTGAGGTCAAGCCGGACGCCGTCGCCGAAGCAATAACAAAAGAACAGCCCACCGAGACGACGCAGCTTCCGGACTCTGCGCCGGCCCCGCAGGCGCGGCCGAAGCCGCAGCCGGCCCAGGCCGAAAGCGCCAAGGCGCCGGAGCGCAAAGACGCCGACAAGCCGGTCAAGGAAGCCTCATCCAAACCGAAATCGGAAGACAAGCAGTTCAACGCCGACGAGATTTCGGCGCTGCTCGACAAGCGGAAGCCGTCCGGCGGCGGCGCCAAGCGCTCGACCCAGCAGGCGTCGCTCGGTGGCGACAAGGATCAGGGCCAGAAGCTTTCAAGATCGGAGCAGGGAGCATTGGAGGCCCAGCTTGGCGGCTGCTGGACGCTGCCGGCAGGGCTCGAGGGTTCCGAGAATTTCATCGTCGTGGTCCGGTTCAACCTGGACGCCTCAGGCAAGCTGGATGGCCGGCCATCCGTTGAAAAATCGAGCGGAAACCGCCCGTTCGACGAAAGTGCCGTGCGAGCGGTTCAGAAATGCGATGTGGCCGGCCTGCAGGTTCCCGCGGGCAAACAAGACATCTGGGCCGACGTTCGGGTCACCTTCGACCCGAGGGAGATGCTGGGCCTGTAGGCCTGGCGCCCCGTAGAATCATTGAAGAGAAGCGAGAAGACATGAAATCCATCCTCAAGCCGCTCCTGATGATCGTAGCGATGGCGCTGGGCACGACTGCTGCCGCCACCTTGCCGGCGTGGGCGCTCGTTGAGCTCAACGTCAACAAAGGCAATGTCGAGCCGCTGCCGATCGCCATCACCGATTTCCAGGGCGGCGATGCGCTGGGCGCGGAGATTTCCGGTATTGTCAGCGCAGATCTGAAACGCTCCGGCCTGTTCGCGCCGATCGACAAGAGCGCCTTCATCGAAAAGATCTCGAACCCCGACGCCACGCCCCGTTTTGAGGATTGGAAAGTGATCAATGCCCAGGCGCTGGTCACCGGCAGCGTCAGCAAGGAGGCCGACGGCCGCGTCCGCGCCCAGTACAGGCTGTGGGACACCTTTGCCGGCCAGCAGATGTCGGGCGAGCAGTTCTTCGCCAACGACGCCAATACAAGGCGTGTCGCCCATATTATTGCCGACGCAATCTATGAGCGGCTGACCGGCGAGAAGGGCTATTTCGATACGCGCGTCGTCTTCATCGACGAGTCGGGCGCAAAGAACGCGCGCAAGAAGCGCCTCGCCATCATGGACCAGGACGGCGCCAACGTCCGCTACCTGTCGAACGGCAAGTCGATCGTGCTGACGCCGCGTTTCTCGCCGAACCGGCAGGAAATCACCTACATGTCCTATGAAAGCGGCCAGCCGAAGGTCTATCTGCTGCAGATCGAGACCGGACAGCGCGAACTGGTCGGCGACTTTCCCGGCATGACCTTTGCGCCGCGCTTCTCGCCCGACGGCCAGAAGGTGATCATGAGCCTGCTGCGCGACGACGGCAATTCCAACATCTTCGCCATGGATTTAAGAAGCCGCTCGACGACCAGGCTCACCAATTCGGCGGCCATCGACACCTCGCCGTCCTATTCGCCTGATGGCAGCAAGGTGGTGTTCACCTCCGACCGCGGCGGCCGCGCACAGATCTATGTGATGGGCGCCGACGGTTCGGGCCAGACCCGAATCTCGTTCGGCGACGGTGTCTATTCGACGCCAGTGTGGTCGCCGCGCGGCGATCTCATCGCCTTCACCAAGCAGACTGCCGGTGAATTCCAGATCGGCGTCATGCGCATCGACGGTTCGGGCGAGCGCATCCTTTCAACCGGCTTCCAGCAGGAAGGGCCGACCTGGGCGCCCAACGGCCGGGTGCTGATGTTCTTCCGCGATTCAGCCGGCGGGCCGAAACTCGTTTCGGTCGATCTCACCGGCCGCAACGAACAGTCGATCCCGACCGCGAATTTCGCGTCGGACCCGGCTTGGTCGCCGCTGCTCGAATAAGAGGAATTGGGGAAATGAAGAATTGAAGAGATGGAGAAAACGGGATTCCTCAACTCCTCAATTCACTCCTTTCCACGCCTTGGTCGCGTTTTGGCCGCATTTCCGCCTACGGTCCGCGCGCATTGTTGCCCCTCGGACGCCCTTGGGCAAACGGCTGCGGACGGCAGTCGAAACCAAATTTTAACCGTGTTTCTTGAACGCCGGTTAACCCAAACGTGGTTACTGGACGATCAACGAAATCACTCGAATTGCGAAGGAGAGGCGGCATGGGCCGTATCGCAGCACTTACCAGAAACCCGGTGATGATGGCGCTGGTGGCGTCGCTCGCCATCGCCGGTTGCGCCTCGAAGAAGACCCCGAACAGCGCCGCCGATCTCGGTCTCAGCGGCGCCGGAGCGGCAACGCCCGGATCGGCCCAGGACTTCACCGTCAACATCGGCGACCGCATCTTCTTCGACACGGATTCGTCCTCGATCCGAGCCGACGCGCAGACGACGCTTTCGCGCCAGGCGCAGTGGCTGAACCAGTATGGGCAGTATGCCATCGTCATCGAAGGCCATGCCGACGAGCGCGGCACGCGCGAATACAATCTGGCGCTCGGCGCCCGCCGTGCCGCCGCCACCCGCGACTTCCTCGTCGCCAGGGGTGTTTCCGGCCAGCGCCTGAAGACCATTTCCTACGGCAAGGAGCGTCCGGTCGCGGTTTGCGACGACATCTCCTGCTGGTCGCAGAACCGCCGCGCCGTCACCACGCTCAGCGGCGCCGGTTCTTGATCGGCAATTCCTGATCGGCAGAAATGCAACACATATATGCGAAAGGCGGCCGCGGCCGCCTTTTTCATGTCTGGCTCCCGGATATGAGACCTGAAACAAAATTTGGCCGAAGTCCTGCGTCCTGCTAAGAGCCAAGGCGCCTGACGGTCCCACTCCGATCGGAAGGCATGCAAACAGGCTAACAATTTCACGGCGAGAGGCACATGCATTTCAGATCGGTCTTGAGCGGCACGCTTGCGCTGCTGCTCGTATCAAGCGTCGCCGCACTTGCTGCCGGTACCGGGGCGAGCGGCAACGAGCAACAACCGTCGAAAGGCGGCTTTTCCTTTCACCTGCCGACGCTCGGCATTTTCGGTGAAAAGCCGGGCATTTTCGGTGAAAAGAAGAAGCCGGATCAGGTTCAGTTCGCACAGGATGGCACCGGCACTACCGCACTGCAGGAACAACTCCGGCAAATGAACGGCAAGATCGAGGAGCTCAACTTCCAGGTCCTGCAGATGCAGGAACAGATCCGCAAGCAGCAGGAAGACAACGAGTTCCGCTTCCAGCAGCTGGAAGGCGGTTCGCAAGGCTCGCCGCAACCAGCGGAGCAGAAAAA
>NZ_SUEO01000052.1:0-4345 GCF_004962925.1 Mesorhizobium sp. | reverse complement strand
AGCGTCGCCGAGGCTCCGGCGACGCACGCCCCGGCCGATGCGGGCACACCGCCCGCCGGCGCCCAGGGCGAGGACGTCATCGTCGGATCGCCGACGGGCGAACCCGGCAGAGTGATCCCGGGCACGCCGCCGAAGACGTTCGGCACAATCACCGTCGACAAGAACGGCAATGTGGTCGACGCCGACGGCAACACGCAGGCTCATGCACCGGCGCAGAACACCGCCCCAGCCACTAACGGTCAAGCCGCCGGCGACCAAGCCACTGGCGCCCAGGCCGGCAAGTCCGACGATACGGTGGTCGCGGCGCTGCCCGCCACCGACAACCCGGAGGAGCTTTACCGCAACTCCTACCAGTTCATCCTGTCGGGCGACTACAGCACTGCCGAACAGGGTTTTCGCGACCACATCGCCCGCTTCCCCAAGGACGCCAAGGCGGCGGACGCGCATTACTGGCTTGGTGAGTCGCTGCTCGGCCAGCAGAAATACCGCGACGCGGCCGAGACTTTCCTCGCCGCCAGCAAGGACTATCCTAAGGCCAAGAAGGCTCCCGATATGCTGCTGAAGCTCGGTGTGTCGCTGGTCGGATTGAACCAACGCGACGTGGCCTGCGCCACTTTCGGCGAGATCGGCAAGCGCTATCCCAACGTTTCCGGCGCGCTTAAGGAACGCGTCAAGCAGGAAAGGGCGCTCGCGGCGTGCTGACGCTCGAAACCGAGCCTGACCTTTCGGTTTTTTCGCAGATCGACTTTACCAACGGCGCTGTTGCGGCCGTGTCCGGCGGCAGCGACTCGACCGCCCTTCTCCTTCTTCTGAAAGATCACCTCGACCGCAGCGCGCCCGCAACGAAATTGCTGGCTGTGACGATCGACCACAATCTGCGGCCAGGCTCGGCAGCGGAAGCGCAAGCCGTGGCCAGGCTTTGCGCCGCGCGCGGTATTGCCCACCGCATCATCGTCTGGTCCGGGCGCAAGCCGTCGACCGGCCTGCCGGCTGCCGCGCGAGAGGCACGCTACCGGCTGCTGGCCGAGGCAGCGCAGGCGGAAGGCATCAGCCTGATCCTGACCGGCCACACTGCCGACGATCAGGCCGAGACCGTGCTGATGCGGAACGCGCGCCAGGAGGGGCCGCGAGAGGCAGGGCGAGGCCTAGCCGGCATGGCACCGGCCACCCTCTACGACTGGCGGATATGGATCGTACGACCGCTTCTCGGCACACGGCGGGCGGCGCTGCGCGAAGGCTTGCGGCGCGCAAATGTCGGCTGGGTCGAAGATCCGACCAATGACGACGAGGCTTTCGAGCGGCCGCGCATCCGCGCAGCGCTTGCCGACGGCAATGGTGCGCAGCGCGTGGCGGATGCGGTGGCGCTGGCCGCGCGGGCCGCCGTGGAGCGCGAGCAGCTTGGCCGTCGCGCGGCCGCGTTGATCCGTGACTTTGCCAGCAGGCCCGCTGATGGCCTTATCCGTCTCGATCCGGGGTTTGCGACGGCCGGCGACGAGCCGGCGGCCGTCTACGCGCTGCGTATCCTGCTGGCGACTGTCGGCGGCGTTGCCTTTCTGCCCGACCAGGCGCGCAGCGAGGCGCTGTTCGCCCGGCTGAGGCCCGGGCCATCTTGCGTGTTGCCATTTTGTGCTACCCCGTTTTGCGCCACATTGTCGCGGACAGTGGTCGACGCACGGCGTGCCGGCATTTTCCTGCGTCGCGAAACCCGCAACCTGCCGCCCGCTGCTCCTGCCGTGGACGATGCTCTCTGGGACGGTCGCAGGAGGATCACATTGGGCGACGAGCCAGGTGCATTTTTGATTGCGCCGCTCGGCGCGGCTCGTGCCGCAAAACGGGAAATTGCCGAAGACGGCACGCCGCCAAGCCTTGTCCGCGCGGCCCTGGCGGCCGAGCCGGTGTTGTGGCGCTCAAATGAACATCCGGGCGAAAGCCTTGGTCCGGTGCAGGACAGCCCGGCCTTGCCGCGAATGGTGGTATCTCAGGTCGTCGCGCCCTTTGCCCGCTTCCTGCCGTCCTTCGACCTGGCGCCGGCCGGAACTGTCGCCGCGCTGATCGGCGCGCCGCCCCTTCCTACCACGCCTTTCAGCGGCCACACTGCCGGCTGATGATGGGCGAAAGCTTAACCGCGACATGCTGTTCTGCTTGGCAAGGGAGAACGCCATCCCTATGTTAGACCCAAGTTTCCTCTCACGACGCGTGTCCGCCAGCGGACGCCAACGGGACAATTGATGAATCCGAATTATCGCAATCTCGCCCTCTGGGCGATCATAGCGGTCCTGCTCATCGCTCTCTTCAATCTGTTCCAGACGCCGCAGACGCGCGGAGCGGCGAGCGATGTCCCCTATTCGCAGTTCCTGCAGGATGTCGCGGCCGGCCGGGTCAAGACGGTGACCATCGCGGGTGCCCGCATTTCCGGTACCTACACCGACACCTCCACCGGCTTCCAGACCTATTCGCCGGGAGATCCGTCGCTGGTTTCGAGGCTGCAGGACAAGAACGTCACCATCAACGCGCGCCCCGAATCCGACGGTTCCAATTCGCTGTTCGGCTATCTCATCTCCTGGCTGCCGATGATCCTCATCCTCGGCGTCTGGATATTCTTCATGCGCCAGATGCAGTCCGGCTCCGGCCGCGCCATGGGCTTCGGCAAGTCGAAGGCCAAGCTTTTGACCGAGGCGCATGGCCGCGTCACCTTCCAGGATGTCGCCGGCGTTGACGAAGCCAAGCAAGATCTGGAAGAGATCGTCGAATTCCTGCGTGATCCGCAGAAGTTCCAGCGGCTTGGCGGCAAGATTCCGCGCGGCGTGCTGCTCGTCGGCCCTCCCGGAACCGGCAAGACGCTGCTCGCCCGTTCGGTCGCCGGTGAAGCCAACGTGCCGTTCTTCACCATTTCCGGCTCGGACTTCGTCGAGATGTTCGTCGGCGTCGGCGCCAGCCGCGTCCGCGACATGTTCGATCAGGCCAAGAAGAATGCGCCCTGCATCATCTTCATCGACGAAATCGACGCGGTCGGCCGCCATCGCGGCGCCGGGCTCGGCGGCGGCAATGACGAACGCGAGCAGACGCTAAACCAGTTGCTGGTCGAGATGGACGGCTTCGAATCCAACGAAAGCATCATCCTGATCGCCGCCACCAACCGGCCGGACGTGCTCGACCCGGCGCTGCTCAGGCCCGGCCGTTTCGACCGCCAGGTGGTGGTGCCGAACCCCGACATCGTCGGCCGCGAGAAGATCCTGAAGGTGCATGTGCGCAACGTGCCGCTGGCGCCCAATGTCGACCTCAAGGTGATCGCACGCGGCACCCCGGGCTTTTCCGGCGCCGACCTGATGAACCTCGTCAACGAATCCGCCCTGATGGCGGCACGGCGCAACAAGCGCCTTGTCACCATGGCCGAGTTCGAGGACGCCAAGGACAAGATCATGATGGGCGCCGAGCGCCGCTCGTCGGCCATGACCCAGGCCGAGAAGGAGCTCACCGCTTATCACGAGGCCGGCCACGCCATCCTGGCGCTGAACGTGCCGTCGGCCGATCCGCTGCACAAGGCGACCATCATCCCGCGCGGCCGGGCGCTTGGCATGGTCATGCAGTTGCCGGAAGGCGACCGCTATTCGATGAGCTACAAATACATGATCTCGCGCCTAGCCATCATGATGGGCGGCCGCGTCGCCGAGGAGTTCAAGTTCGGCAAGGAGAACATCACCTCGGGCGCCTCCTCGGACATCGAGCAGGCGACCAAGCTGGCGCGCGCCATGGTCACGCGCTGGGGCTTCTCCGACAAGCTCGGCCACGTCGCCTATGGCGACAACCAGGAAGAGGTTTTCCTCGGCCATTCGGTGGCGCGCACGCAGAACGTCTCGGAAGAGACGGCGCAGATTATCGACGCCGAAGTGCGCCGGCTGATCGACGAGGCCTATTCGACGGCGAAATCCATCCTGACCAAGAAGAAGAGGGAGTGGATCGCGCTGGCGCAGGGCCTTTTGGAGTACGAGACGCTGTCAGGCGAGGAGATCAAGCAGTTGATCGCCGGCCACAAGCCCGCCCGCGATCTCGGCGACGACACGCCGCCGAGCCGCGGCTCGGCCGTGCCGAAGTCCGGCAGCCGCCGCAAGAAGGGTCCGGAGCCCGAAGGCGGCATGGAGCCCCAGCCGTCAAGCTAAGGACCACTCAAGAGGTTGATTTCGAAACGCCGCGGCTTGAACCGCGGCGTTTCGGCCGGCAAAGGCTTGCGCGGTCGGCTGAAAAGTCCGTCGGTCGCAGCATAGCTCTCCAACCGCGTTGGGGGCGATCAATCGCAGATGTCTGCGCCGCCCCTCATCGCCCTGCCGGGCACTTCTCCCCGAATAGA
>NZ_SUEO01000524.1 GCF_004962925.1 Mesorhizobium sp. | reverse complement strand
GCGAGAGATAGCCGCGGTCGAACTGCATGCCTTCGACGACTTCGAGTTCGGTCTCAGCAGTCTTGGCTTCCTCGACCGTGATGACGCCCTCGTTGCCGACCTTCTGCATCGCTTCGGCGATCATCGAGCCGACCGAAGCATCGCCGTTGCCGGCGATGGTGCCGACCTGGGCAACCTCTTCCGAGGTCTTGATCTTCTTGG
>NZ_SUEO01000523.1 GCF_004962925.1 Mesorhizobium sp. | reverse complement strand
CAGGCGGCTCCGGCAATTCAGCACCCCGCCTCACTGTCGGAGCCGCTTCCACACTCCTCTAAATACCAGCAACGGTTGAATCAACCGTTACCGCACGTGCTTTCCAGTGCGCTTTTCCAGTCGTTAGACTTTGATGGAACAGGGCCTCGCCTTCACGGTTGACGCTGAGACAGTCCATCTCTGCGAAGGAAGCGTGAACGGCCAA
>NZ_SUEO01000522.1 GCF_004962925.1 Mesorhizobium sp. | reverse complement strand
ATTCCTGGCGCGACTTTTGCCGAAATCCCTCCCAAGGCGCTCGACAGCGCCGGGCATTTCGCCGAGCTGCAGGCCGAAATCACGGCCTTCCTTCACGCCCACGCCAATATCCGGAGCCTTATTCCCTCATGACGACCAAATCCCTGTCCGGCCCTGCCGCGATCGCCGCCCTGCCGCGCAACCGGCTGCTCGGCGAGTTTTCCCTGTGG
>NZ_SUEO01000521.1 GCF_004962925.1 Mesorhizobium sp. | reverse complement strand
CCAGGTCGTTGGCGACGACGCGGGCGATGATTTCGCGGCGCAGGCGGTGGCCATGGATCTCGGCCGCGTATTTCTTCGCCATGCGGTCCGGAAAATAGCCCATCAGGTCACGGTCGAAATGCAGATCGTCCGGCACGTCGCTGGCGACGATGTCGGAAAACAGCACGATCTTGGCATAGGCCAACAGCACGCCGAGCTCGGCCCTGGTC
>NZ_SUEO01000520.1 GCF_004962925.1 Mesorhizobium sp. | reverse complement strand
GATTCGCGAATTCTACTGCTAGATAATCGGAATCGTCGCCCATGAGGCTCGCGACCCTCCACCTTGAAACTGCGCGATACGGCGACGTATATCGCGCCGCAAGGCTCGCTCGGCTGAGGCAGCAAATGATCCGGCACATCAATCGCACTGACGCCTCGGCTCAGAAAGTCGAGCAAGCGCTGGCTAGTCTGGCCGAAGCAAACGCACCCA
>NZ_SUEO01000519.1 GCF_004962925.1 Mesorhizobium sp. | reverse complement strand
CGACATGGCCGCGCTCAAACCAGATCAGCCCCGCTTTCATCCGATCCGGGTCGAGGAAGAAATCGGGCACGTCGAGAAGACCGATGACGGCCTCGCTCGAGCACAGGCCACAGGGCGGCGACACGTTGCAGTTCGTATAGAGGCCGAGTGGCATGGAAAGCTCGATCACGTTCGACCTCGTCTTGAGATCGTAGTCGTCGAAGCGCACCAC
>NZ_SUEO01000518.1 GCF_004962925.1 Mesorhizobium sp. | reverse complement strand
GGCAGCGTCATAGGAAATCTCAGGCGGCGGCACCCGCTTCGATGCGCAGGCGAAAAGAACTGCTGCCGAAGCCGATAGGATCAGCACGGCACGCACCGATGATATTTTACTTTTCATTGGCAGGCTCCTTCGGGGAAACGGATGTCGGCGCGGCGCTGTCGAGCTCTCGCGACCAGTCGATGGCGTTGATGAAGATGCCAAGCGGATTGCTGC
>NZ_SUEO01000517.1 GCF_004962925.1 Mesorhizobium sp. | reverse complement strand
CGACGATCCGGCTGTGCTCGCCGCCCTCGACGCCAAGGGTTTTGGTTTCGCCGGCATTTTCGGCGTCGATGGCAAGGGCGACCTGAAGACGCTGTATGACAAGGCGCCGGCCTATCACCAGATTGTCGAAACGATTGCTGGCGATGTCGCCGCGCTGCGGGCCGAGATGAAGGCTGGCGGGCGGCCGCTCTACGAAGTCACCGACGGCAATGTCG
>NZ_SUEO01000516.1 GCF_004962925.1 Mesorhizobium sp. | reverse complement strand
GGATCGCATTGTCCCAGTCGCCATTGTAGACGAGGTCGTTCCAGTCCGGGATCTGATTGTGGATCGGGCAGCCGGTCGGCCCATGACAGTACGGAATGCCGCAATCCATGCAGCGCGCGGCCTGCTTCTCGACCTCCTTGTCCGACATCGGCAGCGTGAATTCGCGAAAATGCCGGATGCGGTCGGAAGCCGGCTGGTACTTGTGCACCTGCCGGT
>NZ_SUEO01000515.1 GCF_004962925.1 Mesorhizobium sp. | reverse complement strand
CCAGCACCATGACCATGTCGTCGACGGCCTTGGCTATGCCGCCGGAGAAGTCGCCGGCGCGAAAGGCCGGCACCATGTCGTTTTCGATGATCAGCTTGGTGTGCAGATCGGTCAGCGTGCCTTCCAGCCCGTAGCCGACCTCGATGCGCATTTTGCGGTCTTTCTGGGCGACCAGCAAAAGCACGCCATTGTCCTCGCCGGCCTGGCCGAGCTTCC
>NZ_SUEO01000051.1:29619-31305 GCF_004962925.1 Mesorhizobium sp. | reverse complement strand
CGGCGTGCCATGCCGGCGCCGCGCGTTGAAAAACGCAGCTTTTTCCTGAAGAATCTACTGACCGAGGTCATCTTCAGGGAAGCCGGCCTGGGCACGTTCGATCCGCTGGCGCAGCGCCGCCGCGCCTGGATCTGGCGCGGCGCCGCCGCCGCCTGTGCCGCCATGGCGTTGTTGGCCGGTGCGGTGTTCATCTGGTCCTACTATGACAACCGCAATGCGATCACAGCCCAGGCGAGCCAGTTCGAAGCACTGCAGGCGCCACTGACCGCAGCAGCCGCGAGCCCGGCATCGGTGGAGCAGCCCGCCATCGATAGCGCGCTCAAAGCGATCGCCGAGGTCGCAAATGCCCGTACGGCACCGCCGAGCAGTGCCCAGGATCTGCTGGGGCCATCGGCCTCGGCTGAACTGCTGCGGGCGCAGGCCGACACTTACGATCACGCTCTGCGCAACGTTCTCGAGCCGCACATGGTCGCGCTGCTTGAGGCGACCATGTGGCGGCAGATCCGTGACCCGGATTTCATGCTGGGGGCGCTGAAGACCTATCGCATGATGACGGGCCTGTCGCAGATGGACGCCGATTTCGTCCAGGACTGGTGGGTCAATGACTTGCCAGAATTCGCACCGGTGGCGCCCTTTCCGACCGCCGACGCGGAAGAGCACCAGATTGCCGCGATCCGCCGCATGGCGGTCGACGACAGCTACACTGCCCCGGATCAGGCGCTGGTTGCCGAGGCGCTGAAAACGGTTTGCACGATTTCGCTGCCGGCGCGCGCCTACAGACAGTTGCTGGCCGACCCGGCGGTGGCCGGACTCAAGGAATGGATCCCGGCGAATTTCGCCGGCCCCAACGGCGCCAAGGTTTTTGCACGGCGTTCCGACAAGACGCTGCGCGTCGGCATCTCGGGCGCGTTCACCTATTCCGGCTTCCACGATGCCATTCTCGACCGGATCGAGGACGTCGCCGCCCAGGCCGCACTCGATCGGGCGGTCTTTGCCGGAGGCTGTTCGGAAAATTCCGAAACCTCGGTCTCGGCGCTGTCGGAGGATATCCTGAAACTCTACTACGAAGACTACATCGCGCAATGGGACAGTTTCCTGCGCGATATCAGGCTCGCGCCATTGGCCGACCTCAACGTCGCCAGCGAGAACCTCAAGGATCTTTCGAGTGCCGACTCCGCGCTAAAACGCCTGCTTACGGCAGTCGTTCAGGAGACCGAGCTTACCCGATCCGATGAAGCGCCGGCCGACAACAAGGCAGCGGCCAAGGGCGGCTCGAAACTGCTCAGCAAACTCGGCAAGCTTGGCAAGATAGTTAAAACGGGGGCAAAACTGCTGCCGCGCGCAGGTTCCGCCAACGAGGTGGACCTTACCGGCAATCTGGTGGCCGAACATTTCAAGCCGCTCAAGGGGGCGATCGCCGAGGTCGACGGCCAGCCGCCGGCACTCGACGCCGCGGTGGTAGCGCTGACCGCACTTTCGAACGTGCTGCAGACGGTCACGGCCAATCCCGACCCTCAGGATGCCATCAAGAAGCAGGGTGGGCTGGCCGAACTCACGGGAGCGGTCGCCAGGCAAGCGCAGATCCTGCCCGATCCAATCGACGACTGGCTCGGCGGCATCGCCGGCGACACCAGCGGCCTGACACAGAAGGCGGTCACCTCGGAGCTTAATGCCATCTGGCGCGCC
>NZ_SUEO01000051.1:12247-29609 GCF_004962925.1 Mesorhizobium sp. | reverse complement strand
ACATCCTGCCGTTCTGCCAGGCGGCGCTCAACGACCGCTATCCGTTCAGCCCCGAAAGCGCCGTGGACGTCAATGTCCGCGATTTCGCCCGCCTGTTCGGGCCGGCCGGGATGATCGACACCTTCATCAACGACCACCTGATCAGCTATGTCGACACCGCCAGCCAGCCATGGAAATGGCGCGCCGACTTCGGCCTGGACCCAGCGGCTCTGGCGGCATTCGAACAGGCCAGGCGGATCCGAGACGATCTCTTTCCAGGCGGTACGGGCCCGGTGATGAGCTTCACCCTCGAACCCAAGGATCTGTCTCCGAACGTCACGCGCGTGACGCTCAACCTCGATGGCCAGAACCTCGTCTACTATAACAACGCGACGCGACCGCAACCGATGACCTGGCCCGGCAAGGACGGCACCGGCGTCATCTCGCTCGCCTTCCAGCCGATCGATGGATCACCCGAGATCTTGCTCAATGAGACCGGTAGCTGGGCGTGGCTGAGGCTGCTGCGCAGCGGCCGCTTCACCGGCACCTTGCTGTCCGACGTGTACAGCCTGCGACTGGGCACGCAAGGCATGTACGCCGATTTCGAGCTCAAGGCGGCAAGCGTCGAAAATCCCTACAACCTGCAAATGTTCAAGAAATTCTCATGTCCGCCGCAGATATGATCCTGCCTGGCTTTTACGGCAAAATGCCTGCCACCGGCGATTTCGTCACGCGGCGACTGCCAGGGGATTTTGTGCGCATCTGGGACCGCTGGCTGGCACAGCATCTCGTTCCGCTGATTGGCATGGAATCCTGGCCGCGCACCGCCGCGCTACGCTTCCTAACAGGCCCGGCTGCTTTCGGCGCATCGGCAGGCATTATTCTGCAGAGCGCCGACAGCGTCGGCAGGAAATTCCCTTTGAGCGTGGTCGCGCCGCTTCCTGACGCTTCCGCTCAACTGGCTCGCGCCGACGAGTGGTTTTCCAGGATCGAAGAGACCGCCATCGCCGCCCAGCAGGGCGAGCTGACGCCGGACGAACTGGATGCCGCTTTGGCCACACTGCCGGTGCCCCCGGTCGAGCCGGGCGAAGAGGTCATCAGCGATATGGTGATGTGGACTGCCCGTTCGGACATTTTCGATATTGATCCGCTGTCGCCGCAAGTGACGCTGGAGCAGATCTTTGCCGCCAGCTGGGAGACCAGTTGATGCAAATCTGGAACCAGATGGGCTATCCGCACGAATTCACCATGGGCATGGACAAGGCAGGCCATGAATGGATCGTCGTGGTGGTCAAAGGCACGTTCGACTTTCCCGCGACGCCCGGCGGACCGGTGCAGAAATCGGCGGAACAGGTTCCGCTGGTCATGGCCGACACACACACCGGCGTGCCTGGTTATTCGGCCACTCTATGGGAGACCGATTTCGCTTTCCGCAAGCCGCGTTGTGACGTTGTCGCCAATGGCTGCGCCTATGCGCCCGGCGGGCGCCCGGCCGAGCGCGTACCCGTCGGCATCAAGGTGGGCAATTGGTCAAAACTGTTCGAGGTCGTCGGCCACCGCGAATGGCGCT
Organism: Mesorhizobium sp.; assembly: GCF_004962925.1. Lineage (GTDB taxonomy): Bacteria > Pseudomonadota > Alphaproteobacteria > Rhizobiales > Rhizobiaceae > Mesorhizobium. The sequence continues at coordinate 28,060 of NZ_SUEO01000051.1, read as the reverse complement.
CCATCGGCCCGGTCTTTACCGCCACCGCACCGCAGCCTTTCCTGCGCATGCCGATTTCCTACGACGTTGCCTGGGGTGGCGTCGACAGACTGGACCCCGAGGACAACCTCCCCGCTAGCTACAAGTACAACCCGGTCGGAACCGGCTGGTCGCGGACGAAGAATCAGCGGCTGATCGCGGGCCTGCGGCTACCGAATACCCAAGCTGTCGACGAAGAAATCCGCTCGCCGTTCGGCGACTACAAGCCGATGAGTTTCGGGCCGATGGGACGCGGCTGGCCTGGCCGGATCGAATATGGCGGCACCTACGACGACAACTGGACGAAGAACATCTTTCCGTTTCTGCCGCCGGACTTCGACGAGCGCTATTTCCAGATGGCCCCGCCTGACCAGCAGATCGATCACCCAACGGGCGGCGAGGAGGTGCAACTCGTCAACCTGACGCCGCAGGGCCGGGAGAGTTTCCGGCTACCATCAACGGCGTTGCCTATCACGTTATTTAAGGGCAGAGAAAAAGCCTTCGAGGGAGATGTTCCCGCCGATACTCTTTTGTTTGACCCACAAAACCGCCGCTTCTCGCTGGTTTGGCGCGTGTCGCAGCGCATTCACCGGACGATACTCGACTTTTCCGAGTGCTGGGTCGGTCCGCCGACTGACTCCATGCTGCGGGCGCGGGCAACTGGCCGGATGTATATCCGCGCCAACGGCTCCGCGCCGGAAACGGAGGGCGCGGACACATGAGCGCCAGCCTTGACATCATCTCGATCGGCATGGTCACCGCTGTCGGCCTTGATGCGCTATCGGCATGTGCGGCGATGCGTGCCCGATTGGACGGATTTCAAGAGACGCGTTTTGTGTTGCCGAACGATGGTCGCCTGATCGGAGCTCCTGTGCCTTTGCCGCGAAACTGGATCGGCGAAAAGCGGATGGCTCACCTCGCCGCCGGGTCCATCGCCGAAGCGTTCGACGCCGTTCCAGAGGCGCGCGGCCAAACAGCACTGATCCTCTGCCTGGCAGAGGAAAACAGGCCGGGCCGACCGGTTACTAATCCAGCGTCCCTACTCGGCCGCATAGCTGAAATCGTGGAGGTCAACCCGCACGCACGGTCGCGTGTCGTCGCACATGGCCGTCCTTCCGGACATGTCGCGCTTGGTCATGCACGGCGGCTCCTTGCCTCGGGAGAGGTCCCTTATGTGATGATTGCGGGGGTAGACAGCTACCTAACCTCGCAATCGGTCGCTCATTACCTCAATACCAACCGCATTCTCACTCCCGGAAATCCAAATGGGTTCATTCCAGGTGAGGCAGCCGCTGCGGTTCTCTGCAGTCGAGCCGACAGCCAAGGACTTAGGTTGTTTGGCGTTGGCCTTTCGCGAGAAAATGCCACTATTTACAACCGCCAGGACCTGCCGCTGCGCGGCGATGGCATGACGTCTGCCTATCACCTGGCATTGCAGGAGACTGGGATCGAACTGAACCGCCTCGGCTATCGCATTGCCGATTTTATTGGTGAGCAATACTGGTTCAAGCAGAGCGCGCTCGCCAATTTGCGGTTGGTCAGAAACGGACGCGACTTTCAGGACGTTTGGTCACCAAGTGAATCGCTAGGCAATGTCGGCGCGGCAGTAGGGCCGTTGATGCTCGGGATGGCCAAGATGGCAGCACAGAAAGGCTATGCCGGGGGCAATTCTGTGCTGATTGAGGCATCGAATGACGCGGGTGCCTGTGGAGCGGCAGTGCTTGCCATAAGGGCAGCCTGATGGCGAACGTTTTCGCAAATGGGTTGGAAATCTCTGGCAAGTCAGTCGATGCAAAGACGATTGCCGCCTTTCCCGACGTTTGCTTCACCCCGCCGGAGAATCCGGCGACACCACCAGGTGTCCCGATCCCCTATCCGAGTTTCGGCATGGCTTCGGATACCGAGCAAGGAACAGGCACGGTATTTATTGGCGGTAAGACCGTCAATATCAAGAACAAGTCCGACCTGTCAAAAACGTCGGGAACCGAGGCAGGTTGCGCCGCGAAGAAAGGCATCATCACCTCAAAAAATACGGGCAAAGAGTATTTCAACTCTTGGTCGGGTGACGTGAAATTTGACGGCGAGCCGGTGATCAGGATGACCGATCTCGCCACGAACAATCACGCTTCGCCACCCGGCAACACGGTCACCTGGCCGCATATCGCTCAGATAAGGCCGAATAACATTGACTGCAAGTCGTTGCTCAATGAATTCAAGATCACGCTTCACAAGCATTCCGACAAGACGGAAAACTGCGGGTGGACGAAAGAAAATCAGAACGAATCCGAGCATATGTTTCAGAACGCGCTGGCGCAAAACAAGCGGGGCGGCGCGCCACGATCCATCGAGGGTATGGGTGACTACAGCGCGGGCGGCGCTCCGTGCCTTTGCATGAAGGGTCCGGCCGCCGACAGTTCCACGCCCCATGGCAAGAAGACACGCAACCAGGAAAAATTTGCCGAGTCCTGCATTGTTCGCGACGAGGCTGGCAACAAGATTGGCGAAAACCGCCCGAAGGTCAAAGACGCGATCGCCTCCGAACTGGGTTCTGTTCGCGAACACGACGAGACCATTAGCAAAATCGAGGACAAGAAAAAGCAGGACGACGTAATGACCTGTCTCGAGGCCGTCATATATGATTATCTTGAGCGCTGCACAGGTAAGAAAAAGGAAGAAATTGCGGAACAAAAATGCCGCGTGCCCGGCGGCGACAAGATTCCGAGAACCTCTACACCAGCCCCTGGAGGAGTTCCAGAATGACAAACAATGCGGAACGATACATCAGTCCCGAAGGCTTCACGGTCGATTGCACACTCGTTCAGGCGGACAAGGGAACAGGGGTTTGGAACCTTGTTGTGCAGATGGACGAGGGTCGCGAGGAAAAGCGCAGCCAGATCTTTCACACCCCCTCATTTCCGGAGGTCGAGCCAAGAATTCTGCTCGATACACACACTTGGATCGACTCGTTCTGGGTTTCGCCATCACGAATGATCTACGCCTGCGACGGATTTCGTTTCTGGAAGGGATCGGACGGTCAGTTCACGCAACAACGCCTGTCTGATCGAATGATATTCAAGGTTTGGGGTCTGGACGACCAAACTGTCTTTATCCTTGGCGAGAGCGGACTTGTCTTACGATCGGACGGCGACGGTTGGCGAGATATCTCAATTCCTGACTCGACCCGCCTTTTCGACATAAACGGCCCATCCCTCCAACACATCTATGCCGTCGGCGAGCGCGGCGCATTTTGGAAACTGCAGGGCGATACGTGGTTGCAGATCGATGTTCAGACAAATGCCAACCTTCTCGGGGTTTTTGTGGATGGGCCGGATAAGGTTTATGTTTGCGGCGAGAGTGGAACCTGCTTTCGCTACGATGCAGGTGCGTTGGTAAATTTCTTGACGCAGCCCCGCTGGTACAGCGGCGTCACTCGTTTTCGGGATAAGATTTATTTCGGCGCAGCAGGGCGAGGTGTCGATGTCTTGGTCGAGCTGGAAGTTGTGCCGTTCAAACCGACCGTCTTCGGGCAACGTTTGTCTTCCGGTGACTGCCTTTGGTCATGCGGCCATAATTCCTATTACAAATTCGATGGAAGTGGCTGGTTGCGCAAGGATTTTCTGTAGCAGGGCGATCAGCATGATGGCCCATCGGCCGCATATGGGGCGCAGCTAACAAGGCTACTCTGCCGGCAAATTCGCTATCAAATACGCCCTCACCTTGTCCAGATCGAGATCGACGATACGCATCAACGATTTATTGCTGAGCATTCTGACCACAAAAAGTTCGCCCGCCTCGGAATATTCGCGATAGCGTTCTTCGGCGATCTCACGTCCAACGCTTCCGGCAACTCGCAACCCGTCGAGATGGGCTTCAAGTCGTTCTATTAGTCGCGCGAGCCGCACGTCGTCCAGCTCCGGATTCTCTTCCGGGTTCAGCAGATGGCGGTCGTAAACCATCCACAAGAACGCCGCCTGTTCGGCATGCTGGCGCACGATCTCGCGGAGCGTCGGCGGCGGCATCAGTTCAGATTTATCGAGCCGCCGCGGATTCGGTTCGCGGCGCTAGCGTGGCTAGTTAGATAGGTGCCGCGAATAGTGATATGACCATCCTTCTCCATAACGATGGTCGCCTTGCCGCAACGCAATTCTATACGTTCTTCGCCAACGATTTGAACCGTCTCACCATCGCGAACTACATGTGGCGTTGATGATTTGCGGGCCGGCTCCACAATCCTCCCGACAATCAACGGGCGCAGGGGATTACCTTCCTGAAAGAGCAGTGCCACTTCCGCACCTATCATTGCCGAATTGAGTTCGGTGAGGCTGCGTGCGGAAACTGCCGTTTCTTGCGGATTGCCCGTAAAGACTACAAGCGGCAAACCCGCGTCAAATCCGATCAATATCCCGATTGCAACGCCCTCGATCCGTTCTAACACTTCCGCCATAACGCCCTCAGTTGTGGTTGATCTTGCTGCCCTTCCAAGAAACTTCCTTCGACGCTTTGCCCTTGAACTCACCCGAGGCAATTACCGAAATATCCTTACCTTCAACCGTGATGGTGCCATCCTTTTTCATGGCGATTGCTGCCGAGCCGCATTTAATCACGATCGAGTCACCTGCTTCGATGATAAGATCCTTGCCGATTTTGATGAGCCCATCCTCGCCAACCTCGACGGCGCTGCCCTTGGCAATCTTAAGCGCCCTAGAGCCACCGACCTCGGTCAAATCGTCTTTGGCGATCTTGGCAGAGCGACCAGCCCCGATATCAGTCCCCTGGTCCTTCGCAATCTTGACGGTCTGACCGCCGCCGATCTGGATGCTCTGGGCAGCCGCGATGTTCCAGCTATCCGCGGCACCGATATCGTGGCTCTGCGCCGCACCTACAGTGACCGACCGTGTCGCACCGATTGTGTTCGCTTGCGGGCCACCCACGGTTCGGGTTTCGGATGCTCCGACCGAGTCGACGCGGGCCGCGCCCACGGTTATCGTCTGTACCGCGCCCACAGTCTGGGTGTGCGCGATGCCGATCGTCTCCGTCGAGTTCGCCCCAATGCCTATGGTCTCGTTCGACCCGACGGTCAGCGAACGGTTCACGCCAACCGTCTCGGTGTCGTTGTTCCCGATATTCGTCGTCTGGTCGACGCCGACCTTGACCGTCTTGTTGTTGCCGACGTCCTCGTCGAGGTTGTGGCCGACGGAGTGCTTGGCGTCGTGGTCGATGCGGTCGGACTGGTCGTGCTGCACAAGCTTGGTGCGGTCGTTCTTGATCAGAAGGTTGTGGTCCTTCTGTGCCTGGAAATTGACCAGTTCGGAGCCGGCCTTGTCCTCAAACATCAGCTCGTTGTAACCGCCGCCGCCTTTGGAGGAATCCGACTTCCAGCCGGATTGCGTAGCGCTGCCCGGCAGTCCGTAGGGCGGCATCTGCGACGCGTTGTAGACCCTGCCGGTAATGATCGGCAGATCCGGGTCGCCTTCGATGAAGTCGACGATGACCTCCTGGCCGATGCGCGGTATCTGGATGAAGCCCCAGCCGCTGCCGGCCCAGGTCTGCGACACGCGGACGAAGCAGGAGCTGTTCTGGTCCTTCTTGCCCAGGCGGTCCCAGTGGAACTGCACCTTCACCCGGGCATATTTGTCGGTGAATATTTCTTCGCCGGATGGGCCGACCACCGTCGCCGTCTGCGGACCGCGCATGATAGGCCGTGTCGTGACCCGCGGCGGGCGATAGGGCAAGGCAGTCGGCGCCACGCCGAGGATCACCTTGAAGTTCTCGCTCTCGACGTCGGCCTGGGCTCTGTAGCCGGGATCAAACAGCCTGTACTCGGCGCTGACCACCAGATACTCCTGGTTCTGGTCTTCGCGCGGAAAGCCATCGAGCTCGAACGTGCAGCCCGAATACAACCCGCGCACGGTGCCGACAGCGGCGATGCGCTGGTGCACCGCCTGGATTTCCTCGCGCCGGATCGCGGCCAGGCTGTCGCCGCGACCGACTTCAAGATGCGCGCCAGGCTGGCGGTAGTTCTCGCCCGCGGCCAGCTTGTGGCCGAACGGCTGGGCCGACTTGGCCATGAGGTCGGCGCCCGGCTTCTTGAAATCATAGTCGGTGTGGACATAGGCGCCGGGCCGCACCGAACTGCCTGGAATCCATTCGGTGATGTATTCGACATCGCGGCGGGAGCCCTGCCCTTCGAAGTGATATGGCACCTTCTCATAGCCCGGCGCCGGCTTCAGCTTGTTCATGGCATCGGCCAGCACAAGCGTGTGCTTGCCCTCGTCATGCTCGAAGAAATACAGGATGCCTTCGTGCTCGAGGAGCCGCTGCACGAAATCGAGATCGGTCTCGTCGTACTGAACGCAGTACTCGCGCGGCGGATAAGACCCTTGCAAGCGTTTCTCGAATTTTGCCGTGCTGTATTTCGAGAAAACCTCCTCGACGATTTCGATGACGCTCATGTTCTGGAAAATGCGGCAGTCGGTCGTGTTGCCGAGAAACCAGAGCCATGGCCGGATGGCTGCTTCGTAGTACGCCAGACGGTCCTCGATCCGGGTCAGCCGAAACTCGGACACAAGGCCGCTAAACCAGCGTTTCGGATCGGACTCACCTTCGACCGAAACCGCACCGCCCAGCATCTTCAGCGGATCGATATCGGGGCTGCTGCTCACGAACCCGACCGTATAGGCCAGACAACGACTGATCTCATCGCGCCCGACAAGATGCGTGAAGGTCAACAGCTCAGCGCCAACCGGCGTCTGCACAACCGTGGCACGTTCGTTCGGCATGGGTCTTGCCCCTCCCGCCGCTCGTTTCTGCTCAAGCCTAGCACATGTCTTCCAGCGACCAAAGGGGACCCCTTGGTGGCTGCAGTCTGCTCGCTTTAGAATCATCGACCTGAACGCTTCTGTGCCGCAGCGCTCACAAATTGCTGGTATAATGAGGCGTTGTGGGTGAGTTTCCCGACAGGCGATCGACGGCAATTTTGAATGTTCATCAGGCTGCAGATCAACAATGCCGATTCCCTGCCCGCCGGTATTTCGACCGGCTACTCAGCTCGTGATCGCAGCTTCGAAATCGGCCGCGAGGCCTGCGACTGGACCTTGCCCGACCCCGACAAGTTCATCTCCGGCCGACATTGTGACGTTCGATACGAGGCAGGCGCGTTTTGGCTGCACGATGTCTCGCGCAATGGGACCTTCATCAACGGATCGACCCAGCGCATGGCCGGCCCGCATCGGCTTGATCATGGAGACCGGTTATTGATCGGCCGCTACGTCATCTTGGTATCGCTTGACGAGGAGCGCACCACGGAGGGTCATCCTCAACTCAGGCACGGTTCGACGCAACGAGAAATGCCGATCACGTCAGGTCGGCCGCTGGACTTCGGAGGTGAGCCTTTCTTCAATCCGGTAGAGCAACGGCCCGGACAGCGAGCACCGGTATCGACATCTTCGCCGCCCGCGCCTCTCCCTTCGACGAGGGATGAGGTGCTGCGGGAAATCGCGATCGGAGCTGGCATTTCTCCGGAATTGCTTCAATCGCGTGATCCGCATGAAGTCGCTGCCGAAATCGGCGCGGTGCTTCGAACGGTGGTCGAGGAACTGGCCTTGCTGCTGAAAGCACGTGCGGCTGCGAAAATACTGGCCAAGAGCACACACCGGACGATGATAAGTGCTGCCGATAACAATCCCTTGAAGTTCGTCCCGGGAACCGATGACATCCTTGAAATTATGTTTGCACGACGCAGAGCCGGCTATCTTGATGCCAAGCATAGTATCGAAGACGCATTCCGCGACCTCAAGACGCACGAATTTGCCACCTACGCAGCCATGCAAGCTGCGCTCTCCCGACTACTTGACGACCTCTCGCCCGAGGCGATCGGCAAGAAACTTCCGCCAGCGTCATTCACTTCGAAGAAGAGCTTGGCTTGGGACGCCTTTGTCGCCAAATGGCGGACCATGGAAGAAACACACGAAAACGGAATGCTGGACATATTCCTGGCTTATTTCAGCGAAGCCTATGCCAAAGCCGCCAAGCAAAAATAGGCTGGGAAGACTGGACCTGGCGCACGCCCGGAAATCGGACCGGTTTGCTGTACTGATCTTCGGTTGCGGAACGGACGACGCGTCAACTGGAAAGTATTAGAGCGTCCTTTGCGGTTCCAAAGGAGACGGCGCTGTAGTTGGCGAAGAAAAATCCTTTCGCAGCACTGCATCCTGTTCCAATCGACAGCTTCTGAGATTACGATCACATACGACAGTTCGCCAGCGGGTAAGGCTGATTGACCCGGGGGTCTGCGGCAAATGTCATGTAACGGCGGGATAGCCTTTTGTAGCCGACCTTCCACCAGACACTGCCCTCGTCAGCAGCGCCTGCATTTCCTGCGCCCGATCAGGGACCGTTTTGCCTCTCTTCGGGGCAGACGAAGGAACTGCTCGCGGACGGACATTCGGCGATGACGTCGAAGGATGATCGTTTCAGCCCAGCGGGCAAGACCGTCATTCGCGCACCGCGCCGCGTGGAAAAATCAGCGCCAGGTCCTCAGGGGCCTGTTCCTGACAGCGGGCAGCGCGATCCCTCGCCGGTTAAGGATTCAACGGTTTTCGATCCGGGTATCGGTCGGCATACACCGCCGGGCTGGACATCTGGAACCGTGATTTATCAGGGTGCAGTTCCCGGCGCAGCGATGGCTCCCGGCTCCTTTGCGGCGACGCCGAAGCCGGCCGTCCAGCAGGAAATCCTGCTGAATGCTACGGACAGCGTCAGATATTCAGCGGCAAACCCGATCCTCGCCGCGGCGGCGCCTTTGCTGATGTTATTCGGCCAGCTCAGGCTTATGCCCGTCGAACGGGAAGCCGAACAACTGGCGGAGCATGTCGCCGGGGCGATCGAAAAATTCAACCGGACAATTCGGAAAGCCGGCGTTCCCGAAGAAGATGCCAGGATCGCAAAATTTGCCCTATGCGAAACAGCTGACGACCTCATCGGCAACCTACCCTGGCCCAAGAGGGACGAGTGGGCGCAGCACAGCATGCTGTCACAGTTCTTTCACATCGTGCCCACCGGCGCGGGCTTCTACGAAGCGCTGAACAAGATACTGGCCGCGCCCGAGGCACACTACGATCTGCTTGAATTGATGCATGCCTGCCTGTCGCTGGGGTTCGAAGGCCAGTATCGGGGCCTCGCACACGAGGACAACAATCTCGAACGCGTTCGACGCGACGTCTACGAGACGCTTCGCTACTTCAGGGCGCGCGCCGACGAAGACATCTCGCCCCACTGGCAGAGCCTGGCGATGTCAAGCGGACACTCATCAGCCCGGTTGCCGCTTTGGGTCATTGCGGCCGCAGCGTCGGCACTGCTGACGGCGGCATTCTTCACATTGCGGGTCTTCGTCACCAATGAGGGCGACGCCCTTGCCGGCGGCTTGCTGGCGCTCGATCCATCGACGCCGCTCGCCATCGAACGCGCCAGCGTGGCACCGTCGGTTGCGCCGATGAAAGTTACCCCACCCGCTGCCGCCAACCAGATCGATCGCATCCGCTCGGCACTGGCCAATGATATCGCACGCGGTGGGCTGGCCGTCGGCACGCAAGGCATGTTCATTGTGGTGGAGATCAACAACGTCCTGTTGTTCCAGTCTGGCAGGGCCGAGATAAACCCGGAGTTTCAGCCGATCGCCGCAGACATCGCCGCTGCGCTGGACTCCGAGCCCGGACCGATCAGGATCGTCGGCCATACGGACAATGTGAAGCCGCGAAAATCGAGCGCGTTCAAATCCAATTTCGACCTTTCGGTCGCCCGGGCGAAGGCTGTCGAAGCGATGATGGCGCCGAGGTTCAGCAAGCCTTCGCGGATCACGGTCGAGGGCAAGGGTGAGGACGAGCCGATCGCCGACAATGCGACGCCGGAAGGCCGCGCCCAGAATCGCCGTGTCGATGTGATGATCCCCAAGGAGGAGACATTGTGAGCACGGCCATTTGGAAGCGCCCATGATGCGTTGGCTGCTGCGGATATTCAGCGCGATCGCGTTGGCCGGTTTCGCGGCAGCCGTCTGGTTCGCCGGACCATTGATCCGCTTTGCCGATACCCGCCCGCTGGCACCCGTCTGGCTGCGCGTGACGATCATCTGCGTAATCGTGGCGATCGTGGCGCTCTTCTACGGTTTCCGTTTCTGGCAAATGCGAAAGGCGCAAAAAGCAATCGAGACGATAGTTGGCCGAAACGACGATAAGGATGACGATTCGCGGGTGCTTGAGACTCGTATGAATGAGGCCACCGCTGCGCTCAAGCGGTCGAGCGGCAGGCGCAATTTCCTCTACGAGGTCCCCTGGTACGTCGTCATCGGCCCGCCTGGTGCCGGCAAAACAACGGCGTTGGTCAATTCGGGTCTGAATTTTCCGCTTGCCGGTTCGGGGGACGCCCAGCCGGTCGCCGGCGTTGGCGGCACGCGATCCTGCGACTGGTGGTTCACCGACCAGGCGGTGCTGATCGACACCGCCGGACGCTACACGACGCAGGATTCCAACGCGCAGAGCGACAAGAAGAGCTGGCTCGCCTTCTTGTCTCTGCTCAAGACATACCGCGCCAGGCAACCGATAAACGGCGTTGTTCTGGCCATCAGCCTTGCCGATCTCATGAGCCTCGATGATCAGCAGCTTGACGTCCATATCGTTGAAATACGCAGCCGTCTGCGCGAAATTCACGAAACGTTGAAAATCCAGTTTCCTGTGTACCTGCTGTTCACCAAGGCAGACCTTGTCTGCGGTTTCATGGATTATTTTGGCGGTTTCGACGAGCAGCGCCGTCGCAAAGTATGGGGCGCGACATTCCAGACCGCCGATCGCAGCAAGAACATGGTCGGTGAGGCACCGGCCGAATTCGACGCATTGGCAAAACGCCTGGCGGAGGAGATGGCCGACCGCCTGCAGGAAGAGGCCGATCCGGTCGCACGCATATCCATCTTTGGCTTTCCAGCCCAGTTTGGCGCGCTGAAGGGCCATGTTGCCAGTTTCATCGCAACCCTATTCGATCCGGCCCGCAGCCAGGTGAACGTCAGCTTGCGTGGCTTCTATTTTTCGTCAGGTACGCAGGAGGGTACGCCGATCGACCAGGTGCTGGGCGAAATCGGTCGCAGTTTCGGCAGCGCTTCTCGCGCCCATCTTTCCGGCACTGGCAAAAGCTTCTTTTTGCATGATCTTCTGACCGGCGTCATTTTCGCGGAATCCGGGTGGGTTTCATACGACAAATCGGCCGAAAGGCGTGCAGCGATCGCCAGATATGGCGGTCTTGGCGCAATAACATTGATCGCGGCGGCGGCTCTGGGCACCTTGGCCTTGAGCTTTACGGTCAACAGATCGCTGATCGCCTCTACCGCGCAAGCTATAAGCCAGTATCGCGAGACGGCAGACCCGCTACTCAAAAGCACTGAAGTCGCCGATGTCGACCTCGAAAACGTTATTGGCCCGCTCGACCAATTGCGCGATCTGCCGGCCGGGTTCGGCACCAGTGAATTGCCGACACCGATCGAGGAGACGTTCGGCCTCAGTCAGCGGGAAAGAATTCTTTCGGCATCAAAAACAGCTTACCGGCAAGCGCTGGAGCGCATGTTCCGCTCGCGCCTGCTGCTTCAGGCCGAACGGACGATCCAAGCCAAGATGGCTGATCCCGCCGCGCTCTACGAACCGCTGAAGATCTACCTGATGTTGGGCGGCAAGGCGCCGAAGGTCGACGACGAGTTGATCGTTTCCTGGATGAGGCAGGATTGGGAGCAGAACCGGTATCCGGGTGAAAACAACCGTGAGGGACGGGCGCAACTCGAAAAGCATCTGCGCGCCATGCTTGCGTTGGACGACGCCTATGATCCGGTTTTCGAACTCAACCAGCCACTTATCGAATCCGCTCAACGCTCGCTCGGACGCATGAGCCTTGCCGATCGCGCCTCAGCCTTGGTCAAGTCGGCGGTATATGCGGCAGCGCTGGACGACTTTTCCGTCTCCGTGAAAGGCGGCCCGGAAGCGCAGCTGCTGTTCGAGCGTGTCGATGGTGGCGATCTGTCCGGCCTTCGCGTTCCCGGTATCTACACCTATAGCGGCTTCAACGACTTCTATCTCGGACAACTCTCGCGCATTGCGCAGATGCTTGTCGATGACCAGTGGGTTCTCGGCGGCGGTGGCGAGCAAGGCGGCATCGATCAGGAATTGCTTAAGCTCGGTCCCGAACTTCTCGATCGCTATGGGAGGGAATTCGCCGCGGCATGGAACGGCGTTCTCGACAAATTGAAGTTCAAGACGATGCTGAAGGACAAGCCGCAGTATATCGCGCTGTCCGCCGCTGCGTCACCAACCTCGCCAATCGACCAGCTTTTTACAGCGATCGCCGACGAAACAGCTTTGACGCGCGAAGCTGGTTTCAGCGAAGGCCTTGGCCCCGAGGCCGAAGCCGACGCGCTTCAAAACCAGACGCAGAACGCTGCGGGTGTCGCCAGGGGATTGGCCCGCATCGGCATTCAAATCGCCATCGGCAAATCGCAAAGCCGGGCCGGTGCAGGGTCCTCTAGCGCGCAAAACCCTGGGGCGAATATCGAAGCGCAATTCAGATCATTCCAGGCTTTGGTGAACGGTCCGGCCGGACGCCGCCCAATCGATGCGTTGACCCAGAATTTCCGCGATATCTATCAGAGCCTGCAACTGGCGGCCGACGTCCCTTCGCAAACGGAACGCGTCAACATGAATGTACAGCTGCAGATATCCACCCTTCGCGCCAATGTCTCGCGTCTGCCAAAGCAGCTCGCCCGAATGGTCACCGCGACCGCCGACGAGTTTGACGGCAACGTCGCAGAAACCTCGCTAGCGAATTTGAACCAGATGCTCGACCAGACGGTCACGCGCACCTGCGAGGAGGTGGTCGCGGGCCGTTATCCTTTCGCCAGCAATGGCCCGGAGGATATTGCGATGGCGGATTTCGCGAAACTGTTCGCTCCAGGCGGGCTGATGGACCGGTTCTTCGCACAGAATCTCGCATCGCTAATCGATATGACCGGCCAGGACTGGAGCTGGAAACAGGATGCGCGCTTCGGGCGCGACCTGTCGAAGTCGACCTTGAAAAACTTCCAGCTGGCCGCGGAAATCCGCAACGCCTTCTTTCCTTCAGGTGGCTCGGTGCCCTCGGTCAGCGTCACCTTTACGCCGTTTTCACTGCATGGCGATGCCGATACGGCGGTCCTCGACGTCGATGGCCAGATTGTCCAAAGCAACCAGGCGGGCAACGCGCCAAGCACGGTGACCTGGCCGAGCGGCATGGCTTCCGCTTCCGCGAGCCTGAGCCTCATGCCGGAAATGCCGGGCCGTGAGTCCGCGATCAGGTTCGATGGTCCGTGGGCGCTAAAGCGTCTGCTGGACAAGGCTGAGGTCACCAGCACCGGCGGCAACATTGAAGCCCGCTTCGTGATAGGCGGGCGCGATGTCGCCTATACGATCCAGACCAATTCGGACCCCAACCCTCTCTTCCTCGCTGCGCTTACTGGGTTCAGCTGTCCAAAGGCATTTTGAGATGACATTGAGCTTCCCGATACGGTGGCGCTGTCCATCGGCAACAGACACGCGAACGTTGATTTCGATACTCTAATGTTCGAGCCTGTGGCAAACTGGCGCGAGCGAGCGCCTGACAGTGCGCCGCAGAGGACGCTTGAGAAGCGCTTGGTGGCAAATTGAACAATGTCGCCCTTTCCTTTGAAAGCTTCGGCGTTAGCCACAGAGGCTGTGTCCGTGAGCTCAATGAAGACAGCTATCTGGTCGAGCCGGAAACTGGCCTTTGGGTGGTGGCCGATGGAATGGGTGGACATGATGCCGGGGAAGTCGCTTCGGCCAGCATCGTCGATCATCTGGCAACGATCGGCATTGCAAGCTCGGCACCGGATCTTCGCGCGCGCTTCGAGGATAGGCTGAGCCGCGCTAACGCGGAAATCCGAAGGATATCGGAATCCCGCGGAATAACCATTGGCTCCACTGTCGCCGCGCTGTTGGCAATGGATGGGCGGTTTGCCTGCCTGTGGGCGGGCGACAGCCGCGTCTATCTGATCCGCAACGCCTCGATCTCCCAGATTTCGAAGGACCACACCGAGGTTCAGGAACTTCTCGACAGAGGCATGATCAGCGCAGCCGAAGCGCTCACCTGGCCGCGCCGCAATGTGATCACGCATGCAGTCGGTGTCAGCAACGAGATCGTCATCGATTTCCAGCAGGGCGAAATCATGCCGGGGGACATATTTGTATTGAGCACCGACGGGCTGACAGCGCATGTCTCAGACGCCGAGATCGAGGCGGCGGCGGTGTCGGCGACACCGCAGGCGGCATGCGAAAACCTGCTACAAACGGTGCTGGCGCGTGGGGGAACCGACAATGTCACCATCGTACTCGTGAAGATCGGCGACGGGCGCCATGGGGCTCGTCCCGATCCTTCCAGAGCGGTAGGTTGAGGCAGATGAGCGCCGACGACAAGACGCGGATATCGCCTAACGTGACCAACACCGCCGTAGGCACGCAACTCAGCGGCATCTATGAACTAGACGAGCGGATCGCATTCGGTGGCATGGGCGAAGTCTACCGTGGCCATAACATTCAGACCGGCGACCATGTCGCGATCAAGATCGTCTTGCCCGAGTTCGCCCGTGATCAGACGATACTGTCTCTGTTCCGCAAGGAAGCGTCGATCCTCAATCACCTGTCGCACGACGCAGTCGTTCGGTATCACGTCTTCACCATCGATCCCGGCATCGGTCGCCCTTACCTTGCTATGGAATTCGTCGACGGCCAATCGCTGTTCGATATCATGCGACGTGGCCCGATGCCGACGGAAGACGTGCGCAAGCTCTGCCATCGCCTCGCTTCCGGCTTGAGCGCCGTGCACCAGGCGGGGGCAATACACCGCGACCTCTCCCCCGACAACATCATCCTGCCAGGAGGCCGGGTCGAACGCGCAAAGATCATCGATTTCGGCATTGCGCGATCGGCGACCGTCGGCGGAGAGACCCTGATCGGCGGAAAGTTCGCGGGAAAGTACAACTACGTTTCTCCCGAACAACTCGGGCTCTACAGCGGCGACGTCAGCGAGCAATCCGACATCTACAGCCTGGGGTTGGTGCTGGCCGCTGCTCTGCGCGGGAAACCGATCGACATGGGCGGCTCCCAGTTCGAGATCGTGGAAAAACGCCGAACCGTTCCGGACCTGTCCGACATCGACCCCGATTTTCGTGGAATTGTCGAAGCCATGCTGCAGCCGGACCCACAAGACCGGCCGATCAGCATGGCGGACATCGCCAAGGTGACACGTGACGATACGGATGAGGAGACAACGCCGCCAACGTCGATCACCTCGCGCGACCGGACGGGTTTGCCGCGAGCGGGGGGAACCCTCGCGCCCAGCCCCAAGCTTCCAAGTCAGCCTGCGGCGGTTCCCGGTGAACAGCGCTTTGTTCCGCATGTCCGGCCGGCGCTTCTGTCCCAACCAAGGCCTTCGCCAGTTGCCGGTCCTCGGGCGGTTTTGCCAAAGGTCCCTGCAAAGTCCGCCAAGAGCCGATCGATCGCGTTCGCTGCCTTGGCGACATTAGCTGTCGCGTCAGGTGCAGGCATCTATCTGAGCGGCTTGACGACGCCTTCCACGCCGACCGCCGGCGATACATCGCTTTTGTCTCCAAAAGCATCACAACCGGCCCCGACGGACAGTGTTGCAAATTCGCCGAGTGATGAGCCGGCAAAGGCAGTTCCACCTGAGCAGTCACAAACAGAAGCCACTGCGCCGCCA
>NZ_SUEO01000051.1:11865-12237 GCF_004962925.1 Mesorhizobium sp. | reverse complement strand
CTCACCGGCATCCGAAGAAACCCCGGAGCCGGCGCCAGCCGAGGCGACACCCGAAAAGCCGCTGCCGGCAATTCAGCCGGACAGCGTGACCAGCGACAGCCAGCAAGCTGTTCCGCCGCGCGTCCAGGTCGCGCCGGTGGCGCCGGCCGACAAAGTCTCACCGCCCCCAGCGGTCCAGCCCGACGTGATTGAGAAGCCCGAGCAGCCGGCCAGCCAGCAGGCCACCACCCAGGTGCCCGAACCCGCTGCAGGCCAGACGGACGACGCGAGCGCAAAGGGGCAACAGGACGACCCGGCGGCAGGCAAACGGCCGGACGGACCCGCTATCACCTTGAACGTGCCGAAACCGGAACTAAAGCTGCCGCCGGAAAT
>NZ_SUEO01000051.1:0-11855 GCF_004962925.1 Mesorhizobium sp. | reverse complement strand
CAACGGGTCTCCTGGGTGCGCAACTTCAACGGCGGCGACTGTTTCTATGCGACGTTGACATCGGCAACCGAGACCACGGCCGCGATCGAAGGGTTCGGCACGGGGGTCCAGCCATTCGAACGAATGTTGTCCGATTTCCAGGCAAGATTCCATGTCGAACCGGACATCAGTGTCCGCCTCATTGAACCGGCCCAATGCGAAGTCACCAACTTTCTGCACTTTCTGGACCAGATGCCGGCTGACAAGCCGCGGCTTGTTCTCGATCGAACGACGGTGCCGAGCGGGTCACCGATCGGCGGCACGCTGGTGACGCATGGTGGCCTGATTTCCAGCGTACTGCTGATCGACCACAGGGGCATGGCATTCAACCTCGACGATCGTATCTTGGCGCAAGCGGACAAGGCCACCTTCAACATTCCGATCGATCTCGGCGCAGCCGACAAGGCGGCCGGCAAGGTCGTGCCGCAGATTATAATGGTCATCACAGGTCGACAGGATATTCAGGCTGCGGCGTTCTCCGAGCCAGCACCAGCCTCGGTGCTGCTGCCCAGAATTATCGAGGAGATCGAGACCAGCGGATCTGACTTCTCCGCAACTGCACAGTACTTCCGTCTCGGCGGCTAGCATGGACGCCCATGGACCTCCGCCGCTCGCATTTTTCCTGCCTGCCTGCTGTCCCGCCCAAAAAGCGGCGTGACTTGGTTCGGGCCCTCACACTTGCCGTGATGTCGGCTGCGGCGCTGCTGGCTCTCCTCTCGACGAACGAAGCGCGTGCCGAATTCACCGTCTGCAACCAGACACTCGACGTGGTCAATCTCGCTGTTGGCCAGAAGGTCGACAATGCGGACCAGACCGACGGCTGGTGGACCATCGGCGCAAATCAGTGCGTGAACGTCATCCGCGAGGAACTCACCAACCGCTACATTTACATCTATGCGACGGACGTTTTTGGTCATGCGACCCTGACTGGGTCGACCGAAATGTGCATCGACCGGCGGCGTTTCTCGATACGCGGCATCGATGAATGCTGGCAGCGCGGCCATATCGCCGCACAATTCCTCGAAGTCGATACGCTTGAACAGGTGCGGTGGACCTTTTTCCTGACCGGAAGCAATCCGTGACGCACAGTATCGACACAAGCTTCAGGTTGAAAAAGCAGGCGCGCGCTGCCCTGCGCAGACGCAGGCTCTGGCGCAGACTCCTTGCCGGCCTTGCTGTGCTTGTCATATTGTCGATCGCTGTCGGCTTCTATCTCACTGCGGACTATTGGTCGTTTGGCGATGAAGATGAAGAGTTGCACGCCGTCGAGGGAACCGACGATGTGCCAGCCGATGCCTCAGTCTATGTGCCTGCCATCATCGATCTCGCAGGCGACCCGATGTGGATCACCCTTGCGCCCGACACCGGTGCCGCAACAAAAAGCCGAGTGATCCCGCGTCCGGCAGAACTCGATCAGGCCGGAGTTTCTCCCCAGATCGAAATTCTGTCCGACGTGATGCTTAGCGCCAGCGAAAAGTTCATGACAACGATACCATCCACGCAAGAAGATTTCGCATTCTTCCAGGCACAGCGACAGACCGCTTCGGTGCCGTCCAACGATCTGCAAAACGACATTCAGCCACCGCCCGTTCTAAACGGGGCTCCGGATGCTTCGGACCCGCAGGTGGACGCCGATGACCCCGAAGCAGGTTGGGGCGAAACAATCGATGCGGGCGAGGCAGCCCTCCCCGCGTTTCAGAAAACCCAGATCGAAAACAACACAAGCGTTGCGAATGTCACCAGCGAATATCAACGGTTCAAGGCTACCGAGGACACGTTCATAAAAGTTCTCAACGATCGCAGCTTGGACAGTGTGGCCCTGGATGCACATTTCTCCGCCGAGGACGCCAAACAGGCAGGCGAAGCCCTGAAGGCGCTTTTCAATCGGAAAAGCCTTGAGCCCGGTCATGTCGTCGCAATGCGCGGTTTCAGGCCGACGCGCGAGACGACAACCATGTCCCTCATGCAGGTCTCGATCTACGCCAAGAACGTGTTTGTCGGTACGCTGACGCGCAATGCCGCTGGTGTGTTTGTGTCTGGTGTGGACCCCTGGGTCCGCGAAGATCTGTTCAACTACTCGGGCGCACAGGCACAAGGCACGCACAAAAGACAATACCGATTACTCGATGCAATCTACTCGACAGCAGCACGCAACAAAGTTCCGACCGGCGTGATCGGAGAAGCGATCATGTATCTCTCGCGAGGACAGGATCTGGATGCCTTCGCCAGCGAAGACCAGCGTCTGGTCCTGATCTATTCGCAAAGGCCACGCGGCAAGGAAGAGACGGCCGGGCGGGTGTTATATGTGGGCGTCCAGGGTACCGAAAAAAGCCTCGATTGTTTCGTCTTCCAGCAGACTGACGGCCAGTTTGCTTGCGTTAGCGGCGACGATCAGGTTCGCTCACTGACAGTCACCAGCGGCATGGTCACCCCGGTCAACGGGGTCATGACGTCTACCTTCGGCCCACGCAAGCACCCGATCCTCGGGACCGTTCGCATCCACAAGGGTGTGGATTGGGCGGCACCTGTGGGTACGCCGATTGCAGCCGCCTTCGACGGCGAAATCGTCTTTCAGGGCGATGGAGGGGGTTACGGCAATCTGGTGAAGATTTCGCACGGAAGCGCGCGCGAGACGCGCTATGCGCATATGCAGAAATTCGCGATCAAGGGCGGTGTCGGCGCGAAGGTGAAGGCAGGCGATATCATTGGCTACATCGGTACGACTGGTCTTTCGACTGGGCCGCACCTGCATTTCGAACTCTATCGCAATGGCGAGGCGATCAATCCCCTGGGTACGGTCACGGCAATCGCAACGGACACTTCTGCTGTCGAAACACTGACCAACCGCATCGTTCAAGTCGAAAGTGGCGGCAGCGCCCGCGCCAAGAACCCAAATTCTTCGGCAACGGGCGCCGGTCAGTTCATAACGAAGACTTGGATTAGGATGATGAACACCTACCGCCCTGAACTTGCGCGGACACTGTCGACCGCCGACCTGCTCGCTTTGCGTTACGACGCCACCATCTCACGCGAGATGGTCAGCAATCTAGCGCGTGAAGGTGAAGCCTATCTTCGGGCGCGCGGCCACCAGATCACAGCCGGCCGTCTCTATCTCTGTCATTTCCTGGGAATGGAAGGCGCCCATCAAGTGTTGTCGTCGCCGGGTTCGGCGCAATTGAGCGCGGTGCTCGGGTCGTCCGTCATTCAGGCCAATCGGTTCCTCACTGGCAAGACTGCCAGCTATGTCGTGGGGTGGGCCGAAAGGAAAATGGGCAGGAAGCTGAGCCCGGCGACGAGTGAGGTGAGTCAACAGACAACGACAACGACGGAAGTCCGGCAGACATCGCCGGAGTTCGAAAAGTACAAGCAGGCGATCACGGCCCTCATAAGCCCGACGCAGAATACGCTTTGAACCTGTTTCTCGCGGCGTGCGAGTTCGCCGTTAGACCATTGGTGTTCCTGCTGCCAAGCGTTACTTTAGCCAACTTTTTTAGGGCCCTTGTGAACCAAAAGTGTGATCGAGATCACATACGCCCAAGAGCCATTATGGCAGAAGCGACTATGTCGCTGATGAAATTTAGCATGCGCAGACATCAATAGTGCGCCCCAAAGGGGTGGAGGGCTGGTCCATGAAAGCACTTGCCGTCTTTCTAAGCGGGTTTATCCTGTTTGTAATTGCCTCGCTCGGTGCCGAGGCTGCTACACCTGACGCCAAACGCGTGGCGCTTGTCATCGGCAACAGCAAATATATGCATGCCGTTGCATTGCCCAATCCCGCCAACGATGCGCATCTCATCGCTTCCACGCTGCGCAATGCCGGCTTCCAAGTGATCGAGGGCGTCGATCAAGACAATGCAGGGATGCACAGCCTCATCAGCCAGTTTACTGAGCAATCCTACGACGCCGACCTCGCCGTCATTTTTTATGCCGGCCACGGCATGCAGGTCGACGGCAAGAATTTTCTGATTCCGGTAGACGCCGAATTGACATCGCCCGCTTATCTCAAGACCCGCACAATTCAGATCGATGACTTCATGGCGGCGTTACCGCCCGAGCCGGCGATCGGCGTCATTATCCTCGATGCTTGCCGCGATAATCCACTGGCAAGGACGCTCGCCGCCTCTATGCCGAAGAGCCGTTCCGCCTCGTTTGGCTCCGGTCTGGCGCCGATCGAGGCTAAATCGGACGGCGTTGGTACCGGCGGAATCCTGATCGCGTATGCAACCGATCCAGGCGCCATCGCTTTCGACGGCAACGGTGTCAACAGTCCCTACTCCACTGCACTCGCCAGGCACCTGACTGAACCGGGCGTTGAAATCCAGAGCGCGCTGACGCGTGTGCGCGGCCAGGTGACCGAAACGACACAAGGTCGCCAGAGACCTTGGCACAACGCATCACTGGGACGCGAGGTCTTCCTGGGACAGTCGGTAGCGGAACCGGCGCCTGCCACAAAACCTGTCGCTGGTACATCCGGCACTGCAGCGACACCGGCTCCTGCCCCGGTGACCAGTGAGCCTCCTTCCTGGGAGGTGGAGCAGCGTCTGTGGGATGAAGCTTCCAAGCGCAATACCATTCCGTTCTACGAAGCCTATCTCGAACAGTTTCCAAATGGCCGCTTCGCCACGGTGGCACGGCTGAACATCGACCAGTTGAACGAACCGAAAGCCGAAGATCGGCAGGTGGCGGCAATCGATGAGGACGAGGCGAACGCAAATTCCGGCTCAGCCGTTCGCACCTCGGTTGGCGTTTCGGATGAGGTGAAGCAGGCCCCGGGTACCGAGCTGACGGAAAGTGCGATCGGTCTCGATCGCCAGGGTCGTATCGATCTGCAGTTGCGCATCGAAGCCTTGGGCAACGAGCTTGGCCGCATCGATGGAAACATAGGTCCAAAGACCCGCCAGGCGATCGGCATCTGGCAAGCGAAGAATGGTCTAGCGCAGACCAATTTTTTGACACGCGAGCAACTGACGTTCCTGGTGATCCAGACGGATCCAATGATGGAGTCGGTGCGCGCCAGATACGCTGCCGATCAGGCTCGTGCAGCACAGCCGAAAAAACAGGTGCAGCAGGTCCGCAGACAAAAGCCAATGGCACAGAAGACCCGCACAAAAAAGTCGGTGGTGGCACAGACGCCCCGCAAGCAGCAGGTCATTCAGAAGAGGCGCAACCGCGAGGTGGTTCGACAGGACAACCCACCGCCGCCGGACAACAACGACTTCCTGACCAAGGCGCTGATTTTCGGCACCGGTGTGGCTGTGGGCGGCGTGCTCAACAACAACTGACAAGCCAGCGTTTCAAGCCTGTCGACGTGAGCCGTGCCTTGGCGTACCAGCCCCTACTCAGTCCTTATTCGCATCTCCACCCGGCGGTTTACCGGATCGTATGGGTTGGGGTTGCGCGGGTTCGTTTCGCCCAAGCCTGTCGCTTTGATGCGGGCAGGATCGATGCCGTTAGAGGTCAGGAAGGTTGTTACCGATCGGGCTCTTCGTTCCGACAGTCCCTCGTTGTAGTGAGCCGAGCCGGATGCATCTGTGTAACCTTCAACAACGAAGTCGAGGGTGCTCAGTCGGCTGTCCTTCAGCGCCTTGGCGAACTCGTCGAGTTCAGCACGCGCAGTCGCGTCGAGTTCGGCAGAATCCAGGCCGAAATTGATAAGCATATCGAGGCTGGTTTTTTCGGCCGGCGCTTCTTTCTTCTTGCTCTTGCACTCGTCTTCGGTGCCGACGCAGATTCCACGCGCCGGGCCGAACTCGCTCGCCCCGGAAAAAAACTTCACGATGTCTTCTGACTTCTGAAGCGGATCAGCGGAAGCGTGGGTCGAAAAAAGCGCGACCGTCAACACCAAGGCTAAACTGCCCAACTGCATAACGGTTACTCCTGTCTCGAACATCCGATTTCTTCGGCTGCGGAGTATACCAAATCCCGAAGCGATTGTCTGTCAATAAACGTCAAGCATACGGGGAGTGGACGGCAGTTCCATCTTGCTACGGACTGAGACTTGACCCGCGCCCTATCCGGGGCTTCAGTGTCGATTGTTCCCTAAGTGAAAGCGTGGCGGCCATGGCCAATGAGCTTCGATTCAAAACGGCGCGGGACCTTTTCATGGCCTACCCCGCTGTTGCCAGGGACATGGTGGCACGTCCGACCGAACAGCCTTCAATCGAATTTTGCCGCGCCCTCCTTGCCGGGCGAGTGCCGGAGGAGGCGATTACGTTCTGTGCCTATCTGCTTCCCGAGCGGGCTGCGGTGTGGTGGGCGCATGAGTGCCTGAGCCACCTCACCGTTCTGCTCGATCACAGGGATCAGGAGTTGCTTGCGCTTGTTCGTGACTGGGTCAGCGAACCGGATAGCCCTCACCATCGCCCAGAAGTGAGCAAGGCTGCGGCGATGCCGCCTACAACGCCGGCTGGCTGGGTTGCCTTGGCTGCAGGACAGCATGGCAATGGTTCGGCTATAGATGCATCAGCCGTGTCGGCCTTGCAGCCATCGCCTGCCGCCCACGCCGTGAGTGCGGGGGTTCTGGCCGGATTGGCACGTGTTGCATTGGAGGACCGCTTTTCAGTTCTTTCCGCGTTTGTCGAAATGGGCATCCAGATGGCAGAGATCGAGGCGCTGCGCCAATCAGCGGATGCGAATTAGACCCTAGCCCGCATCCGCGAGCGGGATACATTCAAATTGAACTGAGCATCCGGCTCTATCTGTTTGATTAAGCCGCATTCCTGCGGCGCCAAGTGATTCCACTGGGTGCAGAATGCTCTGAATCAGTTGCTTGGCTTAGCTGCAGCCGCCCATTCAACGTTTATCCGGACCAGCCGCCGCCGCCTCCTCCGCCGCTCCCTCCCAAAGAAGGAATGATTACGGGAGGTGCGGCAGCAGGCTCGTCCGCGACCGGTTTGACCACTTTCTTGGCGGCCACCGGTTTGGGAACCGGGTTGACGACCTTCCGCGGCGCCGCGGCTCTGCGAACGACCTTCGGCGCCGGTGCGGGCGTCGCCACCAGCGGCGTCGGTTGAAGGGGTTGCCAGGATGTGCAGCCCATGACCCCCGCCAAGGCGATGGACAGAGTTATCCCGATTGTTGCCTGCTTCCGATTTCTGCCCACCATTGCCTCCTTGTTGATCAGAACAAATCCCGACGCGGATTGGCTTGTTCCCAGACCGCCCTTGCCACTTTGACCAGTTGCTTGTCGACAGAGCCGCTCAACGGAATCTTCGACTTGAGTTCCCCACGCAGCTGCTTCAACGCCGCCGCTTTCGGCTTGGCCCCGAATTGCGCCAACGTCGCCCGGGCGTCAGGCAGTTCATTGCGAAGATCGAGCGCAACTGTGAATGCCAGGAAACGCACGGCGACGGCCTGGTCGGCCTTGTCGCCCTTTTGCATCTCGAGAGCCGCGCGATCGTAGGCGCCGGACTGGTCGCCGCGCGAGGTTGCCAATTCAAACAGACGTTGGGCTTCATCAAGGTTCTGCTCCACGCCAACGCCATCACGGTACATGCGCGCAAGACTGCCAGGCGCATAGGGCTGGCCGAGGTCAATGGCCTTCTGAAAAAGCGCCAGCGCAGCCTTCGGATCCTTCTCGACGCCCCGGCCGCTGAGGTAATTGCGACCGAGCAAGTTCATCGAATACATGTCCTGCCGCTGGACGCCAGCTTCCAGGAAGGCAACGGCGCGGGCCTGATCTCCGGTCACGCCGTTGCGGCCTTCGGTGAAGATCGCGCCGAGATCGTTCATGGCATAGGTGTGCCCCATCGATGCCGCCTTGAGCAGAAGGTCCAACCCCTTGCCGGTGTCGCGCTCGACGCCGTAGCCGTTGAACAAGGCACGGCCCCATGACGTCATCCCGTAAGGATCGCCCTTGTCGGCTGCGGCCGCGTAGAAGGCGTTGGCCTTTTTCCGGTCGACAGCCACGCCCGTTCCCGTCGCGTAGAGGTAGCCGAGCTCGAACACAGCGCGCACATGTCCCCTGTCGGCGGCCTGTTGTATGGCTTTCCTGGCTTGGTCCACCTTGCCGGCTGCAAGCAGCGCGCGACCCAGTTCATAGCGGAAGCGGGCGACATCGGGATACGCCTTCACCGCAGCCTCGCAAAGCTTCACCGCCTCGGCGCCGATTTCATTTGGCAGCAAGCCGGGGACGACGCCTTGAAGATCGAGAGGCTCGCCGGCAGCCGAGTCGCACGGATCGACGCTTGGCGACAGTGTCATTTTGGCGGGTTTGGATGCTCCGCTATCCGCCCGAATTTCGAAGGCGACCTCGACCGGTGCGCTGGCTCCGATCTGGGGTTCATAGCGCAGCACCTCGACTTCACCGACGGTCAAGCTCGATTCGGGCGACAGGGCCCGATCCGGCAGGGAGAGCGTTCCCGTTGCCGGATAGTTCGCAACTCTCAAGCTGACCGCCGCATCGTCTGTCGGGAGATCCAGGCTCAGGGCAACCGCGCCGACGCCGACCGGAACGTCGATCTCGCGGCTCTCGATCGCCTCGGCGGCACCGGTGACATGAATGCCGCGCTGCAGCACCTGCTGCTCCTGCTCGGCCTCGAGCGAGGCCATCACCTGTTCGCCCTGGGTTCCTTCGCCGCTCTTGACCCGGAAGACCAGCATGCCCTTGGCTTCGCCGCCCCAATTGTCGCGTGCGGCGTAGGCCAGCATATCCATCTCTTCTGGCTCGCCAATTCCCTTGGGGACATCCATCTGCAAGCGCGGCAGATCCTTGCCCTGGATCAGTTCTCCCGCCTCGACAGCCTTGCCGTCAAGCATCAGGCGCCCCAAGGTGGGCGGTCTATCGATGCTGACGGTGATTGTCCCGCCGTCGACCTCGACCGGTTCCGGTAGATCCAGATCGACGGGGCCGGCGCCCGACAGCACGACCTTCTCCAGCACCGGCGGCAGCGATGGGCGGCTGCTGCGACGCATCAGAACGACTTCGTCGATAAGCGAAGAGTTCTCCCAGGGAACCTGCAAGCCCTTGGTAGCCTCAACCACATCCCGGCGGACGGCCGACATGACCGTGCGGATCTCCTGGTTGGGGGCCAGCGCGCGACGAGAAAACGCTGACGAAAAAGGACTGAGGTCGCCGGCGCCGTCATAGGCAACCGCGCCGGGTTCGGTGGCAAAAGCAATCAGCGTGTTCAGCGAGCTTCTTACTTGCGCAAGGCCGGTGCCGCTGGCGGTAAGAAGCTGGTCTCTGAGCCAATAGTCCTTGCGAGGGAATGGATTGTTGCG
Source organism: Mesorhizobium sp. (assembly GCF_004962925.1). GTDB lineage: Bacteria > Pseudomonadota > Alphaproteobacteria > Rhizobiales > Rhizobiaceae > Mesorhizobium. The sequence goes on along the minus strand of NZ_SUEO01000051.1, from coordinate 2,594 downwards.
GCAGGCATCGAGGATGATCACCTGGATCTTCGATTTCGAACGCATCTGCTGCAGCACGTCGTTTAGCTTGATTGCCTGGACCTCCACATCGGCCGCCTGCTTCAACGAGGCGTCTACTGGGATCAGGAAATTTTCGCCGCCGATCTGAAAGCCGTGGCCGGAATAGTAGACGACAGCGATATCGGCGCCATCCACGGCGGCAAGATAGTTGCGGAACTGATCTTCAAACTGCAGCTTTGTAAGATTGCTCGCGACGAAAACATCAAAACCAGCCTGCCGAAACGTATCGGATACGTCCACCACATCTTTAGCCGGGTTCTTGAGGGCCGAGATTTCTTGGTAATCGGAGTTGCCGATTACAAAAGCGACCCTTCGTTCGACGGCAGAAGCCTCGAAAGTCGTGAAGCTTGCGAGCATGAAGGCTGCAACGAATCCGCAACGTCGGAGCATGGCAAAATCCCTTAACCGCTGTTACCTGGCGACCACAAGAACCAGCTTGCAGTGTCAAGGTCCGTTAGAGAGCATGCTATCTGCCAAGACAGAAAAGAGAGAAAAGCCGTCGCGACAGCGGGCATATTCCTCACGTGATCAAGTTCTAAATTACATCAGAGGCCGAGTGTCCGCAATGATTGTCAGACGGTTTCTCAACCTCGCTATTCGGATCCGTGGTCGCTTTGGCCTCCCCGGACCAGGCGCCGCCGGCATTCTGAGCTTAGCAGCTTGGGCTGAGTTCTGGTCGGCGATGCCTCCGACAAAATACAACTCGTGCTGGGACACCTATATTTTGCCCCAGCGACGAATATCTACTGCCGCCTGCCAGGCCCGACGGCGGCGGCCCTGCACCCTTCAGTCCACGCATCACGCGGCAGAGAGCGCCTGAGTTTTCCACTACTAATGTTGGCCTCCCCTGATTTTTTCTGCCTACCATTTTCGAGACTCAATTAGCGTGTGCTTATGGAGCATCGGCACGCCATTCGAAGAAACAAGGAGGGGCTTTGGGAAGTCTACGACATAGACGACCACAAGGTTGTCTTCTCAGATGGGGTGGCTCTGACAAATTTGCTGGATGAGGACGCGCTCGACGCCCTGGAGTTGCTAAAGAGTGGATTCCTGGTCCCGAGCACCGCTCCCAAGGCCGGTTGACAGTTCCTTGAGGGATACGCTGTGGTCGCACTATCCGCAGGCGCGACGCTGAAAGTATGGGACGCGCGGACAAGGAGCCGACACTGCAGGTTCTGAGATCGATTGTTCGACAGTGACCTCAAGTCCGCATCGAACCGCCGCTGACTGTGCCCGAAGGATCACCGTTATTTCTGATCCGGCATCTCGGTATTCTCTTGGGGATTCTTCTTGATGCCCGCTGCAGGCGAGGTGTCGGCCGGTGCGTTTCCACCTTGGTTTTGCTCAGGCGCTCTTTTGAGTGGCGAGGTGCGCCAGCCCATATCGGCGTACAGAAAGCCAATGAGAAAGCCGACGATAATGACCGCTGCTATCACCAGCGAAAGTATAGCGTTACGTCGCTCCATGTCCGGCTCCTTCCTGCGGCCCGAACAGCCAGTGGCGAAAATGGTTCCCATCTACATGAATGCGCAGGATTAATGCCTACAGCATACGTTGGCACCCAAGAAGACACCTGAAGCTCCAGGTCGTGGAACTTCGCATCCTGCCGGCGGTTGAGATGTACGAGTTGTGGGCTGCGAACGAAACCATCCGTTCTTTCCGTCGCAGCAGGAAGGAGACCCCATGGCCAAAGAGAATACCACATCGAAGCCGGCAAGCCGGCAAGTGAATGCCGGCGGCTTGCGGCATCCAAGGCGGGATGCCAACGAAACGGACGCGGGAGCGAAACCGCCGACGCCAAAAACCGCGGGAACATCGAAGCCATCGACCGCTCCGCTGGATAATCCGGTGGTGAACCGCAATGCCGGCGGGCCGCGCCAGTCGGGCACCACGCCGCGGCCGACAGACAAACCGCTGGACTGAAGACGATGGCAGGGGTCGAACGGGACGGCGGTTGCCTGTGCGGCGCCGTTCGCTTCAAGGTGAGCGGCGCACCGTTGCGGGTCGGAATTTGCCACTGCCAGGATTGCCGCCGCGCCAGCGGCAGCTTTTTCACGCCGTTCGGCGTCTGGCCCATGTCAGCCTATGAAGGCAGCGGACAAATGAAGACGTTCGCCAGACGCAGTTTCTGCCCGCAATGCGGTTCGCACATCGCCTGGCTGCGGGACAACGAGGCCGAGATCATGCTCGGCTCGCTCGACATGGCTCCCAGCGACCTCATTCCCGACTACGAACTGTGGGTACCGCGCCGTGAGAACTGGCTCATGGCTTTGCCTTGGGCGGAGCAATTTGCCGGTGATCGCTTTCCGCCCTTCGATCCATGACGAAGTCTGAAACAAGCTAGGCCACCCGGACCAATTCAGCCAAGGCGCTCAGAATGGCAGCCTGATCTGCCGGCTTGCGAACAAATTTGAAGTTGGCGAAGGCTGATGGAACATCGCGCGGCCCAAATCCGGTCAGACACGCGAACGGAATGTGGCGGGTTTGCAGTTCTTCTGCGATCGCCAGGCTCGTTTCGCCATGCAGTTGAACAT
>NZ_SUEO01000514.1 GCF_004962925.1 Mesorhizobium sp. | reverse complement strand
CCGGCCAGCCCTTTGCGAGGCAGGTCGGACATCGGAACGAAAGGCGGATTCGCGACTTGAAACTGCGCGACACGGCGACGTACATCGCGCCGCAACGCTCGCTCGGCCGAGGCAGCAAATGATCCGCACTGACGCCTCGGCTCAGAAAGTCGAGCAAGCGCTAGCTAGTCTGGCCGAAGCAAACGCACCCATGGACCGGCTCGCGCGGCATCAGTAGG
>NZ_SUEO01000513.1 GCF_004962925.1 Mesorhizobium sp. | reverse complement strand
AATAGCGGAAATGATCGACGGCGAGCGGCACGTCGGCGGCGGTCGTTTCGCGGATCGGCTTGCCATTGTCCCAAGTCTCGGCAAGCGCCAGGAGATCCAGATTGTCCTCCATGCGATCGGCGATGCGGTTGAGGATAAGCGCGCGCTCGGCAACGCTGGTGCGGCCCCAAGCGTCCTTGGCTCCGTGCGCCGCATCGAGCGCGGCTTCGATATCGGCTGCG
>NZ_SUEO01000512.1 GCF_004962925.1 Mesorhizobium sp. | reverse complement strand
ACCTCCTACTACGCCAGGGTGCTCTCCGACGACGTGCCGCTGGCCGTCGACATCCTGTCCGACATCCTGCAGGAGTCCGAATTCGACCCGCAGGAACTCGAGCGCGAGCAGCACGTCATCCTGCAGGAGATCGGCGCCGCGCACGACACGCCCGACGACATCGTTTTCGACCGTTTCACCGAGACGGCCTTCCGCCACCAGACCATCGGCCGCTCGATCCTG
>NZ_SUEO01000511.1 GCF_004962925.1 Mesorhizobium sp. | reverse complement strand
GTGCGGGCCGTGGTGATCGGGTCCCAAAGTGCCGATTCGATCAGCACGTCTGACGTGTTCTCGTCGCAGCCGGAATGCTCGCCGCCCATGATGCCGGCGATCGATTCGACGCCGTCCCGGTCTGCTATCACACACATCTCAGGTGTCAGCGTGTATTCGCGGCCGTCGAGCGCCAGCACTTTTTCGCCATCGCGCGCCCGGCGCACGACGAGGTTGCCGGTGA
>NZ_SUEO01000510.1 GCF_004962925.1 Mesorhizobium sp. | reverse complement strand
GACGCCAAGGCCGATGCGCTGGCAGCCGAGATCGATGCCAAGCTGAAGGCAGCCGAAAAGCAGACCGCTTCGATCAACGACCGCAAGCGCGTCCTGTTTGTGCTGTCGATGCAGGGCGGCAAGATCCTCGCATCCGGCAGCGACACCGCCGCCGACGGCATCATCAAGCTTTCGGGCGGTGTCAACGCGATCGACGGCTATTCCGGCTACAAGCAGTTGTCCGAC
>NZ_SUEO01000509.1 GCF_004962925.1 Mesorhizobium sp. | reverse complement strand
CAGCAGGATTTCAGGCTGCACGGTCAAGGCCCGGGCGATGCCGACGCGCTGCGCCATGCCGCCCGAAAGCTGCCTGGGATAGGCATCGCTGAACTCGGCCAGGCCGACGAGCGCGGTATAGAAGCGGGCCTTGTCCTCGGCCTCCGCCCTGGGCACGCCCCGCACTTCGAGGCCAAAGGCGACGTTGCCGAGCACCGTCAGCCAGGGCAGCAGACGCGGTTCCTG
>NZ_SUEO01000508.1 GCF_004962925.1 Mesorhizobium sp. | reverse complement strand
AGGTGCCCTCGTCGCCGTCGACCCAGGCGCCGTAGCAGATCGATTCGCCGTCATTGCAGGACAGCGGGATCGACTTGGTCTCGCCGTCATTGAGATAATAGTCTTGATTGTTGCCCGGCCAGATATAATCGCGGTCCTGGCTGTAGAGCTCGACTCGCATGGCGTTGGGATGGCTGATCTCGAAGGTGACATCGTTGTTGAAGGGGTGAGAGACGCTCGCTTTACC
>NZ_SUEO01000507.1 GCF_004962925.1 Mesorhizobium sp. | reverse complement strand
CGGACGGCCGATCAAGACGAGGCCGAGGCCGCCGAGGCAGAAGCCGCCGCCGCGACTGCAGCCACGACGAACGACATGGACACCGCCGGGACGGACCAGGACGCCACCAATCGCCGTGCCGTGACCATTGATTCCGCTGACAGGCAGGAGCTCGATCCGGGCGCCGAGCGCGCCGAAGCCATCGAAGGTCGGGAAAGGAGGATCGAAGATGACCCGTTTGCCGCCACC
>NZ_SUEO01000506.1 GCF_004962925.1 Mesorhizobium sp. | reverse complement strand
GCGCGCCGGAAAACGGGCGCGATTGCCATCATGAAAACGAGCGACCAACAGACTCCCGCTCTGCAAGCGGTGATGAAAGAGGGCAAACGCGCCATCAAACCGCTTATCTGGTTCAGCGCCGGCATCAACATACTGATGCTCACCAGCTCGTTCTATATGCTCCAAGTCTACCACCGCGTGCTGTCCAGCCACAGCGTGGAAACGTTGGTAGCGTTGTCGATAATGGCC
>NZ_SUEO01000505.1 GCF_004962925.1 Mesorhizobium sp. | reverse complement strand
GAGGACAAGCTCGCCGCCCGCGCCGAGATTTTCAGATTTCCCGCCCAGCTCACGAGCCTGTCCGAGCCTATCCAGGTGCTGGTCGAGGCGATGTTCGGCGAAAGCCGCTACGAAGAAGCCGCCTGGCTGCGCGGCCTCTATCTGACGTCGGCGACCCAGGAAGGGGCGCCCATCGACCGGCTGACCGCGGCGCTGTCTTCATCCTTCGGTCTTCCGCCGCGGCGTGCC
>NZ_SUEO01000050.1:23806-31818 GCF_004962925.1 Mesorhizobium sp. | reverse complement strand
TCATCGGACAGTGGAGGTTCGACCCTAAGCAAACGACGTGAACTCCAGTCTGGCCGGCGGCAGATCGCACCTGACGTGCTTCAATAGGTGGCCCGGCCGCCGGAGACGTCGAAGACGGCAGCCGTCGTGAAGGAACATTCCTCGGAAGCGATCCATGAGATCAGTGCCGCCACCTCCTCGACCTCGCCAAACCGCGCCATCGGTATCTTCGACAGCATAAAGTCGATGTGCTGCTGGCTCATCTGCTGGAAAATCGCGGTGCGCACGGCCGCCGGCGTGACGCAGTTCACCGTCACCTTGGTCTTGGCCAGTTCCTTGCCCAGCGACTTGGTCAGGCCGATCACCGCAGCCTTCGAGGTGCTGTAGGCCGACGCATTGGGATTTCCCTCCTTGCCGGCGATCGAGGCGATGTTGACGATCCTGCCGTAATTACGCTCGAGCATGTGCGGAACCAGCGCCTTGTTACAGAAGAAGACGCCGTTGAGGTTGATGTCGATGACCCGGCGCCAATCCTCCACCGAATAGTCCCAGGTCGTCATGTTCGGTCCGGTGATGGCGGCACTGGTGACCAGGATATCGACCGCGCCAAGGGCATCGATCGTCTGCCGGGCGGCCTGTTCGACCGCCACGGGATCGGCGACGTCGATAGTCACGCCATGCAAATCGGCAATGACAGCCTTGGCCTGCTCGATCTGGGTGGGATCGCGATCCCAGACGCAAACGCGTCCGCCCTCTTCAACGATTCTTTGCGCGACAGCCAGGCCGATGCCTGAGGCGCCACCGGTGATCACGGCCGATCGTCCGGCAAACCGTCCCGCAAAACTCATCGTCATGTGCTCGTCCTCCCAATCGGCGGCGAATGTGAAGTCAACGACAGAGAAGTTCAAGCCGGAGTCTGGAACGTCGAACAGCTTCGTGGTGGGCCAGGAGCAGGCGGTTGAGAAGCCCCTCCTGGCTGCTACCTCTCCATATGGTACTGGGCCTGCGGTGCGGCGAGGCGGCAGAGCCGTTCGAGCGGCTCCCATGGGCACAGTTCAGACGTTCTTGATCGACTTCCAATGGCTCAGCCGCTCTGCGATCAACTCCACGCGCCGCTGATTGTCGCGCCCGTCCAGGATGCTTAAGTCCTCAGGATCGGCGCGCAGATAGACACCGGAGGTGCGCGCGTTCAGTTTTGGCAGTGTGTCGGCTCGTGTGGTGAAGTATCCGGACGCGCGATCGGCGGACTCCAGCCGGATCTCTCCTGTCCCGTACAACTGCGACGCGTTCGCGTCCAAGGGCCGTTCTCCATTCCAAAAGTAAAAGATGCCGGGAGGCTCCTTTCTCTCCTTTACAGCTTCGCTCCAGTATCTCGCGGACAGGCTGCCGTTTTCTTGCCATGAGCGGCCGGTTAGCTCCAGCGCACCATCGCGGTCTCGCGAGATACGCAAGAGGCTCACGGCGGACGGCTCCTTTACGGTTCGTTCCGACAGGGAAAATTGCCACCAAAGGCCCTCTATCCGGGCGACACGACTTTCATTCTCGATCGCATTCCGAAGCTTTTGGTTGATCGCCCTCATCTCCGCGCCGGTCGTCGCCTCGCCATACCTTACGGAGGTGAGGCCGAGGAGATCGCTTGGAAGCTTGGAGCCATTGGCATGGAGGATGAACGTCCGGCGCATTCCAAGGACTCCGCCGAAAAGGCCGGCCTCGAAAACCACATTGTCTCGTGGAGAAGCTTGAGCGGATGCCGCCGCAGACGATGCCGGCTGGCTCACACTGGTCCAATCGTCCTGAGCGAACACGAAAGCGGCGAAGTCAACTTCACGCGTAAGCTCGAGGAGGCGCCCCAGGGTGGTTGTCCCAGGACTGAAGGACGTCGTCCAGGGTTCCACATGCGCAATGTCTTCAAGACCGCGTGTCAGCGCCTGCAGTAATTTCTTCTGCTTCCCCGACGAGCCCAGGAAGATTCGAGGTTTGTCCATCCGTTTGCTCCAACCCAGCAGATCGGGGGACCAGTGTCTGCCAATTATCCTGCGGTCATTGGTCTGGTTGTCCCCGACATAGGGTACGCGGAGGGTCTCATTTATTGCAACGGATGCAATGAATGCCGCTGCTATTTTTCGCCAGGCGCTAGAAGAAAAACAGTTCCCGCGCGGTGGTGATGCCAAACCTCTCATAAATGCGGCGGCGATGGTTCTTGACAGTGCCGACGGTGATGCCCGGCCGTTAGGCAGTGTTTGCGGTCACAGGTTGGTCGGGATGATCGGTTCTTGCCCGGCCTGCCGGTCTTTCACCGCCCGCCTCGGTGCATCCTTACGGCTGTTTTTGCCTCATTTGGGTGACAGGCTGCGGGGGATGGGTTATATTGCACTGCACAACGGAAGCGTCCGCGCTTGGCGCGGCGGCGAATTGGTATTGAACTGCATGGACGGGTATCCGCTACCGAGATGAAGATTCCAAAATCTCTGTTGATCGATCCGGAGAAGAACACGGTCTACGGTAGCTTTGCAGTTGCCATCTCCATCTGGGCGTTCTCCTACTCCTCCATTTTCGGTCAGATCTTGATCCTGGCCTATTATGCGGTCTGGCTTCCCCTTATCCTGGTAGACTACCGGCGGCTGTTGCGACATGCCTCCAGCGCGTGGCTCCCGCTGGCATTTGCCATCTACGTCTGCCTCTCGGTGTTCTGGTCGGATGCTCCCAGCATCACATTGAGGACGGCAGTCCAGTATTGCTCCCATATCGCCTGCGCCTACATCGCGGCGCGCACCGTCAGCGTCCGGACGTTGACGATAGGCTCGCTGATCGGGATTTTTCTCGTCCTGCTCTATTCGCTCAAGGTCGGGGGTTATTCCTATGACGTTCTGGACGGGACGTACAATTTCGTCGGCGCATTCAGCTCCAAGAACCAGATCGGCTTTGTCGCATCGCTGGGTATTTACTTCTGCATTGTCTTCCTGGCTTTTCTCAGGCGCGGCCGAATGAGCCTTATCTTGACGGCGCCCGTGGTCGCCCTGTCGGCCTATCTGCTGGTCATTGCGCATTCCGCCACCTCGATGGCTTCGATACCGGCAGTTCTCGCTCTGGTGGCTCTGCTTGCCATGGCCAAGAAGCTTTCGCTCCGCTATCGACGGGTGATTTTCCTGGTCGGCACATGCGGGCTGATCGCGGTCACCCTGGTGGCCTTTGCGGGACTTCTGGATTTCGTCCTTGGCGTCTTCGGAAAGGATTCCACGCTCACCGGACGGACCTATCTCTGGGAGCAGGGCTGGGAGGCGGCGCAGCAAGCACCGATCCTCGGCGTCGGCTATGCGGGCTATTGGGTGCAGGGTTTCGCCGAGGCCGAGCGGCTTTGGAACGAATTCTACATCACAACCAGAAGCGGCTTCCACTTCCACAATACCTATATCGAAGCCCTCGTCGAGCTTGGCTATGTCGGGGCGACGCTGATTTCGCTGATTATCGTGCGCACGCTGTGGGGCCACATTTCGGCGTTGATATTCAGGACATGGCAAGCCGAGTCGGTGATTCTTGCCGGCGTGATGGTGCTTCTATTCATCCGGTCCTTCGTCGAGGTCGAGACCCTCAACCCCTACATTATGGGCTCCTTCCTCCTGTATTACAGCTACTTCAAGCTGGTGAGGGTGCCTGTCGCCCGTCCCCGGTGGACCGCAGCCAACCTCGCGGAACCAGAAACCGCAAGAGGTTAAGCAAAGCGCCAAATGTCACTTTGATTTTCGCCTATCAAAAACGAATGTAATCTCGGGGCGCCACAATTTCGCGAATTATTCGGGCGGGATTTCCTGCAATCAGGCTTCGTGGCGGTGCACTTTTGGTGACCACGGACCCAGCTCCAATTACGCTATGATCCCCGATTTCGACTCCCGGCAGGATTATTGAATTTCGGCCAATCCAAACGTTATCACCAATTAGGACAGCTTTCGCTTTAACGCCGGCACCCTCTTCGACCTCATGATAGTTTGAGTCTTGGATTACAACCGAATCGCCAACAAGGCATCTGTTTCCTATGCTTACTGCGACGGATGCGTCGATCATAACTCCGCTGTTTATAAAAGATTTAGAGCCAATTGACAGGCTTGCGTTCCGACGTGCATGAAACCAAGAACGTGACCCAATCCCTCGAAATGAAACGCGAGAGCCAAATCTAAAATTGCCTTTTCCTGCTATATGGGGCGAGGCTCCAAGTACCGAAACCCGATCGGATATTTCGATACCTCTCATTCCCCAAATGAATGTGATGATTGTGCCTTTGATATATCTTCTGGCACGATAGATATTCACTACGCTCCCCCACGGATAGCCACTCCTTGCCGAGGAGCGTGCATCTATGCGGACGGCCTTGGCGTGACGCTCGCTTTGAGCGTCAGCTGACGTCGGGTATTCAGTCGCTCGAAGGCCTTATTGGCTAGCCATTGGAGCCAGCTTTACCTTGATCACGTCTCCGGGCAGCACGGGCGTGTCTTCGCTGGCGGCGATTTCTTTGGCCTTGCCGTCGACCACCCGAACCAGGCCAAACGACATTGTTGGCTCTTCGCCGTCCCGATAGCGTTGCAATGCCGGGTTCCCCGACATGGCTTCGGCCATCAGGCCGGTTTGCATGTTCATCTTGAGCATTGTTTGACTGAGATCGGCTTCTGCCTGTTGCCGATCGGTGGCGAGGCCCGCATTCTGGGTGTTTTCCAGGTCGATGGCGTCCTGGTTGGCCTTGCTGATCGACTGCTTGGCGGTGAGGATGGCCGTTTCGTAATCCAGGATCTGGCCTTCCAGGTCGGCGATCGTTTGTTGCGAAGTCAGAACCCGCGTGTTGACGACCAGGCCCTTTTGCGCCAGCGAGCCGATGCCGCTCAGCTGTTCCTTTGCCAGGTCGACCTGCCGCTGCTGGTTGACGATCTTTTTCTGCAGCGAATCGATCTCGCTCTGTAGCAACGTCTTCAAATCGTCGAGCGCCTGAAGGCGCAGTTTGAGATTCTTTTGATCGGCCGTCAGGATCGCCATCTCGTCGGCAACGATGCTTGCCAGTTTCGGATCTTCGGCCACCTCCTTCGGCACGTCGAACGTCGCCTTGTCCGCTATCTCCGCTTCGATGCGCGCGCGCCTGACGATCAGGCGGACCCGCTGGTCCTGGAGAACGTCAAAATCGCCCTTGGCATTGATCATGTCGCGGTCGTACCGCTGTCCCTCCGGGCTCCGTCGGACACCGCCGGCGATGCTCATCGCCCTCAGGACGGTCAGGTCCGGCACATAAGGATACTGGCCGGGCGTCTGGACCTCCCCGGAAATATAGAACGGCCTGTACTGCGCCATTTCGACGGAGGCTTCCGGCCGGTCCGCCAGAGCGAGCTTGCGCTGGAGCGCCTGGCCGATCGCTGCCGCGACCTCGGATGTGGTCTTGCCGGATGCCGGCATTTCGCCGACGAACGGCACGGACAATGTTCCGGCAGGGCCGACCGTGTACTCTCCGTTGACGGCCGTCCAGTCGCGGAACGTGCCTTCAACCGTCTGCCATTCGGCCACGCGGATGGTCAGCTTGTCCTGCGATCCCAGGCGGTACTCGTCGGCGGCGGCGAGTTGTGGGACGGCAAGCGACAGCGCGAGGCAAGCAGTCATAAGCCGCATCCGTCGCATGTGATTGCTGACAGTGCCGGCGCAGGAGATTCCGAAGATGTTTGTTTTCAACTGAACGTTTCCGATCCGCTTTAACCCCCGCCCAATGAAGCTTATTGCAGAATGTTTGGCGTCTGGACCGTCACTCCTCCACAGAACCGGCTCCGGCCGGGTCAGTAGCAGCCCCGCGACATCCAGACGGCAGGCACGGTCTTGACGATGATGCGAATGTCCTCGAACAGCGACCAGTTCTCGACATAGTGGCGATCGAATGCGACGCGGCTGTCATAGGAAACGTCATTGCGGCCGCTGACCTGCCAGAGCCCGGTCAGGCCGGGGCGCGATTTCAGGTAATAGACGGCCGAACTGCCATAAATCTCAAGCTCGTCGCGCACGACCGGGCGAGGGCCGACAAGGCTCATGTCACCCTGAAGGATGTTGATGATCTGCGGCAGTTCATCGAGGCTGAGCTTCCTCAGCACGGCCCCGACGCGCGTGACGCGCGGATCGTTCTTGAGTTTGCGGGTGGCTGTCCATTCGGCGTTGGCGTCCGGGTTGGCGGCAAGATATGCAGCCAGCACCTGTTCGCCATTCTGAACCATAGTGCGAAACTTGAGGCACGGGAAAATCCGTCCTCCCCGACCGATCCGGCTGTGACCGTAGAAAATCGGCCCGCCGTCGGAAAACTTGACAAGCAGCGCGACCATTACAAACAGCGGACTGAGAGCAACCAGGCCAATCAGTGAACCGGCGACATCGAAGCTGCGTTTGAGCAGGCCGCCGATCGGTGGAAAGTCGATACCGGCCTGCGAAAAATCCGCGTCGGCCGGCTTGGCTACGTCCCTCATGCGTAAACTCCATACGTTGAACGGATGGTTTGGCGCACGATATCAAAAAAATGCTGCATCGCAACACACAATTTCTTGAGCGCCTGAAATAATCACGTCATGAATTGACTAAATAATAAACCGATCCTGCACAAATTTTGGCCTTTATGGCACGTTCATGACAAATTATGGGCAACCTTGAAAAATCTAGTGCCTTTTTGAGGCTGATTTTGGGCGAATCGCTCTTTGTGCCGCGTCTTTGAGCATTATCGTCCTGTAGCTTTGTAAAATATATAGAGGTTTTAAAGTAAAATACTGATTAATATTGCGGCTCTTACTGAGGCGAATCCATAGCGGGGTGATTGGTCGTGATGCCGATGTGTGCATCGCAACATGGCAGAGTCGATCGCGCGAACTTATCCAAAATAATTTGCGGTTGGCCTTGCCCGCTATTGCACACCTTAATAGAGTTGCAAATTGTTTCTGTCAGAGTATGGACAGCGTGGGAAGGCCGGAAGCAACCGGCCAAAAAGCGAGCGGCCTTAACAAGCTCGCATGGCGAAGGGAGGCTCGGGGTGGGTCAATCATCAATTTTGCCCGAGCAGGTTGACGGGCTGTCGGGTATGTCGCTACCAAAATTTATTGTCGGCATGATTTTCGCTCTGGCGATCGTGGTCGCCTGGTCTTATCTCGACGGCGCTTCGCTAGGCACAACGCTTTTTCGCGCTATAGCCTGCGCCATTGTCATCCAGCTGGGCTACTTTCTGCTGGTTTTCGTCATGGTTGCCAGAAATACCCCGACGTCGGCCGATAAGATTCGCGATGCCGAACGAAAGCTGACCGAAGCGGCCGACGGCGAGAAGTTCAGTGCCAGGAGAAGCCTTCACTGACCCGGCCCCAGGTCGCGTCGGCTGGATTCCTGTCGGACTGCTCGCCTTACAACCAGGCTCCGGAGTTTTCCGCCATCCTCTGATTCCCTGATTCAGCCTCTGATTTTGCCTGCCCTTGACGATGCGGCCGATTTCCCCCGCGACCACCTGTCGCGAAAGCGAACATCGAAGGCCGGCGCAACAGTCAGCGTCGTCGTCGCGCCGCCGCTCGTCGTCGACTTGGCGATCAGCGATTCGGGTGCGCTGACGGCTCTATCCAGAATAGCAGGGACGGTTTGCGAAGCGGCGCGTCCCATGACGAGACCGAAAGGAAAGACTGGACGGAGCGAATGATTTTGGCGATGCTTTGCTTCGCACTTGCAGCATAAGCGCCGGCTGACGCTCTTTCGAACAGACGAACAGTCGGTCAGGTCGAGAGCTGCATCGGACATTCAACGGGGGGCGGCGAGAAATTCGGAGCCACCTGTGCAGTCGAGAGACGAATTGATGATAAAACCCGAGGTCTGCGTGATCATCGCTGCCCGCAACGCGGCCCGGACAATCCCGGTTGCCATCGCATCGGCGTTGCGCGAGCCGGAGGTGGCGGAAGTCGTCGTCGTAGACGACGCCTCCACCGACGATACCGCGAAAGTCGCTCGGGCAGCCGACGATGGCAGCGGCAGGCTTTCCGTAATCCGGCTCGACGTCA
>NZ_SUEO01000050.1:22527-23796 GCF_004962925.1 Mesorhizobium sp. | reverse complement strand
TTGTTCGCCAGCACCGATTGGGACTTCGCTGCCGACAACATCATGATGATCAGGGACGATGCGGCGACCGATGTCTCGAAAATCGCCGCTCCGCGATTCTCGGCCGACCCGGAATTCCTCGATTTCGAGCGTTTCATCGAAGGCAACATCTCCAGTCGCCGTGTGCAGAGAGGTGAGTTGGGCTTCCTCAAACCGGTGATCAGCCGCGCTTTTCTTGACCGGCATGGGCTGCGCTATGACGAAAACCTGCGGCTGGGCGAAGACTATGAACTCTACGCGCGCGCGGTTGCTTGCGGGGCACGCTTCAAGGTCATCAGGTCCTGCGGCTATGGCGCCATCGTTCGCGCGGATTCGCTGAGCGGCCAGCATAGGACGCAGGATCTCAAGCGTCTGGCCGACGCGGATCTAGCGCTGCTGGCGATCGACAGTTTGCCGGAAGGCTCTAAGGCGGTGCTCAGAAGGCACGAACGGCAGGTGCGCGACAAATACCGGTTGCGGAACTTCCTCGACGTGAAGAACGAGCGGGGGCTGACGTCGGCCGCGGCCTACGCCCTGGCCAGCCAATCCAACCTCATCCCCATCGTTCGCGGCGTGGCCGCCGACAAGCTGGATGCGCTGTTTCGCCGCGCCGGCTTTGCCCCGAAGCAGCCTGTGCCGCCGCTGCGCTTTCTGATGGCCGCAACCAGCCCGGTCGGCGAGACTTGAGCTTGTCCGCAAACGCCGCCATGCCGATCATGTCAACAGGTCCTTACCCCGCTCCAGCGTGATGCGAATTTCCGATTGGCCACACTAATGCGCGTCGCGTTTGATGAGAATCATGCGACGCGTTTTAGTTCTTGTCCTTATGCATGTCGTTGTCGCAAAACCGCTGCGCACTTTTGCGCAACATGCATTAGGTGGTTGCCTACTCGCTCTGGGGATGGCATGTATGTTGCGGTGCAGCAATTTTGGTTGGTTGTTTGAATCGGCCCGAAAATGTCCCCTGTCAGAGGAGCTGGACGATGCGACAAGATTTTTTCGGCCTGGATGGGCACGGGAGTGACCTAAGGCCGGCCATGACAGGAAACTGAGCGCATGGCTTCGATATTCGGCTTCAGATCAAGGGATCCGGCTCGAGACAGGCAGACCGACATCTCGCGCCTTGACCGCCTGGCAAAGCTGCTTGACCAGATCGCAGCCGAAGTCGAGGCGGAGAAAAACGGACTTGAGAATCGCTACCGGACAAAGGCCACCAACGCGGCCTTTCTGGTCGAGGCGATGGAAAATGGG
>NZ_SUEO01000050.1:5025-22517 GCF_004962925.1 Mesorhizobium sp. | reverse complement strand
GGGCGGCCTCCTCCAGCAGATCCGCCGAAGTCAGCGAACTGACGAAGTCGATCCTGAATTGCGAGCAGCGCATCGTGGCGCTCGTGCGGCAGAACGAATTGATGAAGGATCTCCGTCATTCGCTGGATGCAATCTTCGATGAAAGCGCCCAGCGTAGCTCGACGACCAAGGCTGATTTCGCCAAACCGGCCGTCGGCGCCGGGTGAGCCTCAATATCCTTGGTGGCGCCACAGACAAGAGGTTTGGTGCGGCTGGGCAAGAAAGAGGCAGCACAAGAAAGGTACTGGCAGAAGGTCAAGATCAGCTCGTTTCGTCATGGTTTGAACGTCGACTTTGGGTTGGGGGCGCACAGCACAAAGGTGAGTTTGGTATGAACGCGGATCCGAAAAGCACGTCCACCCCAGCAACCGGCGGCAGCCCGTTCACGCGCTCGATCAGGCAAGGGAACCTGAGGCAGCTCTGTTCGGGCGGCGCGTTTCTGCTGGTCGCGCTCGGCAGCCTGGTTGCAGGTCCGACCCCGTCCCGTTCGCAGGATATCCCGACTGCGCCATCGTTCGTCGATGCTTTCACCAGCTTCGACCGTGCGCGCTGGTACGTTGCCGACGGCTGGACGAACGGCAGCCATCAGAACTGCACCTGGTCCAAAAGCCTGGTCGAGCTTTCCGACGGTATGCTGACGCTCGGTTTCGAAAAGCGGAAGCTGAAGGATCGCGATTTTGCCTGCGGCGAGATCCAGACCAAGCAGCGCTTCGGCTATGGCACCTATGAGGCGCGGATGAAAACCGATGCGGCCTCCGGCATCAACGCCGCCTTCTTTTCCTACATCGGCCCCTCCGACAAGCAGCCATGGGATGAAATCGACTTCGAGGTGCTGACCAAGGACACCTCCAAAGTACAGGTCAACGCCTACATAGCCGGCAAGGGCAACAACGAGAAATTGGTGGATGTCGCGGGCGGCGCCGACAAGGCTTTCAACGACTACGCCTTCGTCTGGGAGAAGGACCGGCTGCGCTGGTACGTCAATGGCCAGCTGGTGAACACGATCACCGATCCGGCAAAGCTGCCCAGCCATGCGCAAAAGATATTCTTCAGCCTCTGGGGCAGCGACACGATGAAGGGCTGGTTGGGCCCGTTTTCGGACCCGGGGCGCAAGCTCACCATGCAAGTGGACCGCGTCGCATTCACGGCGCTCGGCCAGCCATGCCAGTTTCCGGAATCGCTGGCATGCAGCATAAAGTGAAGGCTAATCTGAACCGGCCGGACCGAAAGCGCTCCGAAGCCTTGAACAGGGATGAAACCAAATGAATTTGACGGTCTTTGGAATTGGCTATGTCGGTCTCGTGCAGGCGGCGGTGCTTGCCGAAGTCGGGCACCAGGTCGTGTGCGTCGACATCGACGTGAAAAAAGTCGAGCGGCTTAATCAGGGCCTCATCCCGATTTTCGAGCCCGGGCTCGAAAACCTCGTCAAGGAGAACCACGCGGCCGGCCGTATCAAGTTCACCACCGACGCCGCCGCCGCGGTCAGGCATGGCGAGATCCAGATGATCGCCGTCGGCACGCCTCCGGGAGAGGATGGTTCGGCCGACCTCAAATATGTGCTGGCCGTCGCCGAGGCCATCGGCCGGGAGATGGACGCGCCCAAGATCGTCGTCGGCAAATCGACCGTGCCGGTCGGCACCTGCGAAAAGGTAAAGGCTAGGATCGCCGCGACGCTGAAGGCGCGAGGGCGCGAGGATCTGGCTTTCGACGTGGCCTCCAATCCGGAATTCCTCAAGGAAGGCTCCGCGGTGGCCGATTGCATGAAGCCCGACCGCATCATCGTCGGCACCGGCAGCGAGAGCACCGAGGCGGTGATGCGTGAGCTTTACGCGCCGTTCAACCGCAATCACGAGAAGATGATCGTGATGGATGTGCGCAGCGCCGAATTCACCAAATACGCGGCCAATTGCATGCTGGCGACCAAGATCAGCTTCATGAACGAAATGGCCAATCTGGCCGAGGAGCTGGGCGCCGATATCGAGGAGGTCCGCAAGGGCATCGGCAGCGATCCGCGCATCGGCTACCACTTCATCTATCCGGGGCTCGGCTATGGCGGCTCGTGCTTTCCCAAGGATGTGCGCGCCCTGATCAAGGCGGCGGAAGGCGTCAAATTCGATGCCAAGCTGCTGCGCGCGGTCGAGGAGCGCAACAACGAGCAGAAGTCGGTCTTGTTCGACAAGGTGAATCGATATTTCGAGGGCAATCTGAAGGGCAGGACCTTCGCGCTGTGGGGCTTGGCCTTCAAACCCGACACCGACGACATGCGCGAGGCGCCGGCACGTGTCTTGATGGAAGCGCTGTGGAAGGCCGGTGCCAAGGTGCAAGCCTACGATCCTGAGGCGATGCAGGAATGCCAGGCCATCTACGGACAGCGCGAAGATCTGCTCTTGTGCGGAACCAAGGAGGCAGCGCTGCGTGGCGCCGACGCGCTCCTGATCGCCACCGAGTGGAAGAGCTTCCGCGCGCCTTCTTTCGACGCGATGAAAGATGCGCTGACCACGCCGATCATTTTCGATGGCCGAAACCTCTACGACCCGAAGGTCATTGCCCGCCACGGCATCGAATACCACTCGATCGGCAGGATGGCGGCGTGAGACGCTGCGGGAAAGGCTTATGGCAAGATCGGCTCGCACACCAAGGACGGTCACGAAAGCTTTGATGAACGCGCTCGTATCAACAAAGGGTTTTATCTGATGGTGCTGGGCGTCAGGCCGGAACAGATCGCCAACGAACATTTCGATCTTGTCGCCATCGGTTCCGGTTTCGGTTCGGCGTTCTTCCTGCATGCGTTCGCGAAGCAGCGAAAGGCTCGCATTCTGGTTCTGGAATGGGGCCGGCACAACACGCATGAATGGCAGCTCGACCAGAACGTCAACACCGACATCGACGAAGAGACCACCTACAAGACCAACTCCGACAAGCCGTGGAACTACACCATCGGATTGGGAGGCGGAACGAATTGCTGGTTCGCGCAGACGCCGCGCTTTCATCCGAACGACTTCAGGCTGAAAAGCCTCTATGGCGTCGGCAACGACTGGCCGATCAGCTATGACGAACTCGAGCCGTTCTACTGCGATGCAGAGGACGTCATGTCGATTTCAGGCGACCCCGACATGGCGGCGATGATGCCGCGTTCCAGGCCGTTTCCACAACCACCGCATCGCATGTCGACGCCGGACCGGATGATGAAAGCGGCGCAGCCGGACCAGCACTTTGTCGTGCCGACAGCCAGGGCGCGCGTGCCGACCCCTCAGCGGTCTTCGTGCTGCGCCAATTTGCGATGCGGGTTATGCCCGGTCGACGCGAAGTTCACCGCCAACAACGGCCTGATGCACGTCTTCGAGCATCCCGACGTTTCGGTCTGCCTCGGTGCTGAAGTGCGCCGGCTCGACCATGTCGGCGGATCGGTCCGTTCGGTCGTATTCGTGCAGGACGGCAAGGAATATTCGGTCAGCGGCGATCTTTTCATTCTGGGCGCCAATGCCATCCAGAGCCCGGCAATCATGTTGCGGTCTGGTCTGTCGGGCGAATTCGTCGGGCGCGGCCTGCACGAATCCTACGGATGGAATTTCGAAGCCTATCTCGACGGCGTCGACAATTTCGATGGCAGCACCATCACCACCGGCTTGAATTTCGGCCTTTATGACGGCGCCCACAGATCGCAGCATGCGGCGGCGCTGGTCTATTTCGAAAACCGTTGGCAGCACGGGATGCGCCCCGAAAAGGGACGTATCCGTCAGACGCTTCCCCTCATCATTGTCACCGAAAACCTGCTCGAGCCAGAAAATCTGGTGATCCTCGACGAGGATGAAAACGCCTTCGTCAGTTTCAAGGGGGCGTCCGACTATGCCGTCAACGGCATGGCGTGGGCAAAGGAGAAACTGCCGGCGCTTCTGGCCCCGCTGCCGGTCGAAGAGATTTTCGATCGCGGCATCCGGCCGACCGAGTCGCACGTCCAGGGCACGTTGAGGATGGGCTTGAGCCCGGCGGATTCAGTCGTCGACCGGGATATGATCCACCATCAGCTCAGGAACCTGGTCGTCGTCGGCTCGAGCACATATCCAAGCTGTTCCTGTGCCAACCCAAGCCTGACCGCGGCAGCCCTGTCCTTGCGGGCGGCGAGCCGGATAGCGGGAAAGGAAATGGCCGGATGATCAAGGTTTCGCGGCGCGCGGCATTGGCCATCATGGCTGGCGGAGTTGCTTCGACCGGCATCGCCTACGCCGCCGTTTCCTCGCTTTCGGACGAGGACCTGGTGCGCGTCACACTCGAAAGATATTTCGGCAGGCTGAACATGCGCATCGAACATCTGCAGCAGTTCGTCCTGGAATTTCAGAAGCGGAACCCCTGGATATTTCCAAACAAAAAGCTGGGCGATGCGGTCACTCTGCTTGAAGAGCTGAAATTGGGCGCCGCGCGCCGGTTTCTGCCCGACCAGAAGAAAGAGGATCTGAGCCATTTCGACCGCTGGGTTATTGCCGAGTTCCATATGCTGACCGACTATGCCCGGCGCAGTTCGCCAATCGATCCGATCCGATTCACCGGATGGCAGCCATGCACCAATCCGTTCGCCAATTTAGAGATGCAACAGGATGCCTGAAGGCGGATCGCAAGCCATCACCGTAAACAAGCGATCCGTCATCGCCGGGTAAATTTGAGAATGCGACAAGGAGCCGAACCATGAAAGTGCTTTTTGCAGGCGGCAACGGTTACACGCCCCAATTCAGCGGCGGTGTCCAGTCCAGCACCCATCATCTTGCCGAGCAGTTGCTCCAGCACGGGCATGAGGCGTCGGTGCTCGCCGCCCTGTTTGGCCAAGGCGTTTTCGGCTACAAGGCGCGCGCCAAGATGAAGCTTTTGAGGCAGCGCGCGGTCATCGACAGCTATCCGGGCTATCCGGTCGTGCGGGCCTGGTTTCCCTGGGAGGCGGCGGGTTTTGCCGTCGAAAAGCTGAGGCCGGATGTCGCCGTGGTCCAATGCCACAAATCGGTTCCGATCGGCAAGGCGCTGCAGGCCGAAGGCGTGCCGCTGGTCGTCTATCTCCGAAATGTCGAGTTCCACGAATTGGGCGGCGATCTGCGCGAGCTGCATTCGGCGCTTTACATCGCCAATTCCGAATTCACGGCGCGCACCTACAAGGCAAAATTCGATATCGATTCAACGGTTATACCGCCGACCATCAATCCCGCCCTCTACAGCACGCCCACGACAGGCGAGTTTGTCACGCTGATCAACCCCTACGAGGAAAAAGGCTTCGAACTTGCAGTGCGCATTGCCGCCGCCTGCTCCGAAATCCCGTTCCTGTTCGTTGAAAGCTGGAAGCTTGACGACGATCATCGGGCCCGGATCGAGCAGACGATTGCGCCGCTCGGCAACGTCGCGCTGGAGAGCCGGACCAGCGACATGAAAACCGTTTATGGCCGCACGAAAATCCTGCTCGCCCCCAGCAAGTGGGAAGAGGCCTGGGGCCGGGTGGCGTCGGAAGCCCATTGCAGCGGCATTCCCGTCGTCGGCTCGCGTCGTGGCGGCCTGCCCGAAGCGATCGGCTCCGGTGGCGTGGTGCTGGATTACGACGCCCCGCTCGCCGATTGGGTGGCCGTGGTCAGGCGTCTGTGGACCGACAGCCAGGAATATGGGCGGCTTTCCGCGGCGGCCCGTGCATTCTCCGGGCGACCGGAACTCGATCCGGCGGGTCAGTTCGCGACCTTCTTCTCGATGCTCGACAGGGCGGCACGGCAGCCTTCGCGGCAGGCAGCCTAGAGCAATGCCAGGAAAGTGTGAAACGGTTTTCCGTCCGGAATTGCGCAGAAACAAAGAGATAGAGCGGTTCGGCGTTTCCGCGAAACGATGAACCGCTCTAGACCTTGATCCCGGACCTTAGGTTCGGAAAAGATCATAGCCAACTAGGAGATAGGACCCATCCCGATTCCATCGGGATATAGGTTCAAAGCCCCGAAGCCAGGTTCAGGCCGGCCGTTTGACCCGGCTCTTGAGCGTCTCGTAGCCGCGTTCGCCGAGCAGCGTGCGCGCGACTGTCTTGATCGCCGTCTTGCGCCCGTCAGGCGAACTGATCTCCCGCAATCTGCTGGGAAGGTTGCGTGCCGTCTGCCCAAGTGCCGGAAGCGACAGCGTATCGGGATAACTTACCAGATGCGTTTCGACGCACAGCACCGGTTTGCCGGAAAGCTTGGCGATCTTGAGGGCCTGCTGGTGCTCGCTCTCGATGAACAGGATGGCGTCGGATTTGCGGTAGAAATCGGCTTTGAAGCTGCCATGCACGCCAAGCCGTTGCCGTTCCGCCTTGCTCGGCAGGTCAAGCATGATCAGCTTGTCGTATTCGACGCCGTGCTTTGCGAGCCATGCTTCGGTAAGCGCGCGGTATTTCTCGAGCCGGCTGGTGACGAGCCAGCCGATCTTGCGGGTCGGGCCAAACAGAGGCAGCGCTTCGCTCAGGAATTTCTCATAGGCGGGGCCGTCGTCGTTCTCGGCTTCGGTCGGGTCCAGGCAGAGCACGCCGTCAATGTCGACGCAGCATTGCGCGAGGAATTTGTGGTGCATGAAGTTCCATTGGAACATCCTTGGATGCGGCACGACTTCCAGGACGACATCGGTTTCCTCGTGCTGGGGCAGCAGGCCGAACACCGCGGCAAAGGTGAAGTCCGCCTTGATTCCGGCGGCCTCTACCCGGCTGCGCGCCTCGCGCATGGCGGCACCGCCGCTGACGCTGTCGTCGATCACCAGAACCTTGCGCATGTCGGAGGCCTGCCGGTCGAGCGCGGCGCGGCGTTTGGTGACCCCCGAAGTATAGATCTTTCCGGCCAGGAAGCTGTCCAGATCGGTCATCGGGATGTTCGCCGTCAGGCTGAGCAGTGTGGCGGCGAGAATCCCGCTTCGGGGAACGCCGACCACCAGGTCGATGTCGCGCGGCAACCGGTGAAGGTTCCTGACAATCGCATCGTTCATGTCGGAGATCGATCGGTAGTGCATGGGATCAGACCTGCTTCTCGTATGGATGTCCGTGCAAGTTACTTCGCCTCGCTTGGTGCTGCCGCGGGCGCCCGTGCCGGCAGGAGTTTCAGAGCCTCCCGCAATGCTTCACGGCCGGAAGCAAACGCCAGCGCGGTCACGATGGTGATCATGTAGGACAGCACAACCGCGCTCGCCATGGCGACGATGTGCTGTTGCGGCAGCAGCGGCTTGGCAAACCAGATCGCGGCAAGCGCCAGATGCGCGCCAAGCACGAAAGGCGTTGCCGCGCGAAGCATGTGGCTTGCCCGCAGCGGCCCGGTCTTGCCGATATACAACCACAAGAAAGGTGTTTTGAGATACTCGCTGATCGCATAGGCGATCGCCACCCCCAGCGCGCCATAAGGCAGGCCGACCAAGAAGGCCAGCACCGATGTAACGGCCGCTATGATGCCCCAGCGCATGAAATCGCCCGAACGACCCTGGCTGATGAAAAGCCATCCCGCCGGGTTGTTGAGCGGCTGCAGCAGCCCGGCAAAACCGAGCGCCAGGAAGATGCTGGAACTCTGCCGCCACTGCTCGCCGAGCACGAACGGTATCAGCACGTCGGACATCGCGGTGGCGAAGGCGACGCCGGGAAGTGCAACCAGCAAGATCAGCGGCATGACGCGAAGATAGGCGCTGCGGTAGCGGTCCGGCTCGTCCTTCAGCCTGGAAAGAGCCGGCACCATGACCTTCGACAGCGGATTGGTGATCTGGCTCAACGGAAACAGAAGCAGCTTGTAGGCCCGGTCATAAAGCCCAAGCTGCGCTTCGCCCCAATATTTTCCGATCAGCACATTGTCGAGATTGCGGGCAAAGAAATTGGTGAAATTGAACCCGGTGATGCCGGCGCCGAAATTGATCAGGTCGCTGATGCCATCGACCTTGCGCGGCAGGCTAGGGCGCCATCGCGAGTTTGCCCAGAAGCAAAGCGTGGGCAGCACGGCTGTTGTCAGCGTGCCGGCAAAAAGTGCCCAGTAGGAACGGTCGATGAAAGTCCATGCAATCGATACGACGAGGCCAGCGACGGCACTTGCGACGTCGATGATAGCCAGGCGGCCGAACTGCATGCGGCGTGTCAGCAGCGCCAGATGCTGGGCGCCCAGCCCATAGGCTATGATCTGCAGCCCAAGTGCTGCCACCAAACCTGCCACCCGCGGTTCGCCGTAGAAAGCGGCGACCAGCGGCGCCGAACCGGCAAGCACGCAAGCGAGCAACGTGCTGACCGCGACATTGACCCAGAAGAGGTAGTTGATCTCCTCATGCCTGATTCCGCTTTTCTGGATCGTGGCCTGGGTCAGGCCGAAATCCTGGAACAGCGCGATGAAGGCAAGCACCGGTGCGCACATCGCCACCACACCGAAGTCCTGCGGCGACAGCAGGCGCGACAGCACGATGACGGAGACGATCTGCGTCGCAACCCGCACCGATTGCGCCAAAGCCGTGATGATAGCGCCGCGTCCGACCGATCTGCGGAGAGAGCCCTCTGGCGGGTCGAATGCATTGGCTTGCAAATTCAGGGTCCCTGATTTTTGTGCCGGTCCCGATGTCCCGACCCGCGCCCGATGCCACCATCAAACTACGGCAATAATTTTGCAGCGCAACAAAAAACGTGGATTTTTGCTACGCTGCACCAAAAATGTTGCGATGCAGCACGAGCTGTACTAGGATTCTTGCGGGCGGGCCAACAGCGGTCGAGTTTTCATGCTGCATGTCTTGTACTTGGTACACGACGTCTCCGACCCGGCCGTGCGCCGGCGGATCATAATGCTCAAGGCAGGCGGCGCCCAGGTCACACTGGCGGGCTTCCGTCGGACAGCAAGCCCGATCGCCGAGGTCGAGGGCTTGCAGCCGATCGACCTTGGCGCGACGCGCGACGGCCGATTCGCCCAGCGGCTGTCAGCGGTCACAAGTGCGGCGGTTTCGATCGGCTCGAAGCTCGGCTCGATGCCGCGACCCGACCTTATCATCGCGCGCAATCTGGAAATGCTGGCGCTTGCCCGGCGTGCCAGATCGGCGTTCCAGGCGACGGTGCCGATCGTCTACGAGTGCCTCGACATCCATCGCCTTGTGCTTCGCGACGACTTTCTGGGCAAGGCGATGCGCGGCGCGGAGCGCTATCTGGCCAGGGATGTAAAGCTGCTGGTGACCAGTTCGCCGGCCTTCATCGCCAACTATTTCAAGCCGTTCGGGCAGATTGCCGCGCCGGTCGAACTGCTCGAAAACAAATATTTCGAGCCTGCCGCGGTTTCTCTGGATGATCGCACAGTGGCGGAGGTCCCCGTCGCTCCGCCTTGGCGGATCGGCTGGTTCGGCGCACTCCGGTGCCGCCGCTCCCTGGAGCTTCTGGCCGAATTTTCCCGACGGCTCGAGGGCCGCTTCGAAATCGTCCTCAGAGGCCGTCCGGCGCTTTCCGAATTTCCGGATTTTCACGGTTTCGTCGAATCCGAGCCCTGGCTCTCGTTTGGCGGGGCCTATCGGAACCCCGAGGACATGGCAACGATTTACCACGAGGTTCATTTTTCCTGGGCCATCGACTTTTTCGAGCAGGGGCTGAATTCCGAATGGCTGCTGCCCAATCGCCTCTATGAGGGCTGCCGCTTCGGCGCGGTGCCGATCTCGATGGGCAACACCGAAACCGGCCGGTTTCTCGACCGGCAGGGCATCGGCGTTCTTTTGCCTAAAGCCACGCCTGAGGCGCTGGAAGCCGCCTTGGGCAATATGGAGGAGCATCGTTTCGGGAAATTGCGGGCGCGTGTTCTTGCCCGCAATCCGCGAACCTGGAGCCATGATCGCAGCGATTGCCGGGCACTCGTCGAGAAGCTGCGCGGGTTGACGGCTGTGCCCGGTCCGTATGCCGCCGAGGCACTGGCTTAGGATGGCTAGGGATGGACATGGGCCAATGACGCAAACCGAAATGCTTGCGCCCAGCCTGATCGTGATTCCGTGCCTGAACGAAGCGGCTCACATCGGCGCGCTTGTTGATCAGCTTCGACCCGCGGCCGAGAGGCTCGGTGCCCGGATCGTCGTTGCCGATGGCGGCAGCACGGACGGCACAAGGGCGATCGTCGAGGAGATCGCCGGCAAGGATCCGCGGATCATCCTTCTTCACAATGAAAAGCGCCTCCAGAGCGCGGCGATCAATCTCGCCGTCGCCAGTTACGGCGAAGGGGCCGAATATCTTATTCGCATCGATGCGCATGGCGGCTATCCCCTGGATTATTGCGATCGATTGGTCGAGGAGGCCCTGGCCACCGGCGCGGATTCGGTCGTCGTCTCGATGCTGACCAGCGGCAGCAGCACGGTGCAGAAAGCGGTGGCGGCTGCACAGAATTCCAAGCTCGGCACGGGCGGCTCCAAGCATCGGCATCTCTCAGTGGGAGAGTGGGTCGATCACGGCCACCATGCGCTGATGCGGATATCGGCCTTCAAGGCCGTCGGCGGCTATGACGAGACGTTCAGCCACAACGAGGATGCGGAACTCGACTACCGGCTGCGCAAGGCGGGTTACCGGATCTGGATGAGCGGCAGGACGCAAATGATCTATTACCCGCGCGCGTCGCTCGCCGGCCTCTATTTCCAGTATCTCGGCTATGGCCGCGGCCGGGCAAAGAACGTTCTCAAGCACCGCATGATACCGAAGGTCCGGCAGATGGTGCCGCTTCTGGTGTTCCCCGTCGTCCTTCTCTCTGCCTTTTTCTTCGTGCATTGGCTGGCGGTCGTGCCGCTTGTGGTGTGGGCGTCGGTTTGTCTCGGCTATGGCGTGTGGACCGCTATCAGCCAGCGCAATCCGGACAGTGCGCTTGCCGGGATTTCGGCGATGGTCATGCATTTCGGCTGGTCCGTCGGCTTCTGGCTGCAACTGCTTGGGCCGCGATCGCAGCGTAGGAGGGTGGCGTGATGGCCGAAAAAAACCGCAGCATAGATATCTGCGTCTGCACGTTTCGGCGGCCGGAGCTTGCCGACACGCTCCGCTCCATTGCCGCCCTGGATGTGCCTTCGGGATTCGACATCCGCGTCATCGTCGCCGACAATGATGACGGCCCGACGGCCGAGCTGCTGGTGGCGACGCTGGCGGAGACGTTGAAGCTGCCGATCAGCTATCGTCATTGTCCGGCGCGCAACATCTCGATCGCCCGCAACGCCTGCCTTGACGCCAGCACGTCGGATTTCGTCGCTTTCCTCGACGACGACGAAACAGCATCTTCCAGATGGCTCGCCGAACTGGTTGCGACGGCGGAAGCGAGTGGTGCCGCCGCCGTGCTCGGACCGGTGCGGGCGTGCTATCGGCCGGACGCGCCCGACTGGATGCGTCGCGGCGATTTCCACTCCACCTTGCCCGTCTGGGTGCGCGGCGAGATCCGCACCGGCTACACCTGCAACGTTCTGCTCAGGATGGGCGCCGATAGCCTCCGCGGCCGGCGGTTCAGCCTCGCGCGTGGCCAGACCGGCGGCGAGGACACCGAATTCTTCGACCATATGGTCAAGGCCGGCGGTCGCATCGCCTTTTCGCCGCAGGCCTGGGTCGACGAAGCGGTGCCGCGCGCCAGGGCCGCATTCGACTGGCTCCGCCGCCGCCGGTTTCGCGTCGGGCAGACGCATGGGCATCTCCTCGGACGCGACGCGAATGGCCTCGCATTGGTCAGGCAAGTCGGCCTTGCCTCGGCAAAGGCGGTTTTTTGTTTCGCATCGGCAATCCCGGTCGCCATCAATCCTGTGCGCAGGAACCGCAGCGTGCTTCGCGGCATCATGCATGTCGGCGTCGTGAGCGGTCTCGTCGGTGTGCGTGAAATCCGCCAGTATGGCCTGCCCTCGCCGCAGGAAGGGGGCAAGCGTGCAGCCTGACGTCACCTTTGTCATTGCCGCCTACAATGCGGAGCTGACCATCGAGCGGGCGATCGCCAGCGCCATCGCCCAGCGTGATGTCAGCGTCGAAATCATCGTCGTCGACGACCAGTCGCGCGACCGGACGCTCGATCTGGCGCGATCCTACCCCGAAGACATCGTGCGTGTTGTCGCACTTGAGCAAAACCGTGGCCCCGGCGGCGCCAGGAATGCCGGCCTTGAGCTTGCCCGCGGCAGATGGATCGCGGTCCTCGATTCCGACGACGCGGTCTATCCCGGGCGGATCTGCACCATGATTGACCGCGCGGAGAAAGCGGGCGCCGAGATCGCGGTCGACAATCTCCAGGTCGTTCGCGAGGACGGCGTTGCCGAAGAGACGATGTTCCCGGCCGACTATCTGGACGGCTTGAGTGAAATCTCGCTGGCGGACTATATCGCCGGCAATGTGGTCTTCGAATCGAGATTCAATCTCGGCTATCTCAAGCCGATCTTCCAGCGCCGGTTCCTGAACGAAAACGGGCTTCGTTATGACGAAGGCCTGATCATCGGCGAAGATTACATCCTGTTGGCCAGTGCCCTGGCCAAGGGCGGCAAATGCGTGGTCGAGCCGACGACCGGCTATGTCTACCATATCCGCACCGGCTCCATTTCCCGCGTGCTCGAACTTCATCACGTCGAGGCGATGCGCAAGGCCGATCTCGTCTTCGCCAGGACCCATTCGATGGACGCAAAGGCCGAGGCCGCTTTCGCAAGGCGCACGCGCAGCCTGCGCAAGGCGGCGTCGTTCCTGTCGCTGGTCCAGCACATCAAGGCGCGATCCCCGCTCAAGGCGGTGTGGACGGCGCTCAGCGATCCGGCGGCGGTTCGGCATATGAGCATGCCGATCGCCGTCCGGCTGCGAAGGGTGGCGGCGCAATTTGCCGTGGGTGCGGGGGAGGTGAAAGGTGCAGGCAGGTGAAAAACAGTTTTCGCGGCCTGCGACAGGTTGAAGTCGATCTCCTCAGAAGGAATATGCGATGAAGAAAGTCAGGAAGGCAGTCATACCGGTAGCGGGGCTTGGAACGCGATTCCTGCCGGCGACCAAATCGATGCCGAAGGAAATGCTGCCGGTCGTCGACAGGCCTGTCGTGCAATATGCGGTGGACGAGGCGTTCGAAGCCGGCATCGAGCACATTGTCTTCGTGACGGGCCGCAACAAGGCGGTCATCGAGGATTATTTCGACCTGCATCCGGAATTGATCGGGACTTTGGAGCAGACCGGTAAGACGGCGCAGCTTCAGGCGCTCGAAAGCCTGCTTCCCGTGGCCGGTGCGACGAGCTTCATCCGGCAGCAGTCGCCGCAAGGTCTCGGCCATGCGGTGTGGTGCGCCCGGGAGGTCATCGGCGATGAGCCCTTCGCATTGCTGTTGCCGGACATGGTGTCCTTCGGCGGGCGCGGATGTCTCGCCGAAATTACCGACCTCTATGCGCAGACCGGCGGAAACGTCATCGCCGTCGAGCGCTGCGACCCGACCGAAACCAGCAAATACGGTATCGTCGGCTGCGGCGCGGATGTCGGCTCGGGTTTCGAGGTGACCGCCATGGTCGAAAAGCCGGCTCCCGCCAATGCGCCGTCGAACTACTACATCAACGGCCGCTATATCCTGCAGCCTGAGATATTCGCGCTGCTCGGCAATCAGCAACGCGGCGCCGGCAACGAAATCCAGCTGACCGACGCCATGGTCCGCCTTGCGCAGAGCCAGGCTTTCTTCGCCCAGCCCTTCAATGGCCGGATGTTCGACTGCGGTTCGAAAGAAGGGTTCATCCAGGCCAATGTCGCCTTCGCGCTGGCGCGTGACGACATGAAGGGGCCGATCTTCGAGATGCTTCAGGAGTTCGTCCGGTCGCATGAGCGCCGGGTGGAAGCCGCATAAAGCCCATTTTTGGGGAGCATTAGCGTATGAATGGTGACGCAAGACACGCCGACATGTTTGGCCGCCTGGGTCTCGCAGTGTCTGGCATGAAGCTTGCGTTGCACTTATGCTGATGCCCCCGATCTTGCTCTAGCGCCTGCAAACCAGAGCATCGGACCCAAAACGGAGACTGGTTTTGGGAAAATCCGATGCTCAAACAAGAGATAGAGCGGCGGCACAGTTCGACTTGAGGGACCGCCGCTCTAGATGCAAACTAGAATTGGACCGAAGATGAATTATGCCAATTTTCCTCTCGACAAGAGGAAGCCATTGCCGAGTTCGGACGCTGTTGGCGCCGAAGATTTCATCGATGTCGAGCGCCTGCTCAGCATGGCTGCAAGGCAGGCAAAGGTGGTTGCGGTATGCGCCGCCATCGGTCTTTTTCTGGGCGTGCTCTATTTGCAGACCACGCCTCCCACCTACATGGCGACGAGCAGCGTGCTGATCGACGAAGGCTTGAACAAGGTCGTCGACGAGGTTTCGGCGGCGTCGGTCAGCATGCAGACCGATTCCGCCATTCTGAGCCAGATCGAAATTCTGCACTCGGCGAGACTGGCGGCGGTGGTCGTCGACAAGCAGAAGCTCGATCAGAACGACGCTTTCATGAACCCTCCGACGTCGGCCGTGTCGAAGGCCAACGGTTTTGTGCGCGGCGTGATCAGATACTTCCGTCCCAGCCCCGCTGTGGTGGGCACCACCGACGTTACCCAGCTCGACGCGGCGACACGTGAGGCGATGATCGCCTCGTCACGCCGCGATTACGCAATCCTCAAACTGCAGAACGAGGTGCAAGCCGAGCGCGTCGGTCGAAGCTACGTGATCTCCATCGCCTATCAGGCGACGGACCCCGCACTTGCGACCGCGATCACCAAGGCCTATTCCGACGCCTATCTCGCCGATCAGCTCGATGCGAGCTTCGATGCGACCGAGCGAGCGGCGGTCTGGCTGCAAGGCCGGCTGACCGAGCTTCGCGAAAGTTCCCAGGCAGCGTCGCTCGCCGTCGAGAAGTTCAGGGCCGAACATGGATTGGCCGTCAATAACAATGGTCAGTTGATCAGCGACAAGCAACTGTCTGACCTCAATGAGCAGCTCATTGAAGCGCAGGCCGATACCGCCCGCGCCAGCGCCCGCTATCAGCAGTACAAGTCGATCGTCGAAAGCGGCTCGGACAACGCATTCAGGGATGCCGCCATATCCGCTGACCAGCCCAGCAACTCGGTCATTTCAACGCTCAAGACCCGCTATCTCACTGTTGCCAAGCGGCAGCAGGATGTCGAAGCCAATTTTGGGGCCGACCATCCCCAGGCGGTCGCGCTTGCCAAGGAAAAGGCCGACATATCGGCGCAGATTTTCGGCGAGCTGAAGCAATTGACCGAAAGCTACCGCAACGAATACGAAGTCGCTCTCGCGCGCGAAACGGCGCTCCGCGCAAATGTCGCGTTAGCGGCCGGCAAGAGTTCCACCGACAACCAGTCGCAGGTCAAGCTGCGCGAACTGGAACAGAAGGCAACGGCGCTCTCGACGCTCTATCAGACGTTCCTTGGCCGCTACGAGGAAGCCTCTCAGCAGCAATCCTTCCCGGTCGGCAAGATCCGCGTCATCTCGGACGCGACGCTGCCGCAGTCGGCGGCAACCCCGCGCACGTCCATTGTGCTGGGACTTTCGCTTGTGCTTGGGCTGATGATGGGGGCCGGGGTCGGCGGCCTGAATGAATTCAGGGAACGGTTCTTCA
Organism: Mesorhizobium sp.; assembly: GCF_004962925.1. Classification (GTDB taxonomy): domain Bacteria; phylum Pseudomonadota; class Alphaproteobacteria; order Rhizobiales; family Rhizobiaceae; genus Mesorhizobium. The sequence goes on along the minus strand of NZ_SUEO01000050.1, from coordinate 6,941 downwards.
GGACCGGCGAGGACGTTCGCGATCGCGTCGGCCTCAAATTCCTCGGCTATCTGCCGATCATCGGCAGCAAGGTCGCCAAGGAGGACAAGCGCGATGACGGTCAGGCGGATGTCAAAACCGCCCAATCACCGTCGGCCGCCGAAAGACGCGCGCGCATGCGGGTGAGCATCGACGCTCCGGCCTCGATGTTTTCCGAAACGCTGCGCAGCGCCAAGATTGCCTTTGACGTCGTATTGGAAGGGCAAGGCAGCCGGGTCATCGGCGTGATCTCGGTCCTTCCCGGCGAGGGCAAGTCGACCGTGGCGGCGAACCTTGCCGGGCTGCTTGCCGCCAACGGCTCCAAAACGCTGCTGGTCGACGGCGATCTGCGCAACCCTGGCCTCAGCCGCAGCCTTGGCATGGAGGCCGAGCAAGGTCTGATGGAAGCGGTGGTGAGCGGGCAGAACTGGCAGTCCGTTGGCAAGATCGACCGACAGACGAAGCTGGCGATCGTCCCAGCCGTCCCGCGCGGTCATTTCTCGCACACAAGCGAGCTTCTGTCGTCGGCCGGAATGCGGCGTTTCATCGACAACGCCAAGGAAACCTTCGAATACATCGTTGTCGATCTGCCGCCGCTCGGCCCCGTGGTCGATGCCAAGGCTTTTGCTCCGCTTGCCGACGGCTTCGTGCTCGTGACCGAGTGGGGGCGCACGCCGCGTGCGATGGTGCAATCCATACTGAGTTCGGAACCCTATATCGCCAACAAGGTCGTCGGCGTGGTGTTGAACAAGGTCGATTTGAAGAAGCTGGCGAAGTATGGATCGATCGGCGGCTCGGAGAAATTCTTCGACAGGTATTCGAGCTACTATCTGGAAAAATCGGAAGCGCGGACGAAGGCAAACACCTGAGGCCCGCGGATGTTGGGCGATCGTCATTCTGTGCGGCGAGGCCGGCGCCGGCGTGAGCGAACATGAATGCCCTCGATCAGGCCATGATCGGCGGCTGGGCATGAAGCCGACAGTATCGGCGGGAATGATGCTCTATGCGTGGGCCTCGCTTGACCCGCGCCGCGATGGGTCGACACGGTAGAGGAGAGGGCTCACCACTTGCAAAGCGCGTGGGCACTATTGCTTCGCGCCGCACATTCCACAGCAGCATGTTTGCAGCCACGAACCGGCGCGACACGCCGGCGCGGTTACGCCGCCCTGAGACGATAGCGGAAGATGGTGTGGTCGAGCAGAAGCCGGATTCGCGGTTCGGCTTCGATCGCAATCAGCCAGCTCGCGGCGATCATGGTCGCCCCGACTATGACCACCGAAAGCAGGTATGGCACTCCCGCACGCATCAGGGCGCCGAGAATGGCAGCGCCGACGACATCATGGATCAGATAGAGAGGGTAGGTCATCAGGCCGATCCGGCGCCAGCCGCGCCAGGACAGGTCGAGCCGCAACGACCATGCCATCAGCGCGATGGCAACGAGGAAGAAGACGATCGGTGGCGCGTACGGCATCTGCTCTTCGACCTTTACGGTGTGAACATCGACCGAACTGGCGATCTGCAGGACGCAGCCAACGAGAAACAGCGCGCAGAGGCCAAGACGGAAGGGCGTCACCGCCTTGAATCGCATCAGCCAGATCATGACGCCCGTCGCAAAGAAGCATCCGTGATGCACCAGCAGCAGGGCGAGCCAACGCGTCTCGGCAAAGTCCGACCAGTCGAGGGGATAATACAGGCACCAGAAGAGCGTGCTGACCATGCCGATCACGACGGCCACGATCTCCATCAGATGGAAGCGGCCGAGCCACAGCAAGGTCCAGACGACGGCATAAAAGGCAATCTCGATGCCGAGGGTCCAATAGACGCTGTCGACCCAAGGGGAGTAGGGAACGAACAATGCCGTGCGAACGAGCCGGTTCACGGCATCCGTCGGCCAGCTG
>NZ_SUEO01000050.1:0-5015 GCF_004962925.1 Mesorhizobium sp. | reverse complement strand
GAGCAGCACCGCCGCGGTGACCGGCGCGCAAATCCAGACCGCCGGCGCCAGCCGCTTCACCCTTGCCTCAAAAAACCGCAAGGGGCTGGAGTTTTCGGCGCTGAAGGCGATGACGAAGCCGCTGATGACGAAAAACACCTGCACGCCGACCCATCCGGAGCCGAGCATCTCCAATTCCGGATGCGGCGGGATGCCGCCGGTGGCCCGTGCCGAAACGCCGGCGGGAAAGGCCCACACCCAGTAACCGTAGTGGTAGAACATCACGAGGACGGCGGCGAGAAATCGAAGAATGTCGACGCCGCCAAATGTGGTTTTTTGCTGAGCCATGCCGTATCGTCGGTGGGCGCCCCGGCAAAACTGTATGGCGATTTGCTGCATTGCACAATAGCCAATTGGCTACCGGCGCGCTGTCGATGGCCCGATGTCTTTACAGACCGATCCCGCGTCCCTTCAGCACCGCGGTGATTTCATCGAGAATGACCGGGTCGTCGATGGTCGCAGGCATCGTCCATTCTTCCTTGTCGGCAATCTTCTGCATGGTGCCGCGCAGGATTTTGCCGGAGCGCGTCTTTGGCAGACGCTTGATCGTCACCACCGTCTTGAAGGCGGCAACCGGGCCGATCCGCTCGCGCACCAGGGTCACCACCTCGGTCTCGATAGTGCCGGTGTCGCGCGAGACGCCCGCATTCAGCACGACGAAGCCGAGCGGAACCTGGCCCTTCATCGCGTCGGCGATGCCGATGACGGCGCATTCGGCAACGTCGGGATGCGCGGCCAGCACCTCCTCCATGGCGCCGGTCGAAAGCCGGTGGCCGGCGACATTGATGATGTCGTCGGTTCGGGCCATGACGAACAAATAGCCGTCCTCGTCCATCATGCCGGCATCCGCCGTCTTATAGAAGCCGGGGAATTCGTCGAGATAGGCTTGGCGAAACCGGTCATCGGCATTCCACAGCGTCGGCAGGCAGCCGGCCGGCAGCGGCAGCTTGGCCACGACATTGCCCAGCGTGCCGCGCGGCACTTCATGGCCGGCATCGTCGAGCACGCGGATGTCGTAGCCGGGCATCGGCACGCCGGGCGAGCCGTATTTCACCGGCAGCAAGCCCAGTCCGGCCGGGTTGATCGTCATCGGCGAGCCGGTCTCGGTCTGCCACCAATGGTCGATCACCGGCACGTGCAACTTCTGCTCCGCCCATTTGATGGTTTCCGGATCGGCGCGCTCGCCGGCGAGGAACAGCGTGCGGAATTTCGAGAGGTCGTATTTCGGGACGAATTCGCCCTTTGGATCCTGTCCCTTGATGGCGCGAAAGGCAGTCGGCGCGGTGAACAGCGCGACGACGCCGTGCTCTGATATCACCCGCCAGTAGGTGCCGGCGTCGGGCGTGCCGACCGGCTTGCCCTCGAACATGACGGTCGTGCAGCCATGCAGAAGCGGGCCGTAGACGATGTAGGAATGGCCCACCACCCAGCCGACATCTGAAGCCGCCCAGAACACCTCGCCCGGCTTGACGCCGAACTCGTTATCCATCGACCATTTCAGCGCAACCATGTGGCCGCCATTGTCGCGCACGATGCCCTTGGGCTGGCCGGTCGTTCCGGACGTGTAGATGATGTAGAGCGGGTCGGTGGCAAGCACCGGAACGCAGTCGACATTGGCGCCCGCGGCCCGCTCTCGGGCGACGGCGTCGGCATAGTCGATGTCATGGTTTTCCCTGAGCTCGCAGCGCAGCTGGTCGCGCTGCAGGATGAGGCAGGCATCGGGCTTGTGCCGCGACGTCTCGATCGCCTTGTCGAGCAGCGGCTTGTAGGCGACGACGCGCCCGGGCTCCAGGCCGCAAGAGGCGGAAATGATCAGCTTCGGCTTGGCGTCGTCGATGCGCGTGGCGAGCTCGTGCGAGGCAAAGCCGCCGAAGACGACCGAATGCACGGCACCGATCCGGGCGCAGGCAAGCATGGCGAAGGCCGCTTCCGGCACCATCGGCATGTAGATGATGACCCGATCGCCTTTCTGGACGCCGCGGTTCTTCAGCACCGAGGTCAGCGCGACCACCTCGCGTTTCAGTTCGGCATAGGTGAATTTCCTGATCGTGCCCGAAATCGCGCTATCATGGATCAGCGCGATCTGGTCGGCGCGGCCAGCCGCCACGTGGCGGTCGACGGCGTTGAAGCAGGTGTTGCAGGAGGCTCCGCCAAACCAGCGCCCGTAGACGCCGGCATTCGGATCAAACACGGTGTCATAGGGTGAGAACCAGTCGATGGCTTTGGCCGCATCCGCCCAGAATTTCTCCGGATCGCGTTTCCAGCCGTCATAGACCTCGTGGTAGCGTGACGCCATCCAGCTTCCTCCCCAGGAACGTTTGCTGTCTTTGAAATAGCGTATGCTGTTTTTGCAAGCATGTGCAATTTCGTCTTTTGGCGACCTCGCCTTGGCTGCAAAACGCGGCCTGATGGTCCAGGGTCATAATGGGGGCAAGGTGCAATGAAGTTGCGATGCGAGGTTGCCGTGTTGGCGGCGGTGCTGTTGGTGCTCGCTTCCGCCGCTCAGGCCGGCGATGCGGCGGCGAGGCGCATTATCGGCTTTTCGCCGGACGGCAACTATTTTGCCTTCGAGCAATACGGCACGCTCGATGCCGGTGTTTCGGATTCGGGCTGGTCGGAGATCGACATCATCGACACACGCACCGACGACTTCGTCGGCGGCAAGCCGATCCGCATCGTCGATGAGACCGAAGATTCGACGCTGACAGTGGAGCAGGCGAGGGCACAGGCCGCCGCGCAGGCGGCACCTCTGCTCGCACGATATGCCATCGCGCCGCGCGGTGAACGGACGGCCGTGGACAAGTTCACCTTTCCCGACGACATGATCGCTTACCAAGACATTGCGCGCCTCGAGCAGGTTTCGCAGAAATGGCTTTCGCCGAGCTATGACGAGCTTGGCATCTCGACCATCCAGCTCGACCAAACCCTGGCCGAGAGCGTGACGGATTGCTCGTCAAATTTCGACGAGACGCAGCAAGGCGCCACGGCCGGCAAGGCGCTCGGTTTCCGCCTGACGCTGGAGGGACAGGATGGCAAGCCGTTCAAGCTGCTGCATGAGGACAAAGCCGTGCCCGGCTCGAGGAATTGCCCGACTTCCTACAGCCTGTCGGAATCCTATGCGTTCATCCCGGATGGCAAATCGGCAGTGCTAGCCGTGCTCGTGCAACGCTTCAGTCAGGGATTTGAAGGACGGGACCGCCGCTTTATCGCCGTGACCGGCCAGGTGCGTTGAAAGCCCGTTTACGCCCAGGCATCTCGGCGGGATCTCGACTGCGCCTCTCGGACTGGTTCTAGAGCAATTCCACGAAAAGTGTGAAACGGTTTTCCCGGGAAAAGCGCTTAGCGCTTTCCCTAGGGAATTGCGCAAAAACAAAGAGATAGAGCGGTTCGGCGTTTCCGTGAAACGATGAACCGGTCTAGAGCGGCAGCGCCGCAAGCACGAGTCCGACCCCACCAGCGATCAGCAAAGCGGCAGCGAGCGCCTTTCGGTGACGTTCGAAACCCGTCGGAGCCCGATCCCAATTGTAACGCATGTTCCGCCTCCCAACCGCGCCGGATTCCTTACCTTCCCAAAGGTAAACAAAGCAATATTGTGCCTAAATCCACCAAACTGGTCTGACAATGCTCGGCGTGGCGCATGACGGTGTTGTCACCGACTATTTTTGGGGGACTTTGCAAAATCCTGCTTCAGCGGCAGCTCCGTGTTTTGCCCGCGCTACATCGCCCAGCGCAGTGCAGCCGTATGCACCGGTGCGTCCCACAATGCGGTCGTCTCGTCGTCGAGCATGGTCAGCGTGATCGAGCAGCCGGCCATGTCGAGCGATGTCACATAGGATCCGACCAGTGAGCGGGTGACCGTCACGCCGTTGTTCTCGAAGATATTCCGGGCGCTGTTGTACATCAGATAAAGCTCCATCAGCGGCGTGCCGCCGAAACCGTTGATGAAGAGCAGCGCCGGGCCTTTCGCCCTGTCGCCCAGATCACCCAGGATTGCCGCGCAGATCTCCTCGGCGATGGCATTGGCGCTCTTCAACGTGTCGCGGCGGCGGCCGGGCTCACCATGAATGCCGACGCCGAACTCCATCTCGCCGTCGCCGATATCGAAGGTCGGCTTGCCGGCCGCGGGTACGGTGCAACTGGTCAGCGCCACCCCCATCGAGCGCGTCGCGCCATTGACGCGCTCGCCCAGCGCCTTCAGCTCCTTCAGTGCCATGCCTTGCTCAGCCGCGGCGCCGACGATCTTCTCGACCACCAGCGTGCCGGCGACGCCGCGCCGGCCGGTGGTGTAGGACGAATTCTCGACCGCGACATCGTCATTGGTCACGACTTGCACGACGCCCTCCGACATTTCGGCGGCCATGTCGAAATTCATCACATCGCCCTCGTAGTTCTTGACGATGAACAGGCAGCCGGCGCCGGTGTTGACGGCCTCCGCCGCCGCCATCATCTGGTCCGGCGTCGGCGAGGTGAACACCTGGCCGGGGCAGGCGGCATCCAGCATGCCATGCCCGACCAGCCCGCCATGCAGCGGCTCGTGGCCAGAGCCGCCGCCGGAGATCAGCGCCACCTTGCCCGGCTTGAGTATTTTGCGGCGCAGGAATTTATGCTCGTCGCCAAGCACAAGGATCTCGGCATGGGCGGCAACAAAGCCGTCGAGGCTTTCGGTCAGCACCGTGTCCACAGAATTCAGAAATTTCTTCATGACCGTCCTCCCGAAATGGCCTGACGCGGCGCGACTATGTCCCGCCCTTGCCGGCTATGCTGGTGATCTTCTGGATGAAATCGTTGACCGCCCGGTCGAGTGCCGCGTTCTGCTTGTCGTCGCCGAAATCGGGAACGATGAGCGAGACATGCCGCGTCTTGCGCATGCCTGACGCCACCGACATTTTTCCCGGATGCGCCTGATGGTAGGCGGCGAGGAACTGGTCGCGTTCGGCCGGGCTGAAATGGCAGACGGAGAAAATAGCCGGCAAGTG
>NZ_SUEO01000504.1 GCF_004962925.1 Mesorhizobium sp. | reverse complement strand
ACCCCGACGACATTGTCACCTTCGAAGCGGCCCGCCAGGACGGGCTCGATCTGATCGACAAGATGGGCCTCGATCCGGGGATCAGGCAGCAGAAGGTGAAGGATTGGTTCGGCACCGCCGCGAAGGCGCGTTTCGAGGCGTTGATCGCCAAGGACCCGCAGCGTGCCCTGGAGATGTTTGGTGTCGGGACGCCGGCGGAGCCCTCCGGCAGAGATGCCGCCAGCGGTAC
>NZ_SUEO01000503.1 GCF_004962925.1 Mesorhizobium sp. | reverse complement strand
CCGTGCGGCGATTGCCAACATGGCGATCAGCACCGTCAGCGAGCCGAACACGGAGCCGGCAAGCTGCCAACCGGTCCCCGCTGTCGCGCTGATCATCAACACCGCGGTCAGGCCGGCACCCGCACCGGTGCCGACACCCAGCACCTCGGGGCTCGCCAATGGATTGCCGGTGATCCGCTGGATGACGAAGCCCGCTGCCGCAAGCATGGCACCGGCAGCTGCTGCCACGCC
>NZ_SUEO01000502.1 GCF_004962925.1 Mesorhizobium sp. | reverse complement strand
CCTGGATGGTTTGGGCCAATTCGTTGCCGGTCAGGTTGATTGCCGTGGTGCCGGCGTCCATCGTGGTGCCAAGGACTTCAATCGACGAGCCGGCCGAGAGCGCATAGTCCACAGCGGTCCACACCCTGTCTTGACCTTGGCCAGAGGACTCGACCACCTTGTCGCCGGCATTGTCGACATAGTAATCGTCGTTGCCGCCATCAGTCACAGGGGCAGTCGGGGTAGGGGCAGTCG
>NZ_SUEO01000501.1 GCF_004962925.1 Mesorhizobium sp. | reverse complement strand
ACCTGACCGGCAACGAATTGGCCCAAACCATCCAGGGCAATGCCGGCGCCAACATCATCAACGGCGGCGGCGGTGCCGATAAGATGAGCGGCTTTGGCGGCAACGACGATTTCTATGTCGACCATGCTGGCGACAGGGTGATCGAGTCCGCTGGCCAGGGTCAAGACAGGGTGTGGACTTCTGTGAGCTATGCGCTCTCAGCCGGCTCGTCGATTGAAGTCCTTGGCACCACGA
>NZ_SUEO01000500.1 GCF_004962925.1 Mesorhizobium sp. | reverse complement strand
CGATGGATCGCTCTGCTTCAATTCGTCGAACGCGACGGCAAGCATCGTGACGTTGCGACCGATGCCGCGATAGCCGGTAAATTTTCCCTCGCTATCGAAGCGCGGAAAGCCGGTAATCGAAACCCAACGGCAGCCGGTTCGGCCACCCTTCAGCTCGTAGACGAAATCCCGAAACGGCCGACGTGCCTGCAGGTCTTCCAGATGTGCGGCTGCGCTCTGGTTGCCGCTCAACATC
>NZ_SUEO01000499.1 GCF_004962925.1 Mesorhizobium sp. | reverse complement strand
GCTCGCCCTGCTGTCCCTGCCGCGCGACGTCGGCAAGCATCCGGAATCCGGCAAGATGATCTCGGCCGGGCTGGGGCGCTACGGTCCGTTCGTTCTGCATGATGGCACCTACGCCAATCTCGACAATATCGAGGACGTGTTCTCGATCGGTCTCAATCGCGCCGTTTCGGTCATCGCCGAGAAGCAGTTGAAGGGCCCGGGCGGCCGCAATGGCGGCACGCCCGCCGCCTTGAAGGAA
>NZ_SUEO01000498.1 GCF_004962925.1 Mesorhizobium sp. | reverse complement strand
GAATTGGGCCTGATTGACGGTGGTTAGGTCCAGCTTGGCCGCCCACGCCCCGCCGGATGCGAAGGCAAGCATCGCGGCAAAGACGAGGAGAAGCCTGATCATCGATAGCCTCGCTGGGACTCCCACAAGAGCCCGCTTCTATGACGCAGCACGGCCCTGTGTGGTTCCTTCGCTCGGGCGATATTCTGAATTGAAGCGACCATGATGATGATCCGCTCCATCACCAAGTCGATGATCA
>NZ_SUEO01000497.1 GCF_004962925.1 Mesorhizobium sp. | reverse complement strand
CGGCACGCCCGAACCGGGCAAGATCGGCACGACCTTCTCGCATGGCTGCATCCGATTGACCAATTGGGATGCCGAAGACCTCGGCTCCATGGTGCAGCCGAGCACGAAAGTCGAGTTCAAGAACGGGATGGCCGACGCCGTCGACGAGCTGGCTCAGTAGCGAATGAATGGCAGCAGACCTGAACTCGCAGGATATTCCTGAGGAAAGTGCAGAATTGGACGCAGTGCGTGCTTCGCGC
>NZ_SUEO01000496.1 GCF_004962925.1 Mesorhizobium sp. | reverse complement strand
ACCTGACCGGCAACGAATTGGCCCAAACCATCCAGGGCAATGCCGGCGCCAACATTATCAACGGCGGCGGCGGTGTCGATAAGATGAGCGGCTTTGACGGCAACGACGATTACTATGCCGACAATGCCGGCGACGAGGTGGTCGAGTCCTCCGGCCAAGGTCAAGACAGGGTGTGGACTTCTGTAAGCTATGCGCTCTCAGCCGGCTCGTCGATTGAAGTCCTTGGCACCACGAAGGACG
>NZ_SUEO01000495.1 GCF_004962925.1 Mesorhizobium sp. | reverse complement strand
AGGCGGTGGCGACCGCGCTGACCAACGTCTTCGACATCGCGCCCGAGAACATGGAGACGCAGGGCTATGGCGAGCAGTACTTGAAGGTTGAAACCCAGGAGCCCGAACGCGAGAACCGGCGCGTCGCGATCCGCCGCATCACGCCGCTGGTCGCACCTGTGGCGAGCTCCGAATAGGCCCCCACCCTTGTTTTGAGCCTGCCGGGAAGGTAGCGCCAGGCTCACCATTGCAAGCCCGCTC
>NZ_SUEO01000004.1:63284-84049 GCF_004962925.1 Mesorhizobium sp. | reverse complement strand
CCCGCCTTCATCGACATCGACCCCGATCCGTTGCCGCTTCTGTCGCCCCCGACAAAGCAGATGGCCGGCGAAGTCTTGCCGCACCTCATCGTGATCCTGCATGAATCGACGTTCAATCCCAGACGTTTCGGCGTGCCGGTCGACGATACGCTCGAGCAGTTCTTTTCGCCACGGGACGGCCTGTCGGGTGAGCTGCATGTCGAGATCTTCGGCGGCAGCTCGCTGCAGACCGAATTTTCGTTGCTCACCGGCCTCTCGTCACTCTCGTTCGGCAACGACAGTCGCTTCGTCTTTCATCTCCTGGACGGGCGCGTCCGCCATTCGCTTCCCTTCTTTCTGGCCGGCATAGGATACGCCATTTCGTATCTGAGCTGTGATAAGCCTTCCTTCCTGAACCGTGGCCGTTTCTACAAATCGATCGGGCTCAACGACGTCGACTACGCCGGCATTCTGCCACAACCCTTCGACGCAGAGCGTTGGCAGCGCGAGCACCACGACGAACAGCTATTTGATCATGCGCTTGGCCTGATTTCGAAGCACGTGGTCAGCGGCAAACCCGGCTTCCTGTCGATCTCGACGTTGATGAACCATGGCGATCATCGCCGGCGCATCTTTCCGGCCGACCGCCACGCCAAGTTGCGTCAAGAGGCCGTTGCAGTGACAGGCAATGCCTCCTATGGCGAATATGTCGTGCGGCTCGCCGAGACCGTCATTGCCTATGACGCGTTCCGCAAAAGTCTGGATGATACACTGGACGGCCAGCCGGCCATCATCGTCCGTTTCGGCGATCATCAGCCATCCTTCACCGCACCGCTTGGCGGCATGACGCCTTCCGATCCGGCGCTGCGCAAGACGTTCTATGCGATCGAGGCGGTAAATTGCGCGCTACCGCAAGATCTTGCAGCTCCTCAGGTGCTCGACGTGACGTACCTGTCGACGCTTGCGCTGCTCGCCGCCCGGGTGCCGCTCGATCCTGTCTTCACCACACGCGCTGCCCTGCTGAGGGACGATCCGGCGGTCTATTTCGACATCGCCTCGACGACGAAACGTCGCTTCCATCGCGCGCTGGTCGAAGCGGGCATGGTCGATCTCGCCTGATCGCCTTGCCGGTCCGGTATGGGTTCGCTAAACGAAGCAAGGCACAATCGGGAGCGCACGCCATGGCCGACCCCACCTACGACAGCAACAATATCTTCGCGAAAATCCTGCTCGGTGAAATTCCGTCGCATCGCGTCTATGAAGATGACGCGGTCGTTGCCTTCATGGATGTAATGCCGCAAGGGCCGGGCCATACACTGGTTGTGCCAAAGGCGCAGTCGCGCAACCTGCTTGACGCGGACCCGGCAACATTCGGCCCACTCTTCGCAATTGTCCAGAAGGTGGCGCGGGCGGTGAAGAAAGCGTTCGACGCCGATGGCGTCACCGTCATGCAGTTCAACGAGCCTGCCTCGGGCCAGACCGTCTACCACCTCCATGTCCATGTCATTCCACGCTTCGAGGGAATTCCTTTGAAGCCGCATAGCGGGCAGATGGAGAAACCGGAAGTGTTGGCTGAGAACGCTGGCAAGATACGAACGGCGCTGGGAAACTGAAGCCGGGCGGCGCGCACAACGCCTTCGGCCACTCTTTATCCAACAAAAAAAGCCCCGTTTTGAACTGACCCCCGAAAGTTGGACACAACCTTCGGGGGTTTTGCGTGTCCAGACACAGTGCGAGTTTCAAGCGATCAGTTGTCGATAGCTATTTGTGCGGGGATGAAAGCTACGCGAGTGCGGCGTCGAACCGTGGGGTTGACGCGGCGACTGTTCGCAAGTGGGTTGCTTTGTACCAGGCGCATGGCGAGGCCGGGTTGTTGGGCAAGTACGGTCGTTACGACGCGGCGTTCAAGCTGTCAGTGCTTGAACGGATGTGGAGTGAAGGTCTGTCGTATCGCCAGACGGCGGCGCTGTTCAATATCCGCAATGCCAGTTGCCTGACGGGCTGGGAGAAGCGCTATCATGCGGGCGGGATAGAGGCGCTCGGCCCGCGCCCCAGAGGACGCCCCATGTCAAAACCGCCGGCCCCCGCGGTACCTGTTGCAGCCAGTGACGAGGCCAAAAGCCGCAAAGAACTGCTGGCCGAGCTGAAGCAACTGCGGATGGAGAACGCCTACTTAAAAAAACTGGAGGCCTTAACGCAGGGACACGCGCCCAAAAAGCGCAAGCCGTCCAGGCGTTAAGGCCGTTGCATCGGCTTGAGGGGCTGCTCGAACTGGCGAAGCTGCCGCGCAGCACGTTCTATTACAGGCAAAAGGCGGCCTCGCGCCCGGACCGCCATGCGGCGCTGAAGGAGGCGATCAAGGCCATCTTCGACAGCCACAAGGGCCGCTACGGCTATCGCCGGGTGACGGCGCAACTGCGCCGGCTGGGCCGATGCGTCAACCACAAGACCGTCCAGAGCCTGATGGCCGGGATGGGATTGAAGTCGCTGTCAGGCCGAAGAAGTATCGTTCCTACAGGGGCGAGGTCGGGCGGACTGCTCCCGATCTCTTGCAGCGCAAGTTCAGCGCCGACCGCGCCAACCGCAAATGGGTGACCGACGTGACGGAGTTCAGCCTGGCCGGCGACAAGCTCTATCTCTCACCGGTCATGGACCTCTACAATGGCGAGATCGTTGCGTTCGAGACGGCGCGGCGGCCGCGCTTCAAACTGGTGGACAATATGCTGACCAAAGCCCTCGCCCGGCTTGATGAGAACGAACGGCCGATCCTGCATTCCGATCAGGGATGGCAGTACCAGATGCCAGCATTCCAGCGCAGGTTGGAAGCCAGAGGCCTTGCACAGAGCATGTCACGCAAGGGCAATTGCCTCGACAACGCACCGATGGAGAGCTTCTTCGCCATTCTCAAGTCCGAACTCTTCCATCCCGAAAGGTTCGAGACCGTCCAAAACCTCGACAACGCCATCGAGCACTACATCGACTATTACAATCACCGCCGCATCAAACTGAAACTGAAAGGGCTGACCCCTGTGCAATACAGGAACCAGCCCTTAAATCTACCAGCTCAATGAACGTCCAACTTTACGGGGTCAGTTCATTTCCGGGGCTTTTTCAGCTTTCAGGCCATCACGCCTTGCGGGGCAGTTGCGGCACCAGGCTGCGCTTGCTGCCATCCTTGCTCTTAGGCTCCGCCTTCTGCGCTATCGCCTTTTTCGCGACGGGCTTCTTGGCGGCAGCCTTCTTGGGCTTCGGCGTCTCGTCCGGTTCTTCCTTCTTCGGCTTGACCGGCGCCTCGTCGGCGAGCGACTCGAGCTTCAGGCCGGTCTCGCCGGTCTCCTTCTTCTCGACGGTGACACGCACCGTGCCGCCCTTCTTGAGCTTGCCGAACAGCACCTCGTCGGCCAACGGCTTCTTGATGTGCTCCTGGATGACCCGGCCGAGCGGCCGCGCTCCCATGCGCTCGTCATAGCCCTTCTCGGCCAGCCAGGCGATCGCCTCCTGCGACAGGTCGAAGGTGACGCCACGCTCGGAAAGCTGGGCCTCGAGCTGCATGACGAACTTCTGCACCACCTGGTGGATGACCGGGACCGGCAGCGAGCCGAACGGGATGATCGCATCGAGACGATTGCGGAACTCCGGCGTGAACAGCCGATTGATCGCTTCGACGTCGTCGCCTTCGCGCTTGGTCGAGCCGAAACCGATCGCCGCGCGCTGCGCATCCGAGGCGCCCGCATTGGTGGTCATGATCAGGATGACATTGCGGAAGTCGATCTGCTTGCCGTTGTGGTCGGTCAGCTTGCCGTGGTCCATGACCTGCAACAGAATGTTGAACAGGTCCGGATGCGCCTTCTCGACCTCATCCAGCAACAGCACGCAATGCGGATGCTGGTCGACGCCGTCGGTCAACAGGCCGCCCTGGTCGAAGCCGACATAGCCGGGAGGCGCGCCGATCAGCCGCGAGACGGTGTGGCGTTCCATATATTCCGACATGTCGAAGCGGATCAGCTCGACACCGAGCGAGGCGGCGAGCTGCTTTGCCACTTCGGTCTTGCCGACGCCGGTCGGTCCCGAGAACAGATAGGAGCCGATCGGCTTCTCCGGTTCGCGCAGGCCCGCTCGCGCCAGCTTGATCGCCGAGGTCAACGCCGTGATCGCGGTGTCCTGACCGTAGACGACGCGCTTCAGCTCGACGTCCAGACCGGCCAGCACCTTTTCGTCGTCGGCGGAAACCGTCTTCGGCGGAATCCGGGCGATGGTGGCGATCGTCGCTTCGATCTCCTTGATGCCGATGGTCTTCTTGCGCTTGGCCTCCGGCACCAGCATCTGCGAGGCGCCGGTCTCGTCGATCACGTCGATCGCCTTGTCCGGCAGCTTGCGGTCGTTGATGTAGCGCGCCGACAGTTCGACCGAAGCCTTGATCGCCTCAGCCGTGTAGCGAACCTTGTGGAACTCCTCGAAATACGGCTTCAGACCCTTCATGATCTCGATGGCGTCCTCGATGGTCGGCTCGTTGACGTCGATCTTCTGGAAACGCCGCACCAAGGCGCGATCCTTCTCGAAGAACTGGCGGAACTCCTTGTAGGTGGTCGAGCCGATGCAGCGGATCGCGCCGGACGACAGCGCCGGCTTCAACAGATTCGACGCATCCATGGCGCCCCCCGACGTCGCCCCTGCCCCGATCACGGTGTGGATCTCATCGATGAACAGCACAGCGCCCGGATAATCCTCGAGTTCCTTGACGACCTGCTTCAGCCGCTCCTCGAAATCGCCGCGATAGCGGGTGCCGGCCAGCAATGTGCCCATGTCGAGCGCGAAGATGGTGGCATTGTGCAGCACTTCCGGCACATCGCCCTCGACGATGCGCTTGGCGAGGCCTTCGGCGATCGCCGTCTTGCCGACGCCGGGGTCTCCGACATAGAGCGGATTGTTCTTGGAGCGGCGGCACAGCACCTGGATGGTGCGGTTGATCTCGGACTCGCGGCCGATCAGCGGATCGATCTTGCCGGCCTTGGCCTTGTTGTTCAGGTTGACGCAATAGGCGGTCAGCGCGTCCTGCTGCTGCTTTTTCTTGCTGCCGTCCTCTTGCGGCTCGGCGCCGACGACGAGCAGGGCGGCCAGAGCGGCGACCGCGTCTCGGATGCGCCGGGGCGCTTGGCGATGCCATGCGAGATGTAGTTGACCGCGTCATAGCGGGTCATCTGCTGTTCCTGCAGGAAATAGGCGGCATGGCTCTCGCGCTCGGCGAAGATGGCAACGAGCACGTTGGCGCCGGACACTTCCTCGCGGCCGGACGACTGAACATGGATCACCGCGCGCTGGATGACGCGCTGGAAACCGGCCGTCGGCTTGGAATCCTCGTCGTAACCGGTGACGAGATTGTCGAGCTCTGTGTCGATATAGGTGAGAACCGTATGCTTCAGCTCGTCAAGATCGACGTTGCAGGCGCGCATGACCGCAGCCGCCTCGGTGTCGTCGATGAGGGCGAGCAGCAAATGTTCAAGGGTTGCGTATTCGTGGTGCCGCTCATTGGCGAGCGTCAGCGCCTGGTGAAGCGCCTTTTCCAGGCCTTGGGAGAAAGCCGGCATGTTACCTCACTTCTTCTCCATCACGCATTGCAGCGGATGCTGATTCTGTCGGGCGAAATCCATGACCTGAGACACTTTGGTCTCGGCCACCTCGAATGTATAGACCCCGCACTCGCCAACTCCATGATTGTGAACATGTAGCATGATGCGTGTGGCGGCTTCACGGTCCTTCTGGAAAAAACGCTCCAGCACGTGAACCACGAATTCCATGGGCGTGTAGTCGTCGTTGAGAATGAGGACCCGATAAAGACTAGGCTTCTTGGTCTTGGTTTTGGTGCGCGTGATAACAGCCGTGCCGCGACCGGCCTCGTTGCCGTCGCTGCCGTTTTGCATACGCACCACATCTCCTGTGGCAGTCAAACCTGTAGTCACGTAGTCCTGCCTTTTTCGAATCCCCGAGCGAGTTCGACATGTAGGTGTTCGATGGACGATTTTAAGCCCTTCTGTTTAGCTGACAATATGGCTAGGTGGCCAAACTTGGCCGATTTTCGAAATCGTGAAGGCGGCAGAGCCCCCTGGTTTCAAATTGACATGAAAAAACCCGGCCGCGCGTTCGCGACCGGGTCTGTCTTGCAGGCCCGAGGGCCATCTTCACATTTTTATAGCGAGATTATTTCGCTTTTGCGACGATTGATTCGAACGGCTTGTAGGCTTCTTTGGCTAGCTCGGCATAGAGATCGCCGATCTTGGTCGCTTCGGTGACGAAGGATTCGTAGGACTGTTTGGCAAAATCGGACTGGATCTCGATCGCCTTCTCCAGCGACTTGGCCGACAAAAGTTTCTCGGCTGCTGCACTGCCGGCTTCGAAGCTCTTCTTGGTGTACTCGCCCGCCTCGGTGGCGATGGCCTGCGCACCCTTGGAAAGGGATGCGAAGCTCTTCAAGCCGGTGTCGGCAAACTCCTTGCCGTATTTGCTGAAATCTTCATAGGTGTGGGTCATTTTCACGCTCCCTTGAGGGTTGCCCTGAACGGCGGACGCGCCCTATTCGGGGGCCGCGTTGTGCAATGCGAGTAATGTATTGTGCAATGCACAAAAAGTCAATGTTCGCCGGGTGCGGCGCCAGCACGCCGGCCCGGCACATCGGCCCGGCCACCGGCCCAGGCACTAGCAGTGGCTAAAATTCGAATAAAGAGAAGCTCAAGCCCGAAGAAAATGGTGAACGCGGCGGTTACCATAAACGGATTGGTAACGCTGACCGCGATAGCTTGGCTGGAAGTGAGGCAGGAACCTTTGCCGCCTCCAGGGCAACAAAAAATCCAAAGGAACCATCGGTGCGTCAGGCGTTGTCGGGCATTCTCTCCAAATCCTCTTTGAAAACGATCATGATCCTCGCTTTGGCGATGACATTCGTCGTCGCCGACGCTGCTTCGTCCATGGCGGCGAGGTCGGCGGCCATCGTCATAGACGCCAAGACCGGCAAGGTGCTTTATTCTTCGAATGCGGATGGTCGGCGCTATCCCGCCTCGCTCACCAAGATGATGACGCTTTACCTGGCCTTCGAGGCCATGGCGAAGGGCAAGATCAGCAGGAACTCCAGGGTCGTCTTCTCGGCCAATGCTGCTGCCGAACCGCCGACGAAACTCGGCGTCAGACCGGGCGGCGCGATCACGGTCGAGACCGCGATCCTGTCGATGGTGACCAAGTCGGCAAACGACTCGGCAACGGCGCTCGGCGAGCTTCTCGGCGGCAATGAAGCCAATTTCGCCCACATGATGACAGCCAAGGCGCGGGCACTGGGCATGAACGGGACGGTTTTCCGCAACGCCCACGGCTTGCCAAACCCCGGTCAGTTCACGACCGCGCGCGACATGGCGGTGCTCGGCATCGCGCTACGGGAGCATTTTCCCCAGTACTACGGCTATTTCTCGCAACGGTCCTTTCTCTACGGCCGCAAGCGCATCAACGGTCATAACCGCCTGCTTGGGCGCATCAAGGGCGTCGACGGCATCAAGACGGGTTACACCCGCGCCTCCGGCTACAATCTCGTCTCCTCGGTCGACGACGGCGATCGCCGCATCGTCGCGGTGATCATAGGCGGAAAGTCCGGCGGCAGCCGCGACAACCAGATGGCCGAACTGATCAACACCTACATGCCGAAGGCGTCGTCGCGCGGCAGCGGCATGCTGATCGCCAAGGCCAGCGGCGGCAATCCGATCACCGCGCTGGCAAAAGTGTTCCTGCCCAAGCGCGACGCGCCGACGCCGGACAGCAGGCCGGACGACGACGTCATTGCCTCTCTTGTCGAGGAAACCGAACCGGTCGTCGAAGAAACCACCCCCGTCGTCGAGACCAGGAAGGTCAAGACAGTGGCAGCGGCCACGGCCGACGATGTGGCGACCGCACGGGTCGCAGCAGCCTACGCCGAACCCGCGGCGGTCGATCCCGTCAACACCGCATCGGTGCCGTCCGGCTGGGCAGTCCAGGTCGCCTCTTCGCCAAAACAGTCCGAAGCTCAGGCTCTCCTGGACGAGACGAGCAAGCAGGCGCCCTCCGTTCTGGCCGATGCTGCGCGCTTCACCGTCGCGTTCGAAAAGGACGGCGTCACCTACTACCGCGCCCGGTTCGGCTTTGGATCCAAGACTGCCGCCAGGAAAGCCTGCAACGCTCTGAAGAAAAAGAAAATCGAGTGCTACGCCGTCCAGCAGTAGGCAGCGTGGACATGATCTCCCGGAAAATTCTGCGTCGAAGGAGACTAGTTGTGATTGGAGAGCAAGACGTCCTTGGCTTCATTGATCCGCGCCGCCAGAAAAGACGTGCCGCCGATATCGGGGTGCAGGCGCTGCATCAGGCGGCGGTGCGCCTTGCGGACATCCGCCGCGGCGGCCCCCGCTTCAAGACCAAGGATCTTGTAGGCCTCCTCCTTAGTCATGGCGCCCGAACCTGGCGAAACACCCAGCCCTTCGCCACCATTCGCCTCAGCGTCTTTGCGCCAGATGGGAAACCTGCCGTCAAGATACGTCTCTAGCAGCTGGCGACTCTCCGGGTCGCCGGGGAGTTCGCGATAAAGCTGCAGCAATTCCGCAAGGCTCATGGTGCCAAGCATCTTGCCTTCATGCCGGCCGGCGAGCACCAGCCCTTCCAGACTGCCGGTATCGTGATCGAGCTCCATTTCGAGAGCCGCGGTACGCACCGTCGAATGCTTGCCCGGCTCCAGTTTCGCCGTCGGCCGCTTCATCCGCATGGAGCCATACCAGGCGAGCGCCGCCGACAGGATCAAGCCGCCGATGCCTTCGCGTCCGACCAGGAGCACGGCGACACCGATCAGCCCCAGCAAGACGGGCCCGAGCGTCCTCATCCCGCTTGCGAGTCTGGCGGGGTCGGCGCGGAGAAAGACCGTGACCACGCCGAGCAGCACCAAAAGCAACGCCACGAATGCGATAATCGCGCCCATCATTTCCTGCCGCCCCGCAGATGCTCGATCATCAGCCGGTCTTCCGGCCTGCCCCTGGCCTCCAGTGCCTTCAGCCCGCCGGTTGCAAACACGGCGACCGCCGAGAGCAGGCTGGCCAAGGTTGCGCCAGCCCGTCGATCAAATCGGAACCAAGCTCCTTTGGACAGCCGCGCAATTTCCTTGAACGCCTTTTCTGCGCCGGAATCATGGCCCTCCTGAAAGACGAAGACTGGAACGCCGTGCAGGCCGAGGCTGCCGGCCTTTTCCGCCAGATCGTCTATATTTTCTTCCATCGCATCGCCGATATAGACCAACGCGTTGACCTTGGCCGCCGCAGTCTGTTTCAGCGTATGGGCGAGGACCTTGCCGATCTGGGTGTGGCCGCTGCGGCAATCGATGCTCGTCATCAACTGTTTCAGCGCCTCCGTATCGGTGACGAATGCGGATGAGCGGCACTCGCCAAGGCCGCGAAAATAGACCAGTTGAACCTTGAGCGCTCCGGCCTTGCCGACCGCGTCGAACATCTCGCCCTGCAGCGCACAGGCGAGATCCCAGGTCGGCTGACGGCTCATCGTCGCGTCGAGTGACAGAATCAGCCTGCCAGAACCGGTCGCGGACGCTGCGAGCGTCCGTGCCTGACGGATAAAAGCGTCGATCTCGCCGGTGCTCGATTGGGACTCGACCGGCGCAGGATTGGCCTTTGCGGGCACGGGCTGCTTCTTGTCGCTCATGACATTCAAGATGTGGCGTTGTCGCACAGCTTGCAAGCCCAGATGAGGCGACCTGCAGGGCCAGCGGCAGCTTTGGATTTGGGCCTTCCTAGAGAAGTCCGAGATCGGCAAGCTCGCGCCTGAGTTTCGGCGGCATCTCGACCAGTCCCGCTTTGCCCTTGCCGAGATCGGCCGGTGCGTCCGACGGTTTCAGGTAGCGCCAGCCTTGAAAAGCCCGGCGCGGCTGCCAGTCGGTGCGCACGACCACAGGATCGAGCATCAGGTGACAGCGGCCAATGCCGTCGTCATCGGTGAAAGGGCGGATTTCGGTGATCAACTGGCGGCACTGCACATTGCCCTTGATCACCCAGTAGAGGGAACCGCCATCGGTGACCTCGGCGCCGCGCGTCGGCATCATGCGTGTGGTGTGGTAATGCTCGGCCGGCTCACCGGCGCGCCGCCGTTCGTCGAGGCGGAAGGCGATCCACTCTTCGAGATCTTCGACGCTGTCGCAGCCGACACAGAGCTTTATGAGATTGAGAGACATGGATTAAGGTTTAGTCCGGCGCGTGAAGGCGTCAACGGCCTGGTCGACTTTCTCCACAGTGCCAGTCCCCACAGTGTCAATCCACAATGCCAGGTTTGGCTCAGCACTCCACGATATTGACGGCCAATCCGCCGAGGCTGGTTTCCTTGTATTTCTCGTTCATGTCGAGCCCGGTCTGCCGCATGGTCTCGATCGCGGCATCGAGCGGCACGAAATGAACGCCGTCGCCCTTGATGGCCAGCGAAGCGGCAGTCACAGCCTTGACGGCGCCGAGCGCATTGCGCTCGATACAGGGCACCTGCACCAGCCCGCCGACCGGATCGCAGGTCATGCCGAGATGGTGTTCGAGCGCGATCTCGGCGGCGTTTTCGACCTGCTCGGGCGTGCCGCCCATGACGGCGCACAGCCCCGCCGCCGCCATCGCCGAGGCCGAACCGACCTCGCCCTGGCAGCCGACTTCGGCGCCTGAGATCGAAGCGTTGGTCTTGATGATGCCGCCGATCGCCGCCGCGGTCAGCAGGAAATCGCGGATGCTTGGCGGGTCGGCCTCGGGATGGAAATGCAGCCAGTAGCGCAGCACCGCAGGCAGCGTGCCTGCGGCACCATTGGTCGGCGCGGTGACGACGCGCCCACCGGCGGCGTTCTCCTCGTTCACCGCCATGGCATAGATCGACAGCCAGTCATTGGCGAGCAGCGGGTTGGGCCGGTTCTGCCGCCACTGCTCCTGCAGCTTGTCATGCAATTGCCGCGCGCGTCGGCGCACCTTCAGTCCGCCCGGCATGATGCCGTCCTGCGACAGGCCGCGCTCGATGCAGCTCTTCATCGCGCTCCAGATGCCGTCGAGGCCGGCGTCGAGCTCCTCGCGCGACATCTGCGTCTCTTCGTTGACGCGCTTCATGTCGGCGATGGAAAGGCCGCTTTTCGCGGCCATCGACAGCATCTCGACGGCGTTCTTGAACGGGTACGGAACCTTCTTGCCTTCCGTCGTCACCGAGCCCTTCGCCTTCATCCGCTGCAGCTCCTCCTCCGAAACCACGAAGCCGCCGCCGATCGAATAATAGATACGCTTGAGCAGCAGCCGGTCGTCGGCATCATAGGCGGAGAAAGCCATGCCGTTGGCGTGGCCGGAAAGCGGCGTCTTGCGATCCAGCACCAGATCCGTGGCCGGGTCGAAGCGGTAGGAGGGATGGCCGGGCGGTGAAATCCGCTTCTCGGCAGCGATGCTGGCGACGATTCCATCCGCCTGATCGGGGTCCACCGTCTGCGGCGTCTGGCCGGCAAGACCAAGCACGACGGCACGGTCGGAACCGTGGCCGATGCCGGTATAGGCAAGCGAGCCGTGCAGGCTGGCGGCGACGCGGTCGACCCTGGCGCCGGCCGGGCGCGGCCAGTCATCTCCCGCGATCTCGTCAAGAAAACGCCGCGCAGCCGTCATCGGTCCCATCGTGTGCGAACTCGATGGTCCAATGCCGATCTTGAACAGGTCGAAAACCGAAAGGAACACGCGCCGCTCTCTCCTATTGGAATTTACATATAGGAATTCCTGTGATGTTTCCGCTCTTTCGAAGATCGCGGCGCTGCACCTGCCGACCTTGTTTGCTCCGGCAGCGACATCGTTGCGTTCCGCCATCGAAGCGGCACCACGGCTTGTGGTAAAAGGATCGCATGGGCGATTCCTTCCATTTGTCGACGGCTGATCTCGTGGCGCTGGCCTTCTTCCTTTTCGTATGGGTGCTGCATACGCTCGCCTCTGACGGAAAGCTGGTCAGCCGCATGTCGCTGACGACGGCGATGAACGTCCAGCGTGAAGCCTGGATGCGGACCATGGCCGAACGCGAGATCCGCATTGTCGACACCGCCATCATGGCAGGTCTTCAACAGGGAACCGCCTTCTTCGCCTCCAGCTCGCTGATTGCGATCGGCGGCTGTTTCGCCCTGCTCGGCGCCTCCGATCAGGTTGTTTCGGTGCTGAGCGACCTGCCGCTCGGCGCGACGTCATCCCGCTCCGCCTTTCAGATGAAGGTGTTCGGATTGGTGCTGATCCTGGCCTATTCCTTCTTCAAGTTCGGCTGGGCCTACCGGCTGTTCAACTACTGCTCGATCCTGATCGGCGCGGTGCCGATCCCGCATGGCGAAGCCTCACGCAACCCGGTCAGCGAGACGGCGGTATGGCGGGCGGCGCGCATGAATATGCTGGCCGGAAAACACTTCAATTCCGGCCTGCGCGGCGTGTTCTTCTCGATCGGCTATCTCGGCTGGTTCGTCGATCCAAGGGTGTTCGTGCTGTCGACGCTGTTGTTGCTGGCGGTTCTGGTGCGTCGCCAGTTCTTCTCGGCGGCGCGGCAGGCCGTGATCGGTCAGCCGCCCGGCCCATCAGCTGGTCCGGGGAAGAGCCGATCGATCCGGCCCGACAGCCAATAGGCCATCAGCCCGATCCATTCACGAACCGCGGTAGTGGTGACCTCCAGCCCGGCGTATGGGGGGAATGAGCCGATGCTTTCCGTGCCGGAGGTCATGTAGTCGACCGGCCACGGAACGGTTGGAAAGCCGGCCTTGTCGAACAGCGCCGTGGCGCGCGGCATGTGGAAGGCGGAAGTAACCAGCAGCCAGGTCTCGCCGGGTTTGGGTGCGACCAGTTCCTTGGTGAAGACTGCATTCTCATAGGTGTTGCGGGATTTGTTCTCGAGGACCAGCCGATCGGCCGTCACGCCAAGCGCGGTGAGCAGGCGCGGCCCGGAGTCTGCATCGCCCTCACCTTTGACGACCATTTCAACGGTGCCACCGGAGATGGCGATTTTCGCTGCCGGAAAACGCCGCGCCAGCGCGGCCGCCTCGAGGATCCGGTCGCCGGCGCCGTTAATTTCATAGCCACCACGCACGGCATTGATGGCACTCTCCAAACCGCCGCCCAGCACAATGATACCGTCGACCTTTTCCGGCAGCGGCGGCCTGGGGAAGCGGTCCTCCAGCGGACCGATCATTATTGCGCCAAGTTCGGTCCATGTCGAAAGCGCAAGAATGAGAGCAGCAAGGACGGTGCCGGCGGTCGCCCATCGTCGCCGTCCGAACATCGCCGCCACCAGCCCTGCCAGCAACAGGAAGATCGCAAAATTCAACGGCTGGACAAAGAACCAGAGCAATTTGGAAAGATAGAAGAACATCCCTCACTCCCGGCATCGGCCCAAAAATCGGAATCGATTTTCGGAAAGCACGATGCGTAGATTCAACGTGCAAGAGCGTACTTTGTGCGTCCAAGTGAATTGCACGTCGCTCTAATGCATATCGCTCCAAAAGCACTTGGCGCTTTTAGAGTAACGACATGCATAACCAGGACCAAGCGCCCCGCATCATTCGAACGCGATGCAGGGACGATACTACCACCACTTTTCCGGCTGAAAGGTGCCAGCCGCCTGTTCGATGACGTGGGCCGTCTGGAACAAGGTTTCCTCGTCGAAGGGCCGGCCGATGAGCTGCAGGCCGAGCGGCAGCCCCTTGGCGTCAAGCCCTGCGGGCACGGCGATGCCCGGCAGTCCGGCCATGTTCACGGTCACGGTAAAAATGTCATTGAGGTACATCTTGACTGGGTCGGCGGCCATGTCCTCGTCGGCGATGCCGAAGGCCGCCGACGGCGTCGCCGGCGTCAGGATGACGTCGACGCCCGCCGCGAATGCATTTTCGAAATCCCGCTTGATGAGATTCCGCACCTTCTGCGCCTGCAGATAGTATGCATCGTAATAGCCGGCGGAGAGCACATAAGTGCCGATCATGATGCGGCGCTTGACCTCGCGGCCGAAGCCGGCGGCGCGGGTCTTCTCGTACATATCGACGATGTCCTTACCCGGCACGCGCAACCCGTAGCGGACGCCGTCATAGCGGGCGAGGTTCGACGAGGCTTCGGCGGGCGCAACGATGTAATAGGCCGGCAGCGCATATTTGGTATGCGGCAGCGAAATGTCGACGATCTCGGCGCCGGCATCTTTCAGCCAGGCAATGCCCTTCTGCCACAGCGCCTCGATCTCCTCGGGCATGCCGTCGACGCGGTATTCCCTGGGGATACCGATCTTCATGCCCTTGATCGGCTTGCCGATCGCCGCCTCGTAATCCGGCACCGGCCGGTCGACCGAGGTGGTGTCCTTCGGATCGACCGAGGCCATGGATTTCAAGAGGATTGCGGCGTCGCGCACATCGCGGGCGATCGGTCCGGCCTGGTCGAGCGACGAAGCGAAGGCGACAATGCCCCAGCGCGAGCAGCGGCCATAGGTCGGCTTGATGCCGACCGTGCCGGTGAAGGCTGCGGGCTGGCGGATCGAACCACCGGTGTCGGTGGCCGTGGCGCCGGCACAGAGAAACGCGGAGACAGCCGAAGCCGAGCCGCCTGACGAACCGCCCGGTACGAGTTGGGCGTTGTCCAGCGTGCGCGCGGTCCTGGTGCCGCCGGCCGAGACGAAACCGCCATCGCCCTGATGCGTGGTCGGCATCACCACCGTGTCGAGGCGCGAACGCCGCCACGGATTGACGACAGGGCCGTAGTAGGAGGTCTCGTTGGACGAGCCCATTGCGAACTCGTCCATGTTGAGCTTGCCGAGCATCACGGCGCCGTCGGCCCAGAGATTGGCGGTGACGGTGGATTCGTAGTGCGGTTTGAACCCATCCAGCACATGGCTGCAGGCCTGGGTGTGGACGCCTTCGGTGCCGAACAGGTCCTTGATCCCGAGCGGAATGCCTTCGAGCGACCCGCCCTCGCCCTTCGCCAGCTTCGCGTCCGAAGCCTTGGCCATGTAGCGCGCCTTGTCATCGGTAACGACGACGTAGGCGTTGAGCGCCGGATTGGCCCGCTCGATCGCCTGGAGATAGGCTTCGGTGATCTCGGCTGCGGTGATTTCCTTGGCGCGCAGCTTGGCGCGGGCCTGCGAAATCGTCAGGTGGGTCAGGTCGCTCATCAGGCAAGGCTCTTTTCGTAAAACACCGACCACTCGGTATCGGGATAGTCCAGCACCGGGCCGCAGCGCGAAAATCCAGCACGTTCATAGACGGTCCAGGCAGCCGGATGGCGGTCGCCCGTTTCCAGCACCATACGCTTCAGCCCTTCTTTGTGCGCCAGCGCCTCGATCCGTTCGACGATCTTGGCGCCGATCTTCCGTCCACGATGCGAGGGCCGCGTGTACATGCGCTTGACCTCGCCGATGGCGTCATCGTGGCGCTTCAGTGCACCGCAGCCGATGGCAAGGCCGTTGTCGCGGGCGATGAAAACAGTTGTGTCGTTGTCGGCCATCTGCTCGACGGTCATGTGGTAGCAGTGCTCCGGCGGCGTCAGTTCGAGCAGCGTTGCGTTGAGCTCCTCGACCAGCCCGCGCACATCGTCCTGCAGCGGCGTCTCTATGGCGATCTCGATTACCATAGGCCCGCTACTCCACGACCTTCGGAACGAGGAAGAAATTCTCTTCGGTCGCCGGCGCATTGGCGACGATGTCGGCCGCCTTGCTGCCGTCGGTGACGACGTCCAGGCGCTTCTTCATCTCCATCGGGGTCACCGAAGTCATCGGCTCGACGCCGGAAACGTCGACCTCGTTCAGCTGCTCGACAAAGCCCAGAATGGCGTTCAACTCGCTGGTCATGCGCTCGGCATCTTCCTCGCTCACCGCAATGCGGGCGAGACGCGCGACGCGCTTCACAGTCTTGACATCAACTGACATATTTGTTTGTGCCTCGGGAAAACCAGTCCGCGCTATAGCGGCGCGGCGCGTGCCGCGCAACATGCATCGTGCCGAGAACCGGGCCAGTAAGGTCTATGGCAGGGCCACGCCGTCGCAGAGGAAATAGCTGCCACTGTTGCCGCTCGCCTCGCTTTCGTCGTCCGCGGGCCGGACCGAAACCAGATCGATCTGCTTCGCGTTCATTTGCGTTACGGAGAGAACATCGGGAAAGACGTGGCCCGGCTCCTGGCAGATGGCTGTCACCGCCCAGCTCGGCGAGAGCGTCGCCTTGGTCATCTGAAGGAACTCGCAATCGTATTCGACGCTTTGCAGGCCTCGCGCCGAGAGCACGATGTTGCCAGCGTCGATCAGCGCCTGCAGTGTGTCCTTCCTGGCCTGCGCACAAAGATCCTCGGACTGGAGATAGACGCCTTCAATGAAGTCCTCCGCGGCGGACGCCGGGGAAGCCACAGCAAGAATGGAGATGCAAAGAAAGCCCTTCAAGATCATGTTCTCATTCCATTTTGGCGTGTCTCTACAAGCTAATCGTCTCGCCGATCTTCGGCAACGCCACTTTCACCTCCGATCCATCCATCCCCGCCACGAACTTTTCGGCAGTCTGATCGATGATCGGGAACGTGCCGAAGTGACTGGGGATGACAGTCTCGAACTGAAAGAAGCGCCGGCAGGCAAGGGCTGCTACCGCGCCTCCCATGGTGAAGCGATCGCCGATCGGCACGATGCCTATCTTCGGCTCATGCAACTCATTGATCAGCGCCATGTCGGAAAAGATGTCGGTGTCGCCCATGTGATAGAGCGTCTTGTCTTCTGGGAAATGCAGGACGAGCCCGCCCGGATTGCCGAGATAGGTGTTCTGGCCATTGTCGCCTGGGAACGACGACGAATGCAGCGCCTGGACGAAGGTGGTGGTGAAACCGCCGCAATCCACGGTGCCGCCGATATTGCCGGGATTAATCTTCTTGTCGCTGGCGCCCTTGCCGACCAGATACATGCAGATCTCGAAATTGGCGACCAGCATGGCGCCGCTTTTCCCAAGCACTTCCAGCGCACCGCTGATGTGGTCGCTATGGCCGTGGGTCAAAAGGACATGCGTGACCCCTTCCGCCGGTCCTTCCCAGCCGCGCGTCCATGACGGATTGCCGACCAAATAGGGATCGATGAGGATTTTCGCGTCGGTGGTTTCGACGCAAAATGCGGAATGTCCGTACCAGGTCAGTTTCATGAATGCTTTCCTCGATTTTTGCTTCGGCAAAGGATAGAACGCCGGCAGTAAAATTAAAGCCCCGCAGCGCCCTTTGCGGCGTATAGTCCAAGGAAAGCCGTTGAGCATCATCACCATCGAAGAGTTGCCGGCGCGGCTCAGCGGCGGCAAGACGTTGGCCGGGCTCGACCTTGGCGACAAGACCATTGGCGTCGCGGTTTCCGACCGGGGCTTTGCCTTCGCCCATCCGCGCCCCGTCATCATGCGCAGGAAATTCTCGCTGGATGCAGCAGTGCTGCTCGCCTTGCTGCAGAAAGAGAATGTCGGCGCCGTGGTGCTCGGCCTGCCTATCAACATGGACGGGTCAGAAGGTCCGCGCGCCCAGAAATCCCGCGCTTTCGCCCGCAATATGGCTGGTATGACCGACCTGCCCTTCGTTTTGTGGGACGAGCGACTGTCGACGGTGGCGGCTGAGCGGACATTGATCGAGATGGATTTTTCGCGCCGCAAACGCGCCGGCAAGATCGATTCGGCCGCGGCTGCGTTTATCCTGCAGGGCGTTCTCGACCGGCTTCAGGCGCTCGGCGTCGATGCCTGGTCGAAATAGCGGTCACGCATTGTCCTGATCCAGCCACCGATCACCCGGCGGCGGCGAAACGCCCAAAACGCCATCAGCAGCAGACTGTCGAGGATGCAGGCCTTTGCCACCATGCCGGGAATGAGCGCCGGATCAATGCCAAGCATTTCCCCGTAGAGCTGGAAAACCAGGTCATGCAATTGGCGGCTCAGCATGACATAGCCGAAATTGATGTCGTTGAGCGACAGGAAGAACCAGCTCCAGAACAGAACGAGCGGGGCCGCCCATAGCGCGAACAAGGTGCGCATCAGCGGCCATCCCTCAAGTTCGTGTCCGGCCTCAAGTTTGTGTCCGGCCGGCCGGAAATGCGCGAGAGCGACGAGTTGTGCGCCGCCGCCTTCGCCATCACATGCGCGGCGGCACGGATTTCGCCGGTGCCCGGATCCGCTGCGGCAAAGGCCGACCGCCGCTCTGCGAGCATGGCGACATAGGAAGCCAGCAGCGCCGCCAGCTGCACGGCGACAGCCATGAACAGCCCGTTGATGCCTTGCGCGGCGCCGCCGACCACGATCAACGACAGCACGCCGGAGGCGGAGATGAAGGCGACCCGCACAACGCTGTCGGTGGCATCCGGATTTGTCGGGTCGCTGATCAGCGTTTCGACGAAGGCCCAGCAGAACAGCACCGCGACGACAAGCAGCGCCACGGCAAGCGGCGCCACCACGATGGCGTTTTCGAGGTCGACGAAGCGGGTGTTCTGGACGGCAACGCCCAGCACGCCAAGCGCTGCCGCAACACCGCGATTTCCGTCGATGCAGATGAACGCCAGCAGGGCGAAAACGACCGCCCAGTGCAAGGCCAGAAAGGAGCTCAATATGTGCCGCATGGCGTTCCTGCTTCGGTAAACAGGACAGTGGGCTTTGCGGCTTGCGACCGCAATGGAAACCATTTGTTAAGGTTAACGGCTTTCCACAGAACAGCGATCGACGAGGAAAATCTTTCCCGAAGCCTTCTCAGGTGATCGGCGGATAGAGCGTGTCGATGATCATGCGCGCGTCATGGCGTGAATCGAGCATGCCATAGGTGTTGCGCCACTGGCCGGCGAGGCGCGTCTCGACGAAGGCGTCGGCGATCCGCCCTGCCCCCAGCCTGCGAAGCTCCGCCGCTGCCGCCGACAGTGCCAGTTGTTCGGTGAGCAGACGAGCCGAGCCCTCATCGGTTGCCGCGACCTGCATTGCCGCCTTGAGCACCCCGACGGTGCCGCGTCCACCGGCGCCGAGATCGCGATCGATGCCGGCCAGCACCTCCTCGAACAGGCCGGGTGCGCGGCCGAGCACGCGCAGCACATCGAGCGCCATGACGTTGCCGGATCCCTCCCAGATCGCGTTGACCGGAGCTTCGCGATAGTAGCGGGCGAGTGGTCCCTCTTCGACATAGCCGTTGCCGCCGAGGCACTCCATCGCCTCGTAGAGCAGCGGCGGCGCGATTTTGCAGACCCAGTATTTGACAACCGGCGTCATGGCGCGCGCGAAGGCCGCCTCGCCACGGTCGCCGGCCGCCTCGTCAAAGGAGCGCGCCAGCCGGAACGACAGCGCGGTGGCGGCGGCGACATCAAGCGCCATGTCGGCCAGCACGCGCTGCATCAGCGGCTGCTCGATCAGCTTGGTTCCAAACACCTGGCGGTGACGGGCGTGGTGAACGGCCTCGGCCAGCCCGGCACGCATGATCGCCGACGAGGCGATCGCGCAGTCGAGCCGGGTCAGCGTCACCATGTCCATGATCGTCTTCACGCCCGCTCCGGGCTCGCCGATCATCTCGCCGATGGCGTTGACGAACTCCACTTCCGACGAGGCGTTGGAGCGGTTGCCGAGCTTGTCCTTTAGCCGCTGGAAGCGGAAGCCGTTGCCCGAACCATCGCCGAGAATACGAGGAACGAGGAAGCACGAAAGCCCTTCCGGCGCCTGTCCAAGCACCAGGAACGCGTCCGACATCGGCGCCGACATGAACCATTTGTGGCCGGTCAGCCGATAGAAGCCGCTGCCGGCGCGCTCGGCCCGGGTGACATTGGCGCGGACATCGGTGCCGCCTTGCTTCTCGGTCATGCCCATGCCGAGCGTCAGCCCGGCCTTTTCGACCGGCGGCTTCTGGCTCTGGTCGTATTTGCGTGTCGTCACACGCGGCGCCCATTCGCGAAACAGCTTCGGGCTTGCCATCAGCGCTGCCAGCGATGCGCTGGTCATCGTGATGGGACAGAGATGCCCGGTTTCGAGCTCGGCCGTCAGGTAGAAACGGGCGGCGCGCACCTGATGACGGCGGCCGATCTCGGCGTCGCCATTTTCCCAGACCGACGAATGCAGCCCGTTCGCCACCGACCGGCGCATCAGCGCATGATAGGCGGGATGGAACTCGACCAGGTCGATGCGCCGGCCCTGGCGGTCATGGGTCCTGAGCTTCGGCGTCTCGACATTGGCGAGGCGGGCCAGTTCCTGCGCCTCCTGCGTCAGTACGAAACGGCCAAGCCCATCGAGATCTTTGCGCACCGGATCGGAAAAACGCTCGGCAAGCTGGATCAGCAACGGATCGCCCCGCCAGGCGTTGCCGCCTGCCAGCGGCGGCGGCTGGTTCGTCACGTCGTCGGTCACGCCCAATCCTTCTATCGGCAGAAAGGCCTTATCATCACAAGGCCACGAATCCGAAGCCATCAGCTAGATATAGCCCAAGCCGCGCAACGCGCGCGACGAAAATACCGGGGAGAAAGGCCGCAATCCAAAGCTGGTGCTTGCAGCCAAAGGTCCTCCACCCTATAGCAGCGTCTTGAGATGACCGACGCTTCATCCCTGCCACTCTATCCCCACCGCCATCTTCTGGGCATCCGCGATCTTTCCCCCGCCGACATCGAGCTTTTGCTGGACCGGGCGGACCGAGCGGTCGCGATCTCGCGGCAATCGGAGAAGAAGACCTCGACGCTGCGCGGCCGCACCCAGATCAACCTCTTCTACGAAGCGTCGACCCGCACGCAGTCGTCGTTCGAGCTGGCGGGTAAACGGCTCGGCGCCGACG
>NZ_SUEO01000004.1:62597-63274 GCF_004962925.1 Mesorhizobium sp. | reverse complement strand
CGTCATGAATATGTCGGTGGCCAGTTCTTCGGTGAAGAAGGGCGAGACGCTGATCGACACGGCGATGACGCTGAATGCCATGCGCCCCGACATACTAATCATCCGCCACCAGTCGGCGGGTGCCGCGGCGCTGCTGGCGCAAAAGGTCGGCTGCTCGGTGATCAATGCCGGCGACGGCGCCCATGAACACCCGACGCAGGCGCTGCTCGACGCGCTGACCATCCGCCGCGCCAGGGGCCCGCTGTCGAAGCTGATCGTGGCGATCTGCGGCGACATCCTGCATTCGCGCGTGGCGCGCTCCAACATCATGCTGCTCAACGCGCTCGGCGCCCAGGTCCGCGTCGTGGCACCGTCGACGCTTTTGCCCGCCGGCATCGAGAAAATGGGCGTGATCGTCACCCGTTCGATGGCCGAAGGCCTCAAGGACGCCGATGTGGTGATGATGCTGCGGCTGCAGCGCGAGCGAATGGAAGGCGCCTTCGTGCCTTCGGTGCGGGAATATTTCCACTATTTCGGCCTCGATGCCGAGAAGCTGAAGGCCGCCAAGGACGGCGCTCTGGTCATGCATCCCGGCCCGATGAACCGCGGCGTCGAGATCGCCTCGGAAATCGCCGACGGCCCGCAGAGCGTCATCCAGGAACAGGTGGAGATGGGTGTCGCCGTGCGCATGGCGGTGA
>NZ_SUEO01000004.1:6839-62587 GCF_004962925.1 Mesorhizobium sp. | reverse complement strand
CCGTCGCAATCGCGAGGGCCGCGGCGCATGAACACAACGGTCTTCAGCCGGGCCCGCATCGTCGACCCCTCGCGCGGCATCGACGAGGTCGGCACGGTCGTTGTCGAGGGCCGCAAGATCGTCGCTGCCGGCAAGGCGGCCTTGAACCAGGGCGCTCCGCAGGATGCCACCGTCATCGACTGCGCCGGCAAGGCTGTCATCCCCGGCCTGATCGATGCGCGCGTCTTCATCGGCGAGCCTGGCGGCGAACACCGCGAAACCATCGCCTCGGCCAGCGTGGCGGCGGCAGCTGGCGGCGTCACTTCCATCGTCATGATGCCCGACACCGACCCGGTGATCGACAATGTCGCGCTGGTCGAATTCGTGCTGCGCACCGCCAAGGATACGGCCATCGTCAACATCTTTCCGGCGGCGGCGATCACCAAGGGCCTCGAAGGCCGCGAGATGACCGAATTCGGCCTGCTGCGCGAGGCCGGTGCGGTCGCTTTCACCGACGGACGGCACACCATATCAAGCGCGCTGGTGATGCGCCGCGCGCTGACTTACGCGCGCGATTTCGGCGGCGTGATCGCGCATGAAACCCAAGACGCCGACCTCGCCTCGTCCGGCGTCATGAATGAAGGCCTCTATGCAAGCTGGCTCGGTCTTGCCGGCATTCCGCGCGAGGCCGAGTCCATTCCGCTGGAGCGCGATCTTGCGCTGGCGCGACTGACCGGCGGCGCCTATCACGCGGCCAAGATTTCGACGGCTATGGCGGCAAACGCGGTGACGCGGGCGAAGGCCGACGGCGCGAATGTCACAGCAGGCGTCTCGATCCACAATCTGTCGCTCAACGAGAACGACGTCGGCGAATATCGCACCTTCTTCCGGCTGACGCCGCCGCTGCGCGCCGAGGAAGACCGGCTGGCGATGATCGAGGCGGTCAAAGACGGCACGATTGACATCATCGTCTCCTCGCACGACCCGCAGGACGTCGACACCAAGCGCTTGCCCTTCGCCGACGCCGCGGCCGGTGCCATCGGACTGGAAACGCTGCTGGGCGCGGCGCTGCGGCTTTATCACAATGGCGACGTGACGCTGCTCAGGCTGGTCGAGACCCTGTCCACCGCGCCGGCAAGACTGTTTGGCTTGCCCGGCGGCACGCTGAAGCCGGGCGCTGTCGCCGATCTTGCGCTGGTGGATCTCGACGAACCGTGGATTGTCAGCGAAAGCGGCATCCGTTCGCGCTCGAAAAACACCTGTTTCGAAGGCGCGCGGCTGCAGGGCAAGGTCTTGCAAACGATGGTGGCGGGCCGCACAGTGTTTTCAGCCTAGGGAGTGTCGATATTCAGGTGATGCCGGCCTACGAACGGCGGTTTCCTGTGCCTCCGGTACTCACGTACCCAAAAGTACGCTGCGTTCCGGTTCTCGGAAACCACCATTCTCGACTCGGCCTAACCTGAATCTCAACACTCCCTCAAGCCGGCAGTTGGAGTTCAGGGGGAACAATGGCTTACGACATCGTCTTGGGGCTGGCGTTCGGCTATCTGCTCGGCTCGATCCCGTTCGGGCTCCTGATTACCCGCGCCGCCGGCCTTGGCGACGTCCGCAACATCGGCTCCGGCAATATCGGCGCCACCAATGTGCTGCGCACCGGCAATAAGAGCCTGGCCGCCGCCACGCTGCTGCTCGACGCGCTGAAAGGCACGGCGGCTGTGCTGATCGCCAGTCACTTTGCACCGGAGGTCGGACCTTGGGCCGGCCTTGGCGCCTTCCTCGGCCATCTCTTTCCGGTCTGGCTTGGCTTCAAGGGTGGCAAGGGGGTCGCCACCTATCTCGGCGTGCTGATCGCCTTGGCCTGGCAGGTGGCGCTGATCTTCGCCGTCGTCTGGCTGGCCGTTGCTTTCCTGTTTCGCTACTCCTCGCTGGCGGCGCTGACGGCTGCAGTCGTCGTGCCGATCGCACTCTATGTCCTCAGCACGCCTGAGATTGCCGGGCTATTTGCGCTGATGAGCCTGATCGTCATCATAAAACACCGGGCCAACATTGCGCGGCTGCTGGCCGGCACCGAGGGCAAGATCGGGGCCAAGGAGTGAGCCAGCGCGCCGCCGGGCCGTGGCTCAGTGACCGGCAGCGGTTGAGCTGGCTTCGTCTGATCCGCACGCCGAATGTCGGCCCGGCCACGTTTCGTGACCTGATCAACCGCTTCGGCTCGGCCGAGACAGCACTTGAGATGCTGCCCGAGCTGATGATTTCGGGCGGCGCCAGAAAGATCGTCCGCATCCCGCCGATTGCCGAGGCCGAGGCGGAGCTGGAGACAGCACGGCGGGCTGGCGCCCGCTTCGTCGGCATCGGCGAAGCCGACTATCCACCGCTGATGAAAAGCATGGACCATCCGCCGCCGCTGCTCGCGGTCAAGGGCGAAGGCGCGGTGTTCCGGCTGCCGGCGGTCGCCATCGTCGGCGCCCGCAACGCCTCGCTGGCCGGCATCAAGATGGCGCGGACGCTCGCCGCCGAACTCGGCCGCGACGGCTACGGCATCGTCTCCGGCCTGGCGCGCGGCATCGACACGGCAGCACACCAAGGCAGCCTTGCGACCGGCACGATCGGTGTGCTGGCCGGCGGCCTCGACCTGCCCTACCCGCCCGAGAATGCCGGCTTGTGTGAGGAGATTGCCGCGCGCGGCGGCGCCATCATTTCGGAAATGCCGTTCGGCTGGCAGCCACGCGCCCAGGATTTTCCGCGCCGCAACCGCCTTGTCGCCGGCGCCGCATTGGGGCTGGTCGTGGTCGAGGCGGCGCAACGCTCCGGCTCGCTGATCAGCGCCCGGCTTGCCGGCGAGATGGGCCGGCTGGTCTTCGCCGTCCCCGGCTCGCCGCTCGATCCGCGTGCCGCCGGCACCAACGCTCTGCTCAAGGACGGCGCCACCCTGGTCACCGAGGCATCGGACGTTACCAGTGCGATCGCGCCGCTGGTCGGCGCACCGGCACCAAGGACGGCGCCGCTTGGGGAGCCGCCCGACTTTTCGGCAACGCCGCCGCCCGGCGAAGACGACCGCGCCTTCGTCATCGAAGCCCTCGGCCCGACGCCGGTGGCGGTCGACGAAATCATCCGCCACACCGGCCTGCATCCCGCCCAGGTTTTCATGGTGCTGCTGGAACTGGACCTCGCCGGCCGGCTGGAGCGCCACGCCGGCGGCAATGTCTCGCTGGTTTGATCGAAATTTTGCTAACCATACAATGGTGGACGATGGGGCGGCCTAGGAGAATGCTGCTGTGCTATCGTCTTGCGGTCGGCAGCCATCTGACGCCGGAACAGGTGCGCCGTGAGGCCTTGCAGTCTCACAGGTTCCGGCTTCGCTCCACCGGATAAGCCTAAGTAATTTTAAATGAAACAATGGTGAGCGCGCAGGGATTCGAACCCTGGACCTACTGATTAAAAGTCAGTTGCTCTACCGGCTGAGCTACGCGCTCCCGCGGGCTCAGAATGCCGCCCTCGAAATTGCGCGGAACATAGGGAGAGTGCCTCGACCGGTCAACCGGAAAAAGAGGGTGCGCAAGCCGGAGTTTTCGCGGTCTCGTGACGCCTTGCAAACCGCCTCGGCAAGGCCGGACGGGCTGTCCCGCAGAAAGCCGAGACGCATTACAAATCAGCGCCTTGCCATTTTCGCGGGAACAATTGCGCAACCTGCCCGTTTTTGTCGCTACAAGGGACGACGCTTTCAAGGAGAAGATCATGAACAGGATCATGTCGGGCCTGCTGGCGACCGCGCTGTCAGCGTCATTCGCTGTAGCGGAGATCGTGCCCGTCAACGCCCAGCCCACCTACGTGCCGCTTGGTCAGAACGTTTCGTCGGATGTCCAGACTGTCGACCACAGGCGGTGGAGGCGTAGTTTCAACCGCGATTTCTCCCGTCGCGATTTCTACCGTCGCGATTTCGCGCGTGACGACGGCAGGTATTGGCGCGGCCATCGCGGTTATCGTTATTATCGTCGCGGCTATCGCCGTCACGGCGACTTCTGGTTCCCGCTGGCTGCTTTTGCCACTGGCGCGCTGATCACCGGCGCGATCATCAACAACCAGAACCGCCGCGTCTATCGAGGCGATTCGCACGTGGAGTGGTGCTACAGCCGCTACAGATCTTACCGGGCATATGACAACACGTACCAGCCTTACTATGGCCCGCGCCGGCAGTGCATCTCGCCCTATTGATAAAGCACGGGCGGAGTTGAGTAAGAGTTGTTGAAGAGCCTGCGCCGGCAACGGCGCGGGTTTTTCTGATGACATCTCGCTCGAAGAACCTAGAAGTGCGCTCTGGATCAGCTAGCCCAGCTGATGCTTTTGAGGATCAGATATAGCCCTCCGCCTTCGCCACGAGGAGAGTGATAGGCTCCAAGGGCGTCGCAAATTCGAACCATTGCCCCAGCCAGCTCCCAACCGAGCGCTTCCAGATCATTGTCCGTATCCATCACATAAGGTTGAGCCAGTTCGTCGATGCCGTTCTCCTCTCCGAAGGATCGAACCAGCTTAGCGTCGCTAAGGAGCTCGCCAGGCAAGTTTGAATTTGCCCAGGACCATAGCCAGTTGCTGGCCTTGGCGCTCGTACTGCCCGCAATCTGGATCTCGGTGACCACCTTGACGATCCCGTCCTCTGAGAACAGAAGCTTTCCAGCCTTCAGGTCGTAGTCATAGCGGGACCAACTGCCGAGGCGGAACTCGTCCTGCAACCGTGCGTTCTTCGCTTGTAGTCGCTGGAAGGCCTCTTCGCGCCAAGCAGCATACCAGTCTGGATTCATTCCCCTTCACCCCAGCATGATCTTCTCACCTACTTATTGCACGCTCAGCGTCCTGCGCACAGCATCGCGCCAGCCCGACAGCTTGGCGGAACGGACCGAAACATCCATATCCGGCTTGAACCGCCGCTCCAGCGCCCAGCTCTTGGCGAATTCCCTCGCCGTCGGCCAGACACCCGCCTTCGAGCCGGCCAGCCATGCCGCGCCGAGCGCGGTCGTCTCCAGGATCGTCGGGCGGTCGACCGGCGCATCGAGGATGTCGGCCAGCCGCTGCATGGTCCAATCCGAGGCGACCATGCCGCCATCGACCCTGAGAACGGTCTTCGCTGACGCGCCCTTCCAGTCCTTGCGCATGGCGTCGAGCAGGTCGCGGGTCTGGAAGGCGACGGATTCCAGCGCGGCGCTGGCAAATTCCGCCGGGCCCGAATTGCGGGTCAGCCCGAAGATGGCGCCGCGCGCCTCTGCGTCCCAATGCGGTGCGCCAAGCCCGACGAAAGCCGGCACCAGATAGACATTCTGCGTCGGATCCGCCGCCGCCGCCAGCACGCCGCTCTGCTCGGCCTTGCCGATCACCTTGATGCCGTCGCGCAGCCACTGCACGGCCGCACCGGCGATGAAGATCGACCCTTCCAGCGCATAAGTGGTCTTGCCGTTCAGCCTGTAGGCAATGGTGGTCAACAACCGGTTCTTCGAGCGCGCCAGATCGCTGCCGGTGTTGAGCAGCGCGAAGCAGCCGGTGCCATAGGTGGATTTCATCATACCCGGCTCAAAACAGGCCTGTCCGATGGCCGCCGCATGTTGGTCGCCAGCCACGCCGAGGATTTTTATCTCCGCGCCGAACAGACTTTTCTCTGTGATTCCATAGTCATCAGCGCAATCCTTCACCTGCGGTAGCATTTTTTCCGGTATGCCGAGAATGGTCAGAAGCTCGTCGTCCCAGGCATTCTTTTCGATGTTGTAGACCAGCGTTCGCGAAGCATTGGTGGCGTCGGTGGCGTGAACCTTGCCGGCGGTCAGCCGCCAGATCAGAAAGCTGTCGATGGTGCCGGCCAGCAATTCGCCCTTCTCGGCGCGTTTTCTGGCGCCCTTCACCTTGTCCAGCATCCAGGCGATCTTGGTGCCGGAGAAATAGGGATCGAGCAGCAGGCCGGTCTTTCTGGTGAACTTCTTCTCCAGTCCCTGCTTCTTCAACTTCTGGCACAGCGGCGCGGTGCGGCGGTCCTGCCAGACAATCGCGTTGTGGATCGGCTTGCCGGTCGCCCTGTCCCAGATGACGACGGTCTCGCGCTGATTGGTGATGCCGATTGCCGCGACGTCCGACGCATCTCGGCCGGCGCTCTTCA
This sequence comes from Mesorhizobium sp., assembly GCF_004962925.1. Classification (GTDB taxonomy): domain Bacteria; phylum Pseudomonadota; class Alphaproteobacteria; order Rhizobiales; family Rhizobiaceae; genus Mesorhizobium. The sequence goes on along the minus strand of NZ_SUEO01000004.1, from coordinate 56,472 downwards.
GCGCAGCCTTCACCGTCGCCACGACACTCGACCAGATTTCCTCCGGATCGTGCTCGACCCAGCCGGAAGCCGGATAATGCTGGGTGAATTCCTTCTGCCCGCTGCCCACCACCTTCATCTCACGGTCGAACAGGATCGCCCGGCTCGATGTCGTTCCCTGGTCGATTGCAAGGATAAAGCTGCTCATTTCCATTCCCCTCGGCGCAAACAGGGGAGACGGCAAGATGCCGCCTCCCCCGATTGTTGCGATGCGGGCGCGGACGCCCGGACCGATGCTTAATTGCTCCAGCTCTTGACCAACTCGTCGTAGTTGATGGTCTGCGGCTTGTCCTTCTCCGGCTCGATCTTCAGTTGCGGCGCGAGATTGCCCTTGGCGACGGCATCGGCGTTCCACTCTTCGAGGGTCTTTTCCTCCGCCATCTTGGGACCGATGTCGCCCTGCACGCCGGCGCGCTCGAGGCGCTCAAGCACCTTTTCCTGCTCGGCGCAGAGCGAGTCCATCGCCTCCTGCGGGGTTTTGGCACCCGACGAGGCATCGCCGATCGCCTGCCACCAAAGCTGTGCCAGCTTCGGATAGTCAGGAACGTTCGTACCCGTCGGCGACCACTGGACGCGGGCCGGCGAGCGGTAGAATTCGATCAGGCCGCCGAGCTTCGGGGCGCGGTCCGTGAAGCTCTTGTGCTGGATCGTGCTCTCGCGGATCAGCGTCAGGCCGACATGGCTTTTCTTCACGTCCACTGTCTTCGAGGTGACGAACTGCGCGTAAAGCCAGGCTGCCTTGGCGCGGTCGTCAGGCGTCGACTTGAGGAGCGTCCAGGAACCCACGTCCTGATAGCCGAGCTTCATGCCGTCCTTCCAGTAGACGCCGTGCGGCGACGGAGCGAAGCGCCATTTCGGCGTACCGTCCTCGTTCACGACGGGAAGGCCGTCCTTCACCATGTCGGCGGTGAAGGCCGTGTACATGAACATCTGCTGGGCAATTTCGCCCTGCGCCGGAACCGGTCCGGATTCCGAGAAGGTCATGCCCTGGGCCGCGGCCGGAGCGTAAGCCTTCATCCAGTCGAGATATTTCTGGATGGAATAGACCGACGCCGGACCGTTGGTGTCGCCGCCCCGAGCTACGCAGGAGCCGACGGGCCGCGACTTCTCGTCGACCTTGATGCCCCATTCGTCGACCGGAAGACCGTTCGGCAGCCCCTTGTCGCCATTGCCGGCCATCGAAAGCCAGGCATCGGTGAAGCGCCAGCCAAGCGACGGGTCCTTCTTGCCGTAGTCCATATGGCCGTAGACCTTCTTGCCGTCGATCTCGCGGCCGGTGAAGAATTCGGCGATGTCCTCATAGGCCGACCAGTTGACCGGCACGCCGAGGTCGTAACCGTACTTCGCTTTGAAGTCCGCCTTGTTCTTCTCGTCGTTGAACCAGTCGTAGCGGAACCAGTAGAGGTTCGCGAACTGCTGGTCGGGCAGCTGGTAGAGATCGCCGTCCGGAGCCGTCGTGAACTTGGTGCCGATGAAGTCGGCGAGGTCGAGGTTCGGGTTGGTGACGTCCTTGCCCTCGTTCGCCATCCAATCGGTCAGGCTGCGCGCCTGCTGATAGCGCCAATGGGTGCCGATCAGATCGGAGTCGTTGACATAGGCGTCGTAGATGTTTTCGCCCGACTGCATCTGCGTCTGCAGCTTTTCGATGACATCGCCTTCGCCGATCAGGTCGTGGGTGATCTTGATGCCCGTTATGTCGGAAAACGCCTTGGCCAGCGTCTTCGATTCATATTCGTGCGTCGTGATGGTTTCAGAGACGACCTTGATGTCCATGCCCGCAAAGGGTTTTGCAGCATCGATGAACCATTGCATCTCGGCTTCCTGGGCAGCACGATCGAGCGTCGACATGTCCTTGATCTCGGCGTCGAGAAACGCCTTGGCTTCGTCCATTCCGGCATAGGCGTTGCCTGCCCCGAGCAGCAGGACAAGCGCAGTCGTTGATGTCAAAAATTGCCGTCTCATGTGTTTCCTCCACTGTTTCAGTTTCAAGTACGATCGGAGCAGCCGCCGGCACGCGGCCGCTCCAACAGTTTCCCCCTCTATACGTAGCGGAACACGCCGATGGCGTAGACCACGGAGAGAGCGAGAGCCCACCACAGGTTGGGTCCGACAAGACCCAACCAAGCGAGATGGATAAAGGCGCTGCCAAGCAGCGATAGAAAGAGACGGTCGCCGCGCGTCGTCTCGAACCGCAGCACGCCAACCCGGGGATTGCCGCCTGGCGAGACGTACTCCCAGATCGCCATGCCGCAGAGCAGCACCAGGATCGTGATGAAAAAGACCGCCGTCGGCAGCGTCCAGGCCATCCAGGTGAGGTTCATGTCACACCCTCCCCAGGGCAAAGCCCTTGGCGATGTAGTTTCGGACGAACCAGATCACGAGCGCGCCCGGAAGGATGGTGAGCACGCCGGCTGCGGCCAGCACGCCCCAGTCGAGGCCCGAGGCCGAGACCGTGCGCGTCATAATCGCGGCGATCGGCTTGGCGGCGGTCGTGGTCAAAGTCCGCGCGATCAGCAGCTCGACCCAGGAAAACATGAAGCAGAAGAAGCAGGCCACGCCTACACCGCTCGCGATCAGCGGCATGAATATCCTGAGGAAGAAGCGCGGGAAGGAGTAGCCGTCGATATAGGCGGTCTCGTCGATTTCCTTCGGCACGCCTGACATGAAGCCTTCAAGAATCCAGACCGCCAACGGCACGTTGAACAGGCAGTGCGCCAGCGCCACCGCGATGTGCGTGTCGATCAGCCCAAATGCCGAATAGAGCTGGAAGAACGGCAGGGCGAACACCGCCGGCGGCGCCATGCGGTTGGTCAAGAGCCAGAAAAACAGGTGCTTGTCGCCGAGGAAGCGATAGCGCGAGAAGGCATATGCTGCCGGAAGCGCCACGGCGACGGAAATCACCGTGTTCATAACCACATAGATGATCGAGTTGATGTAACCCTTGTACCAGGACGGGTCGGTGAAGATCACCATGTAGTTGGCGATCGTCGGGTTTCTCGGCCACAGCGAGAACGCGCCTAGGATCTCCTGGTTGGTCTTGAAGCTCATATTGACCAGCCAGTAGATCGGCAGCATCAGGAAGATGATGTAGATCGTTGGAACCAGCCACCAGAACCGCGACTCCTCGCCCCGCCGCCGCATCTTGCGGGCCAGCGCGGCGTTCGCCGTCTGCGCTTCCGCGGTACCGGGGGTTTGCCGCATCAGCGTTCGTCCGTCGGCCGTGGTTTCGTCAAGGCGCGCCATCTCACTGCTCCGCGTCGTAGGCTGTCATGACGGTGTAGAACACCCAGGACAGGAGCATGATGATCAAGAAATAGACGATAGACATGGCCGCTGCCTCACCGAGGTTGAACTCTCCGATGGCCAGCTTCACCAGATCGATCGACAGGAAAGTCGTGGTGTTGCCGGGCCCGCCGCCGGTGACGACGAACGGCTCTGTGTAGATCATGAAACTGTCCATGAAGCGCAGCAGAACCGCGATCAGCAGCACGCGGTTCATCTTCGGCAGCTGGATATAGCGGAAGATCGCCCAGCGCGACGCGCCATCGATCTTGGCCGCCTGGTAATAGGCGTCGGGGATCGAGACCAATCCTGCGTAGCAGAGCAAGACGACGAGACTGGTCCAGTGCCAGACGTCCATGACGATGACAGTGACCCACGCGTCGAACGGGTCGTTGACATAGTTGTAGTTGAAGCCGAGTGCCCGCAGCGAATATCCGAGCAGTCCGATGTCGACGCGGCCGAACACCTGCCAGATCGTACCGACGACGTTCCATGGGATGAGCAGCGGCAGCGCCATCAGCACCAGGCAGACCGGAACGCCCCAGCCCTTCTTCGGCATGTTGAGCGCAATGAAGATGCCGAGCGGAATCTCAATGATGAGGATGATGGCCGAGAAGACCAGGTTGCGGCCCATCGCCTCCCAAAAACGGTCGGAATGTAGGATTTCGTCGAACCACTCCGAGCCCGCCCAGAAGAAGTCGTTGTTTCCAAACGTGTCCTGGACCGAATAATTCACGACCGTCATCAGCGGGATGATCGCCGAGAAAGCCACCAGCAAGAGCACCGGCAGCACCATGAACCAGGCCTTGTTGTTCCAGGTCCTTTCCATGCTCAGCCTCCCATCTCGACGCGCCAGGAATCGGCGTAGATATTGATGCCGGCCGGGTCGAAAGCGATCTTCGGATCGGCGGGAATGTCCTCGTCCTCGCCGACGATTGCCGCGATGTCGCGGCCTTCGAAACTGGCGCGCACCACCTTGTGGCGGCCGATATCCTCGACCTTCCGGATTGAAACCGGCATGCCGGTAGCGCCAAGCCTGACATATTCGGGGCGGATGCCGAGTTCGATCACGCCTGTGGTTCCAGTCTTGGGTGCGGCCGGCAATTCGATCGTCTGGCTGCCGAGCCGCGCGCTGCTGCCTTCGACCGCGACCGGCATGACGTTCATGCCCGGCGAGCCGATGAAATAGCCGACGAATGTATGCTTGGGGCGCTCGAACAATTCGGCGGGTGAGCCGATCTGCACGATCTCGCCCTCATACATGACGACGACGTTCTCGGCGAAGGTGAGCGCCTCGGTCTGGTCGTGCGTGACATAGACCATGGTGAAACCAAAGCGCCTGTGCAGCTGCTTCAGCTGCGAGCGCAGCACCCACTTCATATGCGGGTCGATCACGGTCAGCGGCTCGTCGAACAGGATCGCGTTGACATCGGAGCGCACCAGCCCGCGCCCGAGCGAGATCTTCTGCTTCTGGTCGGCGGTCAGCCCCCGCGCCTTCCTTTTGGCCATATCGGCCAACCCCGTCATTTCCAGCGTTTCGCGCACCTTGCGGTCGACGTCAGGTTCCGGAACGCCGCGGTTGCGCAGCGGGAACGCCAAATTGTCGTAGACGGTCATGGTGTCGTAAATGACCGGGAACTGGAACACTTGCGCGATGTTGCGCTCCTGCGTCGACAGATTGGTCACGTCCTTGCCGTCGAACAAAAGGTCGCCGTGCGACGGGTACAAGAGGCCGGAAATGATGTTGAGCAGCGTGGTCTTGCCGCAGCCCGACGGCCCCAGCAGCGCATAGGCGCCGCCGTCCTCGAAGGCGTGATGCACCTCCTTCAGCGCATAGTCCTTGTCCGACTTCGGATGCGGCCCGTAGGCGTGGCGGATGTGGTTGCAGTCGATGCGCGCCATGTGCCTCTTCCCTCAAGCCGCCAGCATCTGTGGCGGCGCGGCCGAGCGGCCGTTCGCGTCGAAAACCATGATGTGCCGCGGATCGATGAACACCTCGATGGTCTGGTCGGGCTCGAACACCAAGATGCCGTGTTCCAGCATCACCCAGCGGACATCGGCGAAGTCGAGATGCACAAAGCTTTCCGAACCGGTGATCTCGGTGACCGAGACCTTGGCTCTCACCGGAACCGCTGACGGGCTCGGCCGAGTAAGAGAGAGATGGTGGGGCTGGAAGCCGATCGTGTAACTCGTATCGGCAATACCGGCGAGCTCAGCCGGCACCGGGAGGTTAACCCCACCATCAAGAAGGAAGCTCGAGCCGCTCTTCTTCAGCACGATCGTGTTGAGCGGCGGATCGGCGAAAGTCTTGGCCGTGACGAGATCGTTCGGCCTACGGAAGACGTCGATCGTCGGACCGAACTGAGTGATACGGCCTTCGGAAAGCGTTGCCGTGTTGCCGCCGAGCAGCAAGGCTTCGTGCGGCTCCGTCGTGGCGTAGACGAAAATGGTGCCGGTCGCCGCGAATATCTTCGGCAATTCCGCGCGCAGCTCCTCGCGCAGCTTGTAGTCGAGATTGGCGAGCGGCTCGTCGAGCAGCACGAGGCTGGCGTTCTTGACGATGGCACGCGCCAGCGCGGTGCGCTGCTGCTGGCCGCCGGAGAGGCTGAGCGGCGTGCGGTCGAGGAAGGGCGTCAGCTTGAGAAGTGCGGCGGCATTGCGCACCTCCTTGTCGATCTTCGCCCGCTCGGTCCCGGCCACCCTCAGCGGCGAGGCGATGTTCTCGTAGACCGTCATTGCCGGATAGTTGATGAACTGCTGGTAGACCATGGCGACGTTGCGCTTCTGCACCGGGATGCCAGTGACATCCTTGCCATCGAACCAGACCGACCCGGATGTTGGAACATCAAGGCCGGCCATCAGCCGCATCAGGCTGGTCTTGCCGGAGAGCGTCGGTCCGAGAAGGACGTTGAGCGAGCCGTGCTGAAGCGTCAGCGACACGTCGCGCATATGCTCCGTCGCGCCGACCGTCTTCGTCACGTTTCTCAGTTCCAGCATGATGCCTCCTCCCAGGCTTTCTGCATCAGTCAGACCCCACTATTCGGCAGCCGCGACATGGCGCCGGCTTATTCCGCGCATGAATTCGTCGAGCGCTGCCGCCTGCTCGCGGCTCAGATGCAGGCCGCGCTTGGTCCTGCGCCACAATACATCTTCGGCCGTCATCGCCCATTCATTTTGAACGAGGTAGCGCACCTCGGCCTCGTAAAGATCGGCGCCGAAGTTCCGGCCGAGGTCGGCATTCGATCTGGCAAGGCCCAGCAACATCCTTGCGCGAGTCCCGTAAAGCCGGGTCAGGCGGCGCGCCAGGCGCGCGTCGAGGAACGGATAAGCCGTTTTCAGTTTCGCCACTTCGGCGTCGAACCCGCTCGCCGGGAAATCGCCGCCCGGCAGCGGCGCGTTTGCCGTCCACGGCTTGCCGCGCTTGCCGAGAAAACCCTCGATTTTATCGAGCATCGATTCCGACAGTCGGCGATACGTGGTGATTTTGCCGCCAAAGGTGTTGACGATCGGGGCCGTGCCCTCCCCGCCGTCGGCCTTCAGCACATAGTCGCGGGTCGCTTCCTGCGCTTTGGAGGCGCCATCGTCATAAAGCGGGCGCACGGCGGAATAGGTCCAGACGATGTCCGAACGCTTGACCGGTTTCGCGAAATATTCGCTCGCTGCAGCACAGAGGTAATCGATCTCGGCGTCGCTGATCTTCACGTCATGCGGGTTGCCAGGATAATCCTGGTCGGTGGTGCCGATCAGCGTGAACTCTTCCTCGTAGGGAATCGCGAAAATAATGCGGCCGTCCTTGTTCTGGAAGAAATAGGCGCGCGGATCGTCGAACTTCTTAGCGATGACGATATGGCTGCCCTGTACCAGCCGAACATTGTGCACGTCGTTCAAGCCGACCGTAGCGGACAGCACGTGGTCGACCCACGGACCGGCGGCGTTGACCAAAAGCCGCGCCTTGACCTCCTCAGTATCCCCGGTCTGCGTGTTTTCCAGCCTAACCGTCCAAAGCGCGCCTTCACGGCGTGCGCCGATGACTTTCGTGCGGGTTCGGATCGTTGCGCCGCGATCGGCAGCGTCGCGGGCGTTCAACGCCACCAGCCGCGCATCGTTGACCCAGCCGTCGGAATACTCGAAGGCCTTGCGAAACAACGGCTTCAATGGCTTGCCGGCCGGGTCCCTTGCCATGTCCAGCGTCTTGGTCGCCGGCAGCAATTTGCGCCCGCCAATGTGGTCGTAAAGGAAAAGGCCGAGCCTGATCAGCCAGGCCGGGCGCAGGCCCTTGGCATAGGGCAGCACGAAGCGCATCGGCCAGATGATGTGCGGCGCGTTCTTCCACAGAATCTCGCGCTCCATCAGCGCCTCGCGCACAAGGCGGAACTCGTAGAACTCGAGGTAGCGCAAGCCGCCATGGATCAGTTTGGTCGAGCCGGAGGAGGTGCCGCTGGCCAGATCGTTCATTTCCGCAAGGAAGACCGAAAAGCCGCGCCCAACTGCATCGCGGGCAATGCCGCAGCCGTTGATACCGCCACCGATGACGAAGATGTCATGGATCGGGGGTGCGTCCACAAAAGTCCTCCCGGATTTCGCATTGCAGCATTTTTAGGTTTTTACGAAACCGTGGCGGGATTATTCCGAAATGAGAACGAATGTCAAACGAAATATAAACGGCGACTATTGCCGCAACGGCACCCTTTAGGAGAGCGCCGTTTCGATCAGTTGAACCTCTGCCTCCTGACAGATCTTGCGCACCGACGGGATGTCGCAGCGGTCTGTGATGAAGGTGTTGACCTGCGACAGATGACCGATGCGGACCGGCGCCGTCCGCTCGAATTTGGTCTGGTCGGAGACGAGGATGACATGCCTTGCATTGGCGATGATCGCCTGCGCCACCTTCACTTCGCGAAAATCGAAATCGAGCAGCGCGCCGTCATGGTCGATCGCCGAGGCGCCGATGACCGCATAGTCGACCTTGAACTGCCTGATGAAATCGACCGCCGCCTCGCCGACCACGCCGCCGTCGGAACCACGTACGACGCCGCCGGCGATCACCACCTCGATCGAAGGATATATACGCATCCTGTTGGCAACATTGATGTTATTGGTGATGACCATCAGGCCGCTGTGATCAAGGAGCGCCTTGCTGACCGACTCCGTCGTGGTGCCGATATTGATGAACAGCGAGGCATTATCCGGGATCAGCCTGGCTGCCGCGCGGCCGATCGCCTCCTTCTCATCGGCGGCGATCTTGCGCCGCGCCTCATATTCCATATTCTCGATGCCGGATGGGAACAGCGCCCCGCCATGAACGCGCGATAGCAGCCGCTGGTCGCACAGATCATTGAGATCCTTGCGAATGGTCTGCGGAGTCACATTGAAATGCGTCGCCAGATCGTCGACCAGCACGCGGCCATTGTCCTTGGCCATCTGGATGATTTCGGAATGACGCGGCGACAGATACATTGGGGGAGCTCCCGTTTTCGTTTTTCTTGTCTATAGCGGAAAACGAAAGTGATGAAAAGGCATAAGCCGGCTAACGAAATTCCATGCGCCCAAAGACAAACCTCGGCGCAACTTTGCCGACCAACTCAACTCAACCCAGACCGCGGGCGATTTCGGTGATGACCTCGAAAGCGGTGTCGACATCGTCCGCCGTCGTGTCGAACTGGCCGACCTGAAAGCGGATCGCCACCTGTCCGTCCACCCGTGTCTGGGTCAGGTAGATGCGGCCATCGTCGTTGATCGCGTTGACCAGCCGCAGATTGTGTTCGTCCGCATCGATGCCGACTGCCGCCAGATGCCGGAACGAAAACAGCGACAGCATCGGTTCCGTGACAATCTCGAAATCCGGTTCCAGGGCGAGCCGCGCGGCAAGGCCTTCGCTCCAGGCGACATGGTTGCGGATCATGCCCCGGAGATTTTCCAGCCCATGGGCGCGCAGCAGGAACCATAGTTTCAGTGCGCGAAAGCGCCGCCCGAGCGGCACCGACCATTCGGAATAGTTGATGAAGCCGTCGCGCCCATGCGTCTTCAGGTAATCCGGCTTGATGGCGAGCGTCCGCACCAGGTCTTCCGGCCGGCGGATGAACTGGATCGAGCAGTCGAACTGCGCACCCAGCCATTTGTGCGGGTTGAAGACGATGGAATCCGCGTGCTCCACGCCCACCCAGAAATGCCGGTACTCCGGACATATCATCGCCGAACCGGCCCAGGCGGCATCGACATGCAGGTAGAGCCCGTGCCGTTTCGCCACCGCGGCGACTTCGGCGATGTCATCGGTGCCACCTGTGCTGGTGCCGCCGACACAAGCAATAATGCCGGCCGGCAGCATGCCCGCCTCCCGGTCGGCGGCGATGGCCGCTTCGAGGGCTGTGACATCCATGGCGCGAAAGCGGCCGGCAGCCGGAATGCGCACGAGATTGTCCTCGCCGATGCCCGATACCCAGATCGCCCGGTCAATGGAAGTATGGACCTGGTCGGAAGAATAAACGCGCAATATCGGCTGGCCATGCAGGCCCTTCTGGTTGCCCTGCCAATCGAGCGCGCGCTCGCGCATGGTCAGCACGGCGGCAAGCGTCGCCGACGATGCCGAATCCTGCATGACGCCGGAAAACCCCTCCGGCAGGCCAAGCGCCTGACGCATCCAATCGACGACGCGCGTCTCGAGTTCGGTCGCTGCCGGCGAGGTCTGCCAGAGCATGCATTGGGCGGCCATCACTGAGACCAGATATTCGGCCACCACCGAAGCTGGTGCGGCATTGGCCGGAAAATAAGCGAAGAAGCGCGGATGCTGCCAATGCGTCATGCCCGGCAGGATTTTTTGCTCGAAGTCGGCGAGGATCGCCTGCATCGTTTCGCCACCTTCCGGGGGCGAGACATCGATGCTTCTTGAGATTTCACCCGGTTCGACAAGCGGCCGCACCGGCCTTTGGCGAAGTGTGCTCCGGTAGTCGGCGCCCCATTCGGCCGCGTACAGCGACCATTCCCGGAATTCGTTGCTATTCATTTTCCTCTCCGTCGCATCGAGCCCGGCGATCAAAGAACACGAAAAACGGAGGCTTTCATTCGGGAAAGTCGGGCAGGCTCGCAAAAGCAGCCTTCAATGCGTTCGACCAGCCATCCGAGATGGTGCGATAGTATTGGTCGTCCTGGGCTATCCGCTTCTTCAGGCTGACCTTGTAGGCGTCCTTTTCGTAGAACAGCAGGTCGAGCGGCAGACCGACCGACAGGTTCGATTTCAGCGTCGAGTCGAACGACACCAGCAGCAGCTTCACCGTCTCGGCGAAACTCATCGTCTTTTCATAGGCGCGGATGATGATCGGCTTGCCGTATTTGGTCTCGCCGATCTGGAAAAACGGCGTGTCGTCGGTCGATTCGATGAAATTGCCTTCCGGATAGATCATGAACAGCCGCGGCGCGCTGCCTTTGATCTGGCCGCCGAGGATGAAAGAGGCATTGAAATAGGAATCCGCCCTGTCGCCGGTTGGTGACGAACTGGCGATGACTTCCTTGACGGTGTCGCCGACCATCCGCACCGTCTGATACATGGAGGGCGTTTCGAGCAGTGCCGGGTGGCGATCGCCAATCGCCTTGGTGCGCTCGTCGAGCAGGCTGACGACGGCCTGCGTCGTCGCCAGATTGCCGGCCGACATCAGCACGATGACGCGCTCGCCCGGTTCCTCCCAGACATGCATCTTCTTGAAGGTCGAGATCGAATCCATGCCGGCATTGGTGCGCGTGTCGGACATGAACACGAGCCCGCGATCGATCTTCAGGCCGACGCAATAGGTCATCGAATCTCTTTGGCAGCAATCTTGCCGGGGATTACTGCTCCACCGTGACGGTGACCGCAAGCTGTTCTTCCGCTTGTCCCAGCCGAATCCCTGATACGGGCGTGGCGTCGCGGTAATCACGGCCGGTCGCCACCTTTACATAGCGTTCGTCGGGCGAAATGCCGTTGGCGACGTCGAATGCGACCCAGCCCAGGCCCGCAACATGTGCTTCAGCCCAGGCATGGCTTGCCGCCTGCTCGACCGCAGCATCCATCATCAGATAGCCGCTGACATAGCGGGCCGGAAACCCCATGGCGCGCGCGGCGGCGGCAAAGATGTGGCTGTGGTCCTGGCAGACGCCGGTCTTGAGCGCCAGCGCGTCCTCGGCCGGGGTCGTCGCGTTGGTGGAGCCCGGCGTATAGGCGACACGCTCGCCGATCACGGCCATCAGCCGGTGCAATCTTTCGATATCGGTCCCATCGCCGACCGCGGCCGCGAGTTCGCGAACGCCGCTGCCTATCCTGGTCAGCGGCGTTTCATGGCAAAACAGCCAGAGCGGCGCGAAACCCTGATGCGGCCCGGAGACGCCTGATGTGTCGCGTGTCACCACCTCGCCTGATGCATCGACGGTGATGAAATCGCGCTCGCCTTCGACGCTCAACAGTCGCGTATCGTTGCCGAAATGGTCGGTAAAGCGCACTTCTTCGCGCGCCCCTTCGATCTTCAGCGCCCAGGACAAAACGGTCTGCGTCGGCCCGCTAACCGGAAGCAGCCGCAACCGCTGCAACAGATAATGCACCGGCGCATCGTAGCGGTATTCGGTCCGGTGGGTGATCTTCAGCCGCATTGCACTCGTCCTCTGAGCATCATCTTCCGAACCGAAGGTCAGCGAAGCAAAAACCGGCTTCCACTTTCCGGGATCATGCTCAATAAAACCTGTAGTCCTGCGCGATCTCGTCGCCGAGCCTGGTGTTGTCGCGAATGAAATTGGCCAGGAATTCGTGCAGGCCCGCGTCGAATATGTCCTTGATCGAGCCGGCCGTCAGCATGGCCTGGGTCTTGCCGGCTGTCGCATGACAGGCATGGCGCTCGCCATAATCGTCGCCGAGGAATTTCAGATGCTCCGTCAGGAAACGATAGCAGAAGGTCAGCGAGCGCGGCATGCGAACGTTGAGGATCAGATAGTCGGCGATATTGCTCGGCTTGTAGTCGGCCTCGTAGACCCAGCGATAGGAGCGATGCGCCGACACCGAGCGCAGGATCGATTCCCACTGGTAGTTGTCGAGCGTCGAGCCGACCCACGAGATCGACGGCAACAGCACATAGTATTTCACGTCCAGGATACGTGCCGTGTTGTCAGCGCGTTCGACATAGGTGCCGAGCTGCGAGAAATCAAAAATCTCGTTGCGCAGCATGGTGCCGTAAAACGAGCCGCGGATCAGCGCCGTCTCGCGCTTGATCGCGTCGAGCACGCTGGGCAGGTCGCGTTCGTCGATCGGCCTGGCCAGCATCCGCTTAAGCGACATCCAGGCCTCGTTGATACTCTCCCATGTCTCGCGCGTCAGCGCGGTGCGCACCATGCGGGCGTTGTTGCGCGCCGTCTCGATCGACGTCATCGTGCTCGACGGGTTCGATGTGTCGCGCAGCAGGAAATCGGCGACGTTGGCGGCAGTGTACTCCTGGTATTTCTGCGTGAAGGCAGCATCTGAACCGGCGCTGAGCAGCACCGAATTCCACTCCTCAGAAGCGTTCTGCGTACGTGTCAGCGCCATGCGCAGGCCGGCATCGACCAGGCGCGCCATGTTTTCCGCCCGCTCGATGTAGCGGTTCATCCAGTAGAGCCCGTTGGCGGTGCGGCCTAAAAGCATCAAAAAACCTTCAAATGAAAATTAGTCATCCAGCACCCACGTATCCTTGGTGCCGCCGCCCTGCGAGGAGTTGACCACCAGCGAGCCTTCCTTCAGCGCCACGCGCGTCAGCCCGCCGGGCACGATCTGGATGCGGTCGGAAACCAGCACATAGGGCCTGAGATCGACATGGCGTGGCGCCAGCCCTTTGTCGGTCAGGATCGGACAGGTCGACAGCGCCAGCGTCGGCTGGGCGATGTAGTTCGACGGCTTTGCCGCGAGTTTTTTGGAAAAATCCTCGCATTCCTTCTTGGTCGCCGCCGGCCCGACCAGCATGCCGTAGCCGCCGGACCCGTGAACTTCCTTCACTACCAGCTCATGGATGTGTTCGAGCACATACTTCAGGCTGTCCGGCTCCGAGCAGCGCCAGGTCGGGATGTTGCCGAGGATCGCCTTGCGGCCGGTGTAGAATTCGACGATCTCGGGCATGTAGGAATAGATCGCCTTGTCGTCGGCGATACCGGTTCCCGGCGCATTGGCGATGGTGATGTTACCGGCGCGGTAGACATCCATGATGCCAGGCACGCCAAGTGCCGAGTCCGGACGGAAGGTCAGCGGATCGAGGAAAGAATCGTCGACCCTGCGGTAAAGCACGTCGATCTGCTTGTAGCCTTCGGTCGTACGCATCGCGACATGGCCGTCGACGACGCGCAGATCCTGCCCCTCGACAAGCTGCACGCCCATCTGGTCGGCAAGGAAGGCATGTTCGAAATAGGCGGAATTGAAGCTGCCCGGCGTCAGCACGGCGATGGTCGGCGCGCCCTTGGTGCTTTGCGGTCGCACCGCCGCCAGCGACTGGCGCAAGAGCTGCGGATAGTTTTCCACCGGCCGCACCTTGATCTGCTGGAACAGCTCGGGAAAGAGCTGCATCATCGTCTCGCGGTTCTCCAACATATAGGAGACGCCGGACGGCGTGCGCGCATTGTCCTCCAGCACGTAGAATTCGTTCTCGCTGATGCGCACAATATCGACGCCGATGATGTGGGTGTAGACGCCGGCCGGCGGCCGCACCCCGATCATCTCCGGCAGGAACGCCTCGTTCTTGGCGATCAGCTCCTTGGGGACGCGGCCGGCGCGCAAAATCTCCTGGCGATGATAGATATCGTCGAGAAAGGCGTTCAGCGCTTGCACACGCTGCTCGATGCCTTGCGTCAGCCGTCGCCATTCATTGCCGGAAATGATGCGCGGAACGATGTCGAAGGGGATCAGCCGCTCGGAGGCTTCCTGCTCGCCATAGACGGCAAAGGTGATGCCGGTCTTGCGAAAGACGCGCTCGGCGTCCTGCATCTTTTCGGTAAGCCTGGCCGGATCCTGCTCCTTCAGCCAGCGATCGTAAGCCGAATATGGTTTTCTCAATCCGGAGATTTCCGGAAGCATTTCGTCGAACGCTGCCAATCGCATACTCCCCTGTGAGGCCATTTCACTGGCGTCACCGGAGAAAATCAAGCGCAATCGGCAATTTGGAGGATGCTGGCGATCAGTATGTCGCGGCTGCCTAAAATTAGGGCAGCACCAATAGGGCTGTGATCAGGCTTTGCCTTATGTCCAGGCAGGCGGCAGGCGCTGCTCAGAACGCGCGAAAGGTAACGACTGTGAACGTGTCCTTGATGCCTGGAAGAATCTGTACCTTCTCGTTGACGAAATGACCGATGTCTTCCTCGTCGTCGACATAGAATTTGGCAAGCAGATCGTAGTTGCCGGCCGTCGAGTAGATTTCCGAAGCGATCTCGGCATCGGCCAAAGCGCTGGCAACGTCATAGGCCTTGCCCAGATCGCACTTTATCTGCACGAAAAATGCCTTCATTGACCGGTCCTGCCTAGCCTCTGCTCGAACGAGCGGCCCTTCTCGCAGACTGAGAGCGGGCTTTCAAGCGTTGGAATTCGGCTCTGTCTCGCCAGACAGGCGAATGTTTGCGATCGCTGAAACCGCGAGGCGTCTCGAGGCGTATGGTATGATGCGTCTTCGGACAGCGATTTTTGAGGGACAACGGAGGCAGGCCATGCGCCGCGCGTCATTCGCATTCGCAATCGTTCCACTGCTCCTGACCTCTTCGGCATTTGCCAGCGACGCTGAGGTCAAGGCGGAGCAGACAGTCATCGACAGCCAGTTGAAAGCCTTCCTCGCCGATGACGGCGCCACCGCCTACAGTTTCGCGGCGCCGAACGTGAAACGGATATTCCCGACCGTCGACACCTTCATGAACATGGTCACCAACGGCTACGCACCGGTGCGCAAGCCGCAGAGCTATTCCTTCGGCAAGGTCGAGCAGACCGGGCCGGTCTCGATCATCCAGCAGGTGCTGATCGTCGGACCCGACGGCAAGGACTACGAGGCGGTCTACACGCTGGAGCAGCAGCCGGACGGCAGTTTCAAGATCACCGGCTGCAGCTTGCGGGCGGCAAACTCAGTCATCACCTGAGGCGCGTGCGTCAATGTCGCGCCCTGCCGCCCGACATGTCGAACACCGCGCCGGTATTGAAGCTCGAGGCATCGCAACAGAGCCAGAGGACCAGCGCCGCGACTTCCTCCGCCGCCCCAAGCCGCTTGAGCGGACTGGCCCCAATCATCTCGCTGACGACCTCGTTGCCGAGACGCCGGATAAGATTGGTATCGATCGGTCCGGGCGCGACGCAGTTGACGCGAATGTCGGTGTCGCAGACCTCACGCGACAAGGCTTTGGTAAAGGCAATGATGCCTGCGCTCGCCGCCGAATAGGCCGCTAGGTTCGGCAATCCTTCCTTGCCGGCGAGCGATCCCATGTTGACGATGCGGCCGCGGCCGGTCTTGCGCATGACCGGCAATACCTGATGCGTGACCTCGAACGTCCCGACGAGATTGACCCCGATGATGCGTTGCCATTCGGCCGGGTCGAAGGCCTCGAAGCCAAGGTAAGGACCAAGATAGCCCGCATTGTTGACGAGAATATCGATTTGGCCCGTACTGGCGACGACTTCGCCGAGGGCATTGCTTATGTCCTGCGCCTTGGTCACGTCGACGGTCTGGCTGCGGGTTTCATCATTCGGCGTAGGATCGGCGTCCCATATCCAGACGTCGGCTCCCGACCTTACCAACTGCGTGGCCACGGCCCTGCCGATGCCCCTTGAGCCACCGGTAACGATCGCCGTCTTGCCGGCAAAGTCGTATGTAACGGTCATGGCTGATCCCCGCAGCGGAACTCTGCTCCCGGGCAGGCAGTCCGTCAATCGCAGGGACGCGCTAGACGGCCGGAATATCGCCCCGCGCCCAGCCCTCTGATATCTCCGCCGCGCGCGCCTCGAAGGTCTGCGCCTCGATTGCGGCACGGATGTCCTGCATCAGCTTCTGGTAATAGGACAGATTGTTCCAGGTCAGCAGCATGGCGCCAAGCGACTCCTGCGAGCGCACCAAATGGTGCAGATAGGCGCGCGAATAGTCTCGGGCGGCCGGGCAGTCGCTCTCCTCGTCCAGCGGACGTGGATCGTCGGCATGGCGGGCGTTGCGCAGATTGACCTTGCCGCGCCTTGTGTAGGCGAGGCCATGGCGGCCGGCGCGTGTCGGCATAACGCAATCGAACATGTCGATGCCGCGCGCCACCGATTTCAATATGTCGTCGGGCGTGCCGACGCCCATCAGATAGCGCGGCCTGTCCGCCGGCAGCTCCGGGCAGGTGATGTCGAGCATTTCGAGCATCACCGCTTGCGGCTCGCCGACAGCCAGCCCGCCGATCGCATAGCCCTTGAGGTCCATCGCTTTCAGCGCCTGCGCCGAGCGCAGCCGCAAGGCCGGTATGTCGCCGCCCTGGACGATGCCGAACATCGCCTTCCCCTGCTGGTCGCCGAACGCCGTCTTGCAACGCTCGGCCCAGCGCAGCGACAGCTCCATGGCCCGCTCGATCTCATTCTCCATGGCCGGCAGCGCGGTGCATTCGTCGAGCTGCATCTGGATGTCGGAATCGAGCAGCCCCTGGATCTCGATCGAGCGCTCGGGCGACATCTCATAGGCGGCGCCGTCGATGTGCGAGCGGAAGGTGACGCCCTTTTCGGTGAGTTTCCTCAGCTTCGACAGCGACATCACCTGAAAGCCGCCGCTGTCGGTCAAGATCGGATGCGGCCAGCGGGCGAATTCATGCAGGCCGCCAAGCCGCGCCACACGCTCGGCGCCGGGCCGCAGCATCAGATGATAGGTGTTGCCCAGGATGATGTCCGAACCGACGCCGCGCACCTGATCCATGTACATGGTCTTGACCGTGCCGCCGGTGCCGACCGGCATGAAGGCCGGCGTGCGGATTTCTCCGCGCGGCATGGCGATCGCGCCGCGCCGCGCCTTCCCGTCGGTTGCCAGCACCTCGAAGGTAAACGCCTTAGTCATTGAGTTCCTTGTTGTATACCGGAGGCGCGTCCATCATTCTCCTCCTTGAACAGCAGACTTGCGTCTCCGTAGGAATAGAACCTGTAGCGGTTCTCGATCGCATGCGCATAGGCCGCACGCATCGTTTCCAGACCGCAAAACGCCGAAACCAGCATGAACAGCGTCGAGCGCGGCAGATGGAAATTGGTCATCAGCATGTCGGCAGCCCTGAAACGGTATCCGGGCGTGATGAAGATGTCGGTCGGACCCGACCATCCGGTCAATATGCCGTCCTCCCGCGCGGCGCTCTCCAGCAGGCGCAGCGACGTCGTACCGACGGCGATGATGCGCCGGCCACGCGCTTTTGCCGCGTTGAGCGCTTCGGCGGTTTCCGCGCTGACCGAGCCGATCTCGGCATGCATCTTGTGATCGGCGGTGTCGTCGACTTTTACCGGCAGGAACGTGCCGGCGCCGACATGCAGGGTGACGAAGCGCCGCTCGACGCCCTTGGCATCCAGCGCCGCGAAAAGCTCCGGCGTGAAATGCAGGCCGGCCGTGGGGGCGGCGACGGCACCCTCCTCCCTGGCATAGATCGTCTGGTAGTCGCTGCGGTCGCGCTCGTCGTCGTCGCGCTTCGAGGCGATGTAGGGCGGCAACGGAATGTGGCCGACGGCGTGGAGTGCCTCGTCAAGGAATGGGCCTGAGAGGTCGAAGCCAAGCAAAGCCTCGCCGGCGTCGCCCTTTTCGATCACCGTGGCATCGAGCTGGCCGAGAAAGCAGGAATTGGCGTCATGGCCGAAATGGATACGGTCGCCGGCGGCAATGCGCTTGCCCGGCCGCATGAAAGCCAGCCAGCGGTCCGGCGCCACCCGCATGTGCAGCGTGGCTTCGACTTGCGCCGTCGCCTCGCCGCGCCGCCTGATGCCTTTCAACTGCGCCGGGATGACCTTGGTGTCGTTGAAGACCAGCACATCACCGGCCTCGACCAGGGCCGGCAAATCGAGCACCGTACGGTCTTCGAGCCCCTCACCCGGCCTGACCACCAGCATCTTTGCACTGTCGCGCGGTTCTGCCGGTCGAAGCGCGATGCGCTCCTCCGGCAGTTCAAAGTCGAAAAGGTCGACGCGCAAGGAAGTCCCGCCTCAAGGTTCCGGGCAGGTCACCGCCCGCTGCAAACGACCGATTCCGTCGCCAGCGCCGGAGTGGCCGCCGCGGCAAGCATCAGCGTGATAGCCGCGACAGCCCGGTAGGTCATTTCACGTCGGCCGCGACCTTCAGCGACACGATCTTGTCGGGATCCGGAACCGGCTCGCCGCGCTTGATCTTGTCGACATTGTCCATGCCTTCGATGACCTGGCCCCAGACCGTGTATTGGCGATTGAGGAAGGCGGCATCGTCGAAGCAAATGAAGAACTGCGAGTTGGCCGAGTTCGGGTTCTGCGAGCGCGCCATCGAGCAGGTGCCGCGACCGTGATTGGCGTTGGAGAACTCCGCCTTCAGGTCGGGCTTGTCGGAGCCGCCCGTGCCGGCGCGGGACGGCGCGAAGGAGGGCTTGCTGGAATTGCCGAATTTCACGTCGCCGGTCTGCGCCATGAAACCGTCGATGACGCGGTGGAACACGACGCCGTCATAAGCACCTTCGCGCGCCAGTTCCTTGATACGGCCGACATGGCCAGGCGCCAGATCGGGAAACAGTTCGATGACGACCTTGCCCTTGGTCGTTTCCATGATGAGCGCGTTCTCGCGGTCCTTGATCTCGGCCATGTCAGAATATCCTTTGAAACTAATGGGTTTACTTGCCGTCGGCGGCGATACGCACCTTGAGCATGCGATCGGGACCGGTGACAACCCCGTTCTGCGCCTCGTCGCCTTTCTTTATCTGGTCCACCAACTCCATGCCCTTCTCGACATTGCCGACGATGGTGTACTGGCCATCGAGCGGCGGCGCCGGCGCGAACATTATGAAGAACTGCGAATTGGCGGAATCCGGATCCTGCGAGCGGGCCATGCCGACCACGCCGCGTACGTAACGCTCGGATGTCGAGAATTCGGCCGGCAGGTCGGGAAGAGCGGAACCGCCGGTACCGACGGCGTCGGCGTTGAAGCCGTTCTTCATGTTGCCGAATTTCACATCGCCGGTCTGTGCCATGAACCCGTCGATGACGCGGTGGAAAGCGACGTTGTCGTAAGCGCCCTGGCGCACCAGCTTCTTGATCTGCTCGACATGCTTCGGCGCGAGATCAGGCCTGAGTGCGACGGTCACGTCGCCGCCCTTCAGCGTGATGATCATGGTGTTTTCCGGATCGGCGGCGAAGGCCGAAACAGATGCAGCCACGAGGCCGAAAAGAACGACAAAGCAAGTGGCGAGCCTTTTGAGCTGCATGGATCTTTCTCCGAAAACCTTTGTTTCATGCATGTCGTTGTCCCGAAACCGGGTTCGACTTTTGGGCGACATGCATTATTTCGCGAATTTGGCAGTGAGCGCGCCGGCCACAGCCGCTGGCACGAAGGGGCGGATGTCGCCTCCCATCGAGGCTATCTGACGGACAAGTGTGGCGGTAATGGTTCGCACCGAAGGGCTGGCGGGTAGAAAAACCGTCTGCAGTTCCGGCGCCATGGTCTCGTTCATGCCGGCCATCTGCATCTCATAGTCGAGATCGGTGCCGTTGCGCAGGCCACGGATCATGATCGAGGCGCCGTGCTTCCTGGCCGCGTCGATGACCAACCCGTCGAAGGCGACGACCTTGATGCGGGCGCCGTCACGGCCGAATTCGGCCTTCGTCGCCGCTTCGATGAGGCCGACCCGTTCCTCGAAGGAAAACAGCGGCTTCTTGCCGGGATGAATGCCGATCGCCGCATAGACGGTGTCCGCCACGGCCAGCGACGCCTTCAGCACGTCGAGATGGCCGTTGGTCAGCGGGTCGAAGGAGCCGGCATAAAGGGCGATGCGTTCGGTCATGGCAGGTGCTTCTAGCGAGCCTCTCTCGCAAAGGCAATCCGATCAGCGAGCCGCCGATGCATGTCGCCCAAAAGTGCGCAGCGGTTTTGGGACAAGGACATGCACCCAATGCGCATCGCCTGGGCCACCTTAATCGCGATGCGCTTTGAGTGAACCTTTTGGCCGAAATGAACGACAGATGAACGGGCCGATCACAGAGGCTTCACGCAGCGTTCACTAGGTTGCAGCTTCAGAAGATGAAACCAAAAACCCATTTAAACGTTGTTAGGCGCAGGAGAACACGCACATGCTGATCTACATGCTCGCCGCCGCAATGACCGTCGCCATGCTGATTGCCACCGTATTCGGGTTGCATCAGGAAGCAGGGCGTGTCCGCGCCAAGGCCAATACCAAACGGTTCGAGGGCTTCGGTATCCGCAAGCCTTATCGCCACTTCTGAGCGGGCCGCTATTTGTTGACGGCGCCGGCCCGTCGGGCCGGCACTTCCCCCTCAAGGTCTACTCGGCGCCGTTGTCCGGGTCAGCGCCTTCAGCACCGGCACCCAGGCTGGCGTTGCCCTCAACACCCTCTTCAGCGTCCTCGTCCGACTGCGGTTCCGATATCCGCTCCACCGAAACGACCTTCTCGCCGTCGGCCGTGTTGAAGATGGTCACGCCCTTGGTGGCGCGGCTGGCGAAACGAATGCCGTTGACCGGCACGCGGATGACGGTGCCACCGTCCGAGACCAACATGATCTGGTCGTCATTGCCGACCGGGAAGGTCGCCACCAAGCGACCGATCTCAGCCACTTTCGACACGTCGGTGGCGCGAATGCCCTTGCCGCCGCGCCCCGTGAGGCGGAAATCATAGGAAGACGAACGCTTGCCGTAGCCATATTCCGTTACCGTCAGCACAAACTGCTCGTGTGCCCTAAGGAATTCGTAGCGCTCGTCGGAAAGCTCCGTCTCCTCGCCAACCTCTTCATTGGTGAGCTGGATGTCTTCGTCCTCACCGGCCGCAATGCCGGCGGCGAGCCGCCGTTCGGCCACCACCCGCTTGAGATAGGCGGCGCGCTCGGCTGGCGGCGCCTCGACGTGTTCGATCACCGCCATCGAGATCACGCGGTCGGTGGCAGCCATGGCGATGCCGCGCACGCCGACCGAATTGCGGCTCTGGAAGACGCGCACGTCGCTGACCGAGAAGCGGATGCACTGGCCGGAGCTTGCGGTCAAAAGCACGTCGTCATTGTCGGTGCAGGTCTCGACACCGAGAATCTCGTCGCCTTCCTCTTCCAGCTTCATGGCGATCTTGCCGTTGCGGTTGACCTGGACGAAGTCCGACAACTTGTTGCGGCGCACCGTGCCGCGCGTGGTGGCGAACATCACGTCGAGCTCGCCCCAGCTGGTCTCGTCCTCGGGCAGCGGCATGATGGTGGTGATGCGTTCCCCCTGCTCCAGCGGCAGCATGTTGATCAGCGCCTTGCCGCGCGATTGCGGGTTGCCGATCGGCAGGCGCCAGACCTTTTCCTTGTAGACGATGCCGCGCGAGGAGAAGAACAGCACCGGCGTGTGCGTGTTGGCGACGAACAGCCTGGTGACGAAATCCTCTTCCTTGGTCGACATGCCGGAGCGGCCCTTGCCGCCGCGGCGCTGCGCCCGATAGAGCGACAGCGGCACGCGCTTGATATAGCCGGAATGGCTGACCGTCACGACCATGTCCTCGCGCTGGATCAGGTCCTCGTCTTCCATATCAGCCCCGCCCTCGGAGAGCTCGGTGCGGCGCGGCGTGCCGAACTCGTCGCGCACGGCGGCAAGCTCGTCCTTGACGATCTGCTGAATGCGGGCGCGGGACGACAGGATGTCCAGGTAATCCTTGATCTCGTCGCCGATCGTGTTCAACTCGTCGGCGATTTCGTCGCGGCCGAGCGCGGTCAGGCGCTGCAGGCGCAGCTCGAGGATGGCGCGCGCCTGTTCCTCGGAAAGATTGTAGGTGCCGTCCTCATTAATGCGGTGGCGCGGATCGTCGATCAGCAGGATCAGCGATTCGACGTCGCCCGAGGGCCAGCGCCGCTCCATCAACTGCTCGCGCGCCGTCTGCGGGTCCGGCGCGCTGCGGATCAGCTTTATCACCTCGTCGATGTTGGCAACGGCAATAGCAAGGCCGACCAGCACATGGGCGCGGTCGCGCGCCTTGCGCAGCAGGAATTTCGTGCGCCGGCTGATCACGTCCTCGCGGAAGGCGACGAACGCCTTCAGCATGTCGGTCAGCGTCAGCAATTCCGGCTTGCCGCCGTTCAGCGCCACCATATTGGCGCCGAACGACGTCTGCAGCGGCGTAAAACGGTAGAGCTGGTTGAGGATGACGTCGGCGACCGCGTCGCGCTTCAATTCGATGACAACGCGGTAGCCCTGGCGGTCGCTCTCGTCGCGGATGTCGGAAATGCCCTCGATGCGCTTGTCGCGCACGAGCTCGGCCATCTTCTCTATCATCGACGACTTGTTCACCTGATAGGGAACCTCGGTGATGATGATCGATTCGCGGTCGTTGCCGCGTTGCTCAATATTGACGCGACCGCGCATGACGATCGAGCCGCGGCCCGTCGAATAGGCGCTGTAGATGCCGGAACGGCCGAGCACGATGCCGCCGGTCGGGAAATCCGGCCCCGGAATGATCTCCATCAGCGCCGGCAGGTCGATCGCCGGATTGTCGATGAGGGCAATGGCGCCGTTGCAGACTTCACCCAGATTGTGCGGCGGGATGTTGGTGGCCATGCCGACGGCGATGCCGCCGGAGCCGTTGACCAACAGGTTCGGGAAGCGCGCCGGCAGGACTTTCGGTTCGCTGCCGGACGCATCATAAGTGTCCTGGAAATCGACGGTGTCCTTGTCGATGTCTCCCAGCAACTCGTGCGCGACCTTGGTCAACCGCGACTCGGTGTAGCGCATCGCCGCCGGCGGATCGCCGTCGATCGAGCCGAAATTGCCTTGCCCGTCGATCAGTGGCACGCGCAGCGACCAGTCTTGCGCCATGCGCACCAACGCGTCGTAGATCGAAGCGTCGCCATGCGGATGGTATTTACCCATCACGTCGGCGACCGGGCGGGCCGACTTCACATATTTGCGGTTCCAGTGGTAGCCGCTCTCATGAGCGGCGTAGAGGATGCGGCGATGCACCGGCTTCAACCCGTCGCGCACGTCCGGCAGCGCACGGCTGACGATCACGCTCATGGCGTAATCGAGATAGGAGCGCTGCATCTCCTCGATGATGGATATCGGCTCGATGCCGGTGGGGCCGCCGTCGGCGCCGCGCGGTGTCTTCTGGTCGGTCAAATCAGGTCACAATCTAATCAGGAATCACTCGGTGCTTATATAGGAAGCCGGGCCGAAACTCCAATGTCCGCGGCAGTTTTCCAGTGGCGATTTTTGTGGTGATTTCAAAAGGATATCACTGATTGCGACGATATGGCCGAGGCGCTTTTCGTGGCCACCGGCGCAAAGCTCATTGTCAGGCCAATTTTGCTTCACAAAGCCGGAATGGCAGATGCGTTCGGCAATTTATCGCCTCGCCGCCGGACCCGATAGGCGCTGGGCGCCTCCCCCATCACGCGCCGGAAACGGCGGTTGAAGGTCGACAAATCGTTGAACCCCGCCTCGAAGGCGATCGTCGAGATCGCCTCGTCCGACATGCGCAGCCGCAGCGCCGCCCTGTGCAGCCGGGTTTTCAGCAGGAACTGGTAGGGCGTCACGCCCGCCACGCGCCGGAAGCTGCGCAAGAAATGATAGGGACCGGTCGCCGTCTCGCTTGCGAGCTCGGCAAGCGAGACGGTCTGGTCTGCATCCAGTTCGATGCGCCGGACCGCCTCGGCGACCCGTTTCTGGTCGCGGCGGCTCGGCGCCTGGGCAGCAGGCGTGGCGCCGGAAGCGATCGCCGCGCCGGCAATGCGCAGAGCGAGTTCCTCGAACGCGTCGATGTCGGCTGTCTCGCGCGCAACCTCCGCCTCGGCCAGCAGCGGTGCCAGCGCCGGCAAGGGCGGCAGCCGCGGTGTCTTGAAATTAAGCTTCTTTGCATCCGGGATGTCGGCGACGATCTGTTCCATATAGGCTGGCTCGAAATGGAAGGAGAGGCAACGGTCGCCAGCGCCATGCTCATGTCCGCATTCATAGCATGTGCCCGGGTTGCCGAGCAGAAGCGCGCCCGGCGCCAGCATCGCCGTGCCTTGGCTGGCGCGGCAGCGGAAGGTGCCGCTGGTCACCGCGGCGACGCAGAAATTGCGATGCTCTTCCTCGGACGGGCGATCAGCGGCGCCGGCTGTGCAGACCACGTCCGACACATGCCAGCCTCCTCCCGGACGCCAGTGTATGCGCGCTCGTTGTCATGGCCTGAAAGATAGCAATTTTTCCCAAGCACAGAACCCTGCTGCCGCCTATTCTTCCCAATCTCCTGACAAAACGGGGCTCCTGACAAGATGAGGTCGAAATCATGCTCAATTCATCTTCCTTTGCCGAAGCCTTGCACAGCGACGGGCCTGCGGCGGACTTGGCGGAAAAACTGAACCTTTACGGCCGCTTCGTCGGCCCCTGGACATTCGACGCCACGCGTCATCTCGAAGACGGCCAGGTGCTGACCGGGCGCGGCGAGGTCCATTTCGGCTGGGTGCTCGAAGGCCGGGCGATCCAGGACGTATGGATCCTGCCCGCGCGCGACGCCGGTCCCTCGCCGTCGCTCGGCAAATGGACCTTCTATGGCACGACACTGCGCGTCTATGACCCCGGCGTCGACGCCTGGCACATCTTCTGGAGCGATCCGCGCACCCAATACTACAGCCGCCAGCTCGGCCGAGCCGAGGGCGACACCATCGTCCAGGAAGGCGCTGACGGCACCGGCGCCTCGGTGCGCTGGAGCTTTCAAGGCATTACCGAAAATTCGTTCCGCTGGCTGGGCGAACGTTCGCAGGACGACGGCGCGACCTGGCGGCTCGAAGTCGAGTTCCTGGCACGGCGAGCCGTCAGCACCTGACCTGCACGGTTTCCTCTGACACTGCTTTGCTCTACCAATGCAGGGTCTCGGGCGCGGCCCGGTGGGGAGGGTCAGATGCCGAGCTTCGACAGCCTGTTCAACGCCTTCGTCACCATTCTCGTGACCATCGATCCACCTGGCCTGGCACCACTCTTCCTCGCCGTAACACGCGGCATGAACCGCGAGGAGCGCAACCAGGTTTCCGTGCGCGCCTCGATCATCGGCTTCCTGGTGATGGCGCTGTTCGCAATCGCTGGCGCATCGATCCTGTCGGTGTTCGGCATCACGCTGCCGGCCTTCCGCGTCGCCGGCGGCTTCCTGCTGTTCTTCATCGCCTTCGAAATGGTGTTCGAGCGCCGGCAGGACCGCAAGGAGAAGATCGGCGATGTCGCCATCACCAAGGACATGATCCACAACATAGCCGCCTTCCCGCTGGCGATCCCGCTGATCGCCGGTCCGGGCGCGATTTCAGCGACCGTCCTGCTGTCCGGCTCTTTTCCAGGTTTTGGCGCGCAGGCAGCACTTGTCGGCATCATCGCGATCTGCCTTGTCATCACCTACCTGGTGTTCGTGCTGGCCGAGCGCATCGACCGCATCCTCGGCCAGACCGGCCGCTCGATCCTGACACGGCTGCTCGGCGTCATCCTGGCGGCGCTCGCCGTGCAGTTCGTCGCCGACGGCATCAAGGCGCTGATGGCGGTATGACGTCAGATCCGGTAGCCGATCCCAAGATCGTCGAGCTGGAGCTCGCATTGTTGCGAGCGCCGACCCGCTATGACCCGGATTTTCTTGAAACCGTGCTCGACGACGGCATGATCGAGTTCGGAAAATCCGGCAACGAATACGACAAGAGATCGATTCTGGCAGCGCTTTCTGCGTCGAAAGCCGAACCGGCACCGGATGATGCGCTCGAGATGACCGACGTCAGAACAGTTCAATTGGCGCCTGAGGTGTTGCTTTTGACTTACCGGCTAAGGCCCAAGAAAGAAACAGCTATTCCGTCACTGCGCAGTTCCGTATGAAAACGCACCGGTGGGCATTGGCGATTGGTATTCCACCAGGGAACCCGAGCCGCGTCCCAAGAAACAAACGGCCCCTGAACGCCGGTTGTCACACGGGCCTCGTCGTTAAGCTCGCGCGACGACGCTATCCTATTTAGCTGTCGTATCGATAACTTCGAAGTCGTGGGTGATCTCGGCGGTCTTGGCCATCATCGCCGAGGCCGAGCAGTATTTTTCGATCGAAAGCGCGATCGCCCGTTTCACCTTGTCGTGCGAGAGCGCCCGGCCCTTGACGACGAAATGCATATGGATGCGCGTGAATACCCTTGGATCGACTTCTGCCCGGTCGGCGTCGAGTTCGACCACGCAGTCTTCAACCGCCTCGCGCCCCTTTTCGAGGATGTGGACGACATCATAGGCCGAGCAGCCGCCAGTGCCGAGCAGCACCAGTTCCATCGGGCTCGGCCCCGGGGTCCTGCCTTCCGGCCCGAACGCGGTCCCCAGCACCACCTTGTGACCGCTGCCGGATTCGCCGACAAAGGTGCGCTCCTCGACCCATTTGACCCGCGCTTTCACCTGATACGTCCTTTCACTGCGCATCACTCAAATGCACAACGTCCCGAAAATCCAAGACAGATTTTCGGGACGCCAATTCGTGGCCCCAAGTAGCTGGCGTTTTTCGCCCGCGTAAGGGTCGTCCGTCCCAAGAAATCAGAACGGAATTTCGTCATCCAGTTCGCGCGACGAACCGCCGCCACCGCCGCTCTTGTTGCCGCCGCCGCCGCCACGATTGAAACTCTCGCCCGGGCCGGACTGGCCGAAATCGGAACCGCGGCTGCTGCCGCCACCGGCATAGCTACCGACCTGACCGCCCTCGCCCTGCCCGCGTGCGTCGAGCATCTGCAGCTCGCCACGGAATTTCTGCAGCACGATTTCGGTCGTGTAGCGGTCATTGCCGGTCTGGTCCTGCCATTTGCGCGTCTGCAACTGGCCCTCGACGTAAACCTTAGCACCCTTCTTCAGATACTGCTCAGCTACCTTGGCGAGCTGGTCGTTGAAGATGACGACGTTGTGCCACTCGGTCTTTTCCTTGCGCTCGCCGGAAGTCTTGTCGCGCCAGCTTTCCGACGTGGCGACGCGGATGTTGACGACCGGCTCACCCGAATTCAAACGGCGGATTTCCGGGTCCGCCCCGAGATTGCCCACCAGAATGACCTTGTTGACGCTACCCGCCATGATACTTCTCCGCGCTCATCCGAAACAAATTTTTGTCGCTGCACCTTATAGAGTGTGGGTTCTCTCCGCTTGCTGTGGCTGGCTTTTCCCACAAGGTTTTTGTTCTCTTTTCGTTCTAGAATGGAGGTTCTGCGCTGTCAATGGTTGTCAGTAACAAGTAGTGTCTTGGCGTCGAATTTCCACGACCTTTAGGATCGAGGGCGAACACGATGGAGACGGTTGCGCATGACGACCAGCCGCAAGAAGAGTGGCGAGCGGGAGTAAAGACTCGCATGCACGTCTCAGCTCGCAACGGCGCAACTCAACTTTGCATATTTGAACAATGGGTCGAACCGGCAGTTGGCGCCCCAACACATTGGCACCCGGTCGAGGAAGTGCTTACTGTGATCGCCGGGAAGGCCGAGATGTGGATCGATGAAGACCGTGTCGTCTTGGCTGCCGGACAGTCGCTTGTTGTCTCCGCGCACAGGAAACATGGCTTCCGAAACGTCGGCTCAGAGATGCTTCATATACAGGCCGTGCTCGCGTCACCAATTTTCGAGGCGACATTCAACGGATCCACTGAGATGGTGAGGCGCTGGCTTCCAGCGGTCTTGTAAAAAAACTGCGCCTGCCTAAAAACACGGCTTGCCAAACCAATAAGTGTAGACTTATGCTTCTGCCATGATCGAAGCAGAGATTTTTCGAGCGCTTTCCGACCCGACGCGCCGCGCTGTCTACGAACGGCTCTCCGCCGGCGAGATGACCGTATCGGAACTGCGCGGCGGCATGACCGTGTCGCAACCGGCCGTGTCGCAGCATCTCGCGGTGCTGCGCGGCGCCGGTCTGGTGGTCGAGCGGCGAGCCGGCCGCAACGCCTATTATCGCGCCGATCCGCAAGGGCTTGACCCACTGCTCGGCTGGATCGAGCGCTACCGTGCGTTCTGGCCCGAGCGTATCGAACGGCTCAAGGCGGTTTTGAAGGATATGGATCAATGACGGCAAAACAGCATTCGGACGCGACGGACTCGATCGAGTTCGAGTGCGAGCTTCCAGACCCGCCGGAAAAAGTGTGGCGGGCGCTGACGGTGCCGGACCTGCTCGCGGCCTGGATGATGCCGAACGACATCAAGCCCGAGATCGGCAGCCGCTTTGCCTTTGCCAAGCCGGACGCACCGATCGAGTGCGAAGTCCTCGACGCCGAGCCGGAACGCCTGCTGCGCTACTCCTGGCGGGAGCGGCCGGAGCCTGGCAATGCAGCGGATCCGCTCGCCAGCCCACTGGATAGCATTGTCACCTTCACGCTCGACCGCACCGTGTCAGGCGGCACGCATCTGCGCATCGTCCACGATGGCTTTGCGCGGGTAGCTACGCCCGCGGTTGCGATGGTGGGCGCCGGTTGCCGGCTTTCGCTCAACGCACACGAGCCCAAACAGACCATTGCCGCAAACACGCCTCGCCTCTTCCTGCGCGCGGCCTGAGCCACATAACGGAGAAAAACGATGAGCGGTCTTGCCAACCTGGTGCCGATGGTGATCGAGCAGTCGAGCCGCGGCGAACGCGCCTTCGACATTTTTTCGCGGCTGCTGCGCGAGCGCATCGTCTTCATCAACGGCCCGATCGACGACAATGTGTCGGCGCTGGTCTGTGCCCAGCTTCTATCGCTGGAATCCGACAATCCCGACAAGGAGATATCGCTCTACATCAATTCGCCGGGCGGCGTGGTGACCAGCGGCTTCGCCATCTACGACACGATGCAGTATATCCGCAGCCCGGTATCCACCGTCTGCATGGGCTTTGCCGCCTCGATGGCCTCGTTCCTGCTGATGGCGGGCACGCCAGGCCGGCGCATCGCGCTGCCCAACACCAGCATCGTGCTGCACCAGCCGCTGGGCGGCTTTCAGGGTCAGGCTTCCGATATCCAGCGTCACGCCGAAGGCATCTTGCGCACCAAGAAGCGCATGACCGAACTCTATGCGCATCACTGCGGCCGCACTTATGAAGAGGTCGAACGCACGCTCGACCGCGACTATTTCATGACCGCCGCGGAGGCAAAGACATGGGGCCTTGTCGATCATGTATTCGATACGCGCAAACAGGCGGCGTGAAGGGGTAGCCGAACACCATAAGCGGCAACAGCCAAGCCCGTTCGGCAAGTTTGATCACCACCGGTCTGGCTTCAGGCCCTGTGCGGCGATATGGTCGTTCGATGTCCGACAAAGATCCACGCATTAGTTTGAACCGGCTGACCATCGGGATCGCCGTCGCGGCGATGACCTCCGGCACGGCGTTTGCCGAAGACAATTTAACGCCTTCGCACAAAACCACGCTGCCCGGCGTGGCCGACGACTATCGCATCACCAAACCGGCTCCCGAACCCGACGATGCCGTGCCCGGCAACGATAACAACGGCCAGTTCAAGATCGGCGATACCGATGTCAGGATTTCCGGCAGTATAACCTTCGATGTCGGCGCCGGCTCGATCAAGCCCTCCCGGCGATAGGCCATCTGCCTTCATCGCTGCCACAAGGCAGCCCGTGCGCCTGCGGTCATCTGAAACGAATAGCCCCGCCGTTGCTTCAGCAAAACGGTCGGGGCTTTCTTGGATTTAAAATCCAAACTTGCCGGGAATATACTGCCGGCGTTCGATTTCGGATGCTTTGCGGTGTTCAGCCGCTGATCCGACTAGTGGTCTCTGATTTTTATAAGGATCGGCAGGTCACGGTTTGTCGGGCGGCGCAAACGCCTAGCCCTGGCACTTATGCCTGCCGCGGCTCCACCGACACGTGGAGCCTCAAGGGACTGTCCGGTGGAGTCATTCCTTCTGCTCTCCTCTTCTGTCCATTGCGACTGGTGTCGTCCGAAGCACATATCGCAAAAGCCTGCGACGTCTAGCAGGCCACCTTAGGGTGGCGAGGCCATCGAAAGACGGCCGGCTTCGGTGACGTTCAGAGTCTGACTCTCTGAGGCAGAGACGTCAACAGTTGGATAGCCGATTACAAAAAATGTGATCGCTTATACGGCAAATCCGAAATCCGCTGCAGTTTTGAGCAGCGCGGCATCGGCCGTGGATTAGAGTGCTGCGCGCTGCACTATCTATCCTGTCGGCCTTGTGGGATTCGTCTTCTGCTCTTTTGCTTGTCAGAGAAGGTTCGCGAGCCAGCAAACGCCTGAAACTTTAAACCCACCATGATGGGGCGGCTTGTGAAGCTGGTTTCATGGACGCTTTTGTCAGGAGCGTGTTCGGCCTTTGTTCTTTCCGCTTGCTCGCCTGCGCGAAAGACGGTTAAAGGCTTTGGTCGAGAGTTGTGGTGTCTCTCGAAAAGGTGACGAAATTACCTACATAGGGGATGGCCGGGACAACCCGCCATCCCATGAGATTCCAGATCTGAGGCGGCGACCGGCGATGGCCGACCATAAATATCTTTCCATTCGCGGGGCGCGCGAACACAATCTGAAGAATGTCGATCTCGACCTGCCGCGTGACAGCCTGATCGTCATGACCGGCCTGTCGGGGTCCGGCAAGTCGTCGCTCGCCTTCGACACCATCTATGCTGAGGGCCAGCGCCGCTACGTCGAGAGCCTGTCGGCCTATGCGCGGCAATTCCTCGAAATGATGCAGAAGCCAGACGTCGACCAGATCGACGGCCTGTCGCCAGCCATCTCAATCGAGCAGAAGACCACGTCGAAGAACCCGCGCTCGACGGTCGGCACCGTTACCGAGATCTACGACTACATGCGGCTGCTGTTCGCGCGCGTCGGCATCCCTTATTCGCCGGCCACCGGCCTGCCGATCGAGAGCCAGACGGTGTCGCAGATGGTCGACCGCGTGCTGGCGGTCGAGGAAGGCACGCGCCTGTTCATCCTGGCGCCAATGGTGCGCGGCCGCAAAGGCGAGTACCGCAAGGAACTGCTGGATCTGCAGAAGAAAGGCTTCCAGAGGGTCAAGGTCGACGGCATCTTCTACGAAATTGCCGACGTGCCGGCGCTGGACAAGAAATACAAGCACGACCTCGACGTCGTCGTCGACCGCATCGTCGTGCGTGGCGACCTGGCGACGCGGCTTGCGGATTCCATCGAAACCGCGCTGAAGCTCGCCGACGGGCTGGCAGTGGCGGAATTCGCCGACCGGCCGCTCGACGCCAGCCAGACCGGCGAGGATTCGGTCAACAAGTCGAAGAACGAGACGCATGAGCGCATCCTGTTCTCGGAAAAATTCGCCTGCCCTGTATCCGGCTTCACCATTCCCGAGATCGAGCCGAGGCTATTCTCCTTCAACAACCCGTTCGGCGCCTGCCCGACCTGCGACGGCCTCGGCAGCCAGCGCGCGATCGACGCCAGCCTGATCGTGCCCGACGACAATCTGTCGCTGCGTGCCGGCGCCGTCAGCCCATGGGCGAAATCGACCTCCCCCTACTACGTGCAGACACTGGAGGCGCTGGGCAAGGCGTATGGCTTCAAGCTCGGCGACAAATTCAGGGATCTGACCGAAGAGGCAAAGCAAGCCATCCTGCATGGCACCGGCGAGCGCGAGGTCACCTTCCAGTACGATGACGGTCTGCGCTCCTACAAGACGACCAAGACCTTCGAAGGTGTCATTCCCAATCTCGAACGGCGCTGGAAGGAAACCGAATCTGCCTGGATGCGCGAGGAGATCGAGCGCTTCATGTCGGCCACGCCTTGCCCGGCCTGTCGCGGCTACCGGCTGAAGCCGGAATCGCTTGCTGTGAAGATCGCCGGAAAGCACATCGGCGAGATTACCGAGCTGTCGATCCGCAAGGCTGACCATTGGTTCACCGAGCTGCCCGCCTCTCTCAGCGACAAGCAGAACGAGATCGCAGTGCGCGTGCTCAAGGAGATCCGCGAGCGGCTGCGCTTCCTCAACGATGTCGGGCTCGACTATCTGACGCTGTCGCGTAATTCCGGCACGCTGTCTGGCGGCGAGAGCCAGCGCATTCGGCTGGCCTCGCAGATCGGCTCCGGCCTGACCGGCGTGCTCTACGTGCTGGACGAACCATCGATCGGCCTGCACCAGCGCGACAATGCGCGCCTGCTCGACACGCTGAAGCATCTGCGCGACATCGGCAACACGGTGATCGTCGTCGAGCACGACGAGGACGCCATCCTGCATGCCGACTATGTCGTCGATATCGGGCCGGCCGCCGGCATCCATGGCGGCCACATCATCGCGCAGGGAACGCCGCAGCAGATCATGGCGAGCCCGGCCTCGATCACGGGCAAATATTTGTCGGGCGAGCTCGAAGTCGCGACGCCGGCCGTGCGTCGCGAGGCCAAGAAGAATCGGCGCTTGAAGATCGTCGGCGCGCGCGGCAACAATCTGAAGAACGTCACCGCCGAAATCCCGCTCGGCACCTTCACCGCCGTCACCGGCGTGTCCGGCGGCGGCAAGTCGACCTTCCTGATCGAGACCTTATTCAAGGCGGCGTCGCGCCGCATCATGGGGTCGCGCGAGCACCCGGCCGAGCATGACCGCATCGAGGGCCTCGAATTCCTCGACAAGGTCATCGATATCGACCAATCGCCGATCGGACGGACGCCGCGCTCCAATCCCGCCACCTACACCGGCGCCTTCACGCCGATCCGCGACTGGTTCGCCGGCCTGCCGGAATCCAAGGCGCGTGGCTATCAGCCAGGTCGCTTCTCATTCAACGTCAAGGGCGGACGCTGCGAGGCCTGCCAGGGCGACGGTGTCATCAAGATCGAGATGCACTTCCTGCCGGACGTCTATGTCACCTGCGACGTCTGCCACGGCAAGCGCTACAACCGCGAGACGCTCGACGTCTTGTTCAAGGGCAAGTCTATTGCCGACGTGCTCGATATGACGGTCGAGGAAGGCGTCGACTTCTTCGCCGCAGTACCCGGCGTGCGCGACAAGCTGGACACGCTGAAGCAGGTCGGCCTCGGCTACATCCATGTCGGACAGCAGGCGACGACTTTGTCGGGCGGCGAGGCGCAGCGCATCAAGCTGGCCAAGGAACTGTCGCGCAAGGCGACCGGAAAGACGCTCTACATCCTCGACGAGCCGACCACCGGCCTGCATTTCCACGACGTCGCCAAGCTGCTCGAAGTGCTGCACGAGCTGGTCGACCAGGGCAACACGGTGGTCGTCATCGAGCACAATCTCGAAGTGATCAAGACCGCCGACTGGGTGCTCGACCTTGGCCCCGAAGGCGGCGACGGCGGCGGCGAGCTGGTGGCGTCGGGCACGCCGGAGGACATCGTACGCGAGAAGCGCAGCTACACCGGGCATTTCCTGCGGGAATTGCTGGAGCGGCGGCCCGGAGGCAAGCGCGAAGCGGCGGAGTGATGGCGAAGAACGGCCTCATCACGGTCGAAAGCCGTTTTGGCGTGACCGAAACCATCGATCGCCTAACTGAGGTGGTAAAGCGCGCGGGATTGCTTGTCTTTGCGCGCATCGATCACGCTGCCGGCGCACACGATGTCGGCGCATCGTTGCGTCCGACCGAACTCTTGATTTTCGGCAATCCGAAAGGCGGTACGCCGCTGATGCAGGACCGGCAGCTTGCCGGTATCGATCTGCCGGTTAAAGCGCTGGCCTGGGAAGATGCACAAGATAAGGTCTGGCTGTCCTACAACGACGCGCATTGGCTGGCCGAACGCCATGGCCTCGGCGCCGTCAGCCGCGATGCCGTCGCGGCTATCGCAGCAGGCATGGACAAGGTAGTCGCAGCAGCCACCGGCACGGATCCGCTATGAGGCTGGCTCGGTCCGACGATCTTGGCGATGTCCTCTCGCTGACCGAAGCCGCCTACGCTCCCTACACCGCCTTGCTCGGCGCGCCGCCGATCCCGGTCACCGAAGATTATGCGCCGCGTATCGAGCGCGGTGAGGTCTGGCTACTGGAGGGTGGCGGCGAGCCGGCCGGACTGCTGGTTCTCGAACGGCATCCGGATCACAGCATGATCTTCTCCGTCGCCGTCGCTCCTGCCTTCCAGGGCAAGGGTCATGGCATCGCCCTGCTCAATCACGCAGACGAACAGACACAGCTGTGGGGCTTGCCCGAGGTGCGGCTCTATACCAACGCCAAGATGGAGCGGAACATCGCGCTCTACAAAGAGTATGGCTTTCACGAAACGGGTCGTCGGCCCAATCCATACCGGCCAGGGTGGACGATCGTCGACATGGCGAAGACTGTCGAGACGATCGCTACGGCCTGATCCATTTCAAACTCGGGAGGACGACAATGACCCAATCAGGAAAAATCCGCGCCGGCATGGGCGGCTGGACCTTCGAGCCGTGGGACACGTCCTTCTATCCGGACAAGCTATCCAAGGCGAAGCAGCTGCACTACGCAACCCGGCAGGTGCCGAGCATCGAGGTCAACGGCACCTATTATTCGAGCTTCAAGGAGCCGACCTTCGTCAAATGGGCTGGTGAGGCGCCGGATGGCTTCGTCTATTCGCTGAAAGGCAACCGCTTCGTCACCAACCGCCGCGTACTCGGCGAGGCTGGCGAGTCCATGATGCGCTTCCTGGGGTCAGGCGTCGCCGCGCTCGGCGACAAGCTCGGCCCGATCCTGTGGCAGTTCGCGCCAACCAAAAAATTCGACCCGGACGATTTCGAAGCCTTCCTCAAGCTTTTGCCTGAAAAGCAGGACGGCGTGGCCCTGCGCCATGCGGTGGAGGTGCGCAACGACAGCTTCATCGTGCCGGAATTCGCCGCGCTGGCGCGCAAATACAAGGTCGCGATCGTCTACGCCGACCACGCCAAATATCCTGGGATCGCCGATGTCACCGGCGATTTCATCTATGCCCGGTTGCAGACCGGCAGCGACGACAATCCCGACTGCTACACGCCAAAGGCGCTCGACGAATGGGCGGCGCGCGCAAAAACCTGGGCGGGAGGCAAGGTGCCGGCCGACCTGCCGCGCGCCGATCCGTCGACCGATGCACCGGTAAAACCGCGCGATGTGTTCGTCTACTTCATCACCGAAGGCAAGGTCCGTGCGCCCTTCGGCGCCATGGCGCTGATGAAGCGCGTCACAGGCTGACGGCCTGGAATTGTGACATCTTCACCACCATTATCGATACCTCCTTGCTGCATGAATCCGCGGAGCTAGGGCAGCCGCGGGTTAGGGCATGTCGCTCGACTACCACTCACTTCTGCTGGCCGTCGGTTTTTCCGCCGCCTGCCTGAGCCTGACGTTGTTCGGCATCTGGCTGACAGCACGAACTGAAAAGTTCCTGCTGACATGGGCGATCAGCGCTTTGTTGGTCGTCGGCGATGTTTTTATCTACCAGGACTATATCGAGACGCCCGGACGCATCCTCGGCATTGCGACGTTCGCCCTGCTCCTGGTTGGGTTCTCGACCATGCTGGGCGCCGCCTACCAGTTCAGGTCAGGCCGATCGCCGATCCCGCTGACGGCTCTCGGCAGCTGCATTTCGCTTGCCCTGGCGCTGCCGCCGATGGCGCTCGGATATGACGGGCTCGGTTTCATGTTCGAAAATCTCCTTGCCGCCCTGCTTCTGTTTGCAACGGCTTATCAGTACTGGATCGGGCGCGCTGAAGCCCCTGTCCCGATCATCGGCCTCGCCGTGCTCTACTCGGCCACCGGCGTTTCCTTTGTGCTGTGTGCCGTGGCTCTTGCGTGGGATGGGAAGCTTGTCCTCGGACATGCGCCGAGCAACTGGGCCGAGGATCTGAGCCTCGTCATCGTCATCGCCAGCATGACCGGCATCGGTGCCCTTTCGCTGGCGCTCAACCAGGGTCGCCTGGCCCGACATCACCGTCTGGATGCGCTGACCGATCCGCTGACCGGCCTGCTCAATCGCCGCGCCCTGTTCGATCTCAATGGCAGCGCCCCAATCGGAGCTTTCACGGCGGTGGTCGTGTTCGACCTCGACGGCTTCAAGGCCATCAACGATGAATTCGGCCACGCCACGGGCGATCAGGTGCTGAAAGTGTTCGCCGAGGAACTCGTCGAGAACCTTCGCCCGACCGATGTCGCCGCGCGCATGGGCGGAGAGGAATTCGCGCTGGTTCTGAAGCGCACCCTGCCCGAAACGGTGGAATTCACCGCCGGCCGTATACGCACCGCCTTCGCCGCGCGTGTCATCGAGACCGAAACCCGTCACCTGACATGCACCGTCAGCGCCGGATATGCTTTCGGCAGCAAGGACGGCATAAGTTTCGACAAGGTGCTCAGCGCCGCCGACAAGGCGCTCTATGTCGCCAAGCGTGGCGGTCGCAACCGCGTCGCGGCCTCGATATTCCGACGCGCGAGTTAGTCGCTTGGCAATACAGGGCAGCCGCCCTCCGCCAGCTCTTATGCCGCCATGACGACCTCGTTGTAGGCATCGAGATCGACGTAAAAGACCTTGGTGATCTCCGCAATCAGCTCGTCGTGATCATATCCCTGCGATTTCAGAATGTTGATGGCGGTCATGATGTCAACGCGCTCGATGAGCCGTCTTTTCTGGTAGTCCTCGACATAACGTTCCATCGGCTGTCCCGGGCCCAAGTGCCCCAAAAGCGTTGAACAACGATCAGATCGCAGGAAGGAGGCGGCCTGCATGGAACATGCCGGCTGAGCCCGCGCCTCACCCTTGATCTGTCAACGAGACTGATACGGAAAGCGGCCGACTCAACAAGGCCAAGTAAAGACTAGCATGCAATCTTCGGTGCGCTAGAGTTGCAGCCGGTGGGATTGAAGAAAGACTGCAGACCTTCGTGACTTCGTCATCCTGGGGCGAAGCAAGGAGCGAAGCGACGCAGACCCCAGGATGACGAAGGAGGAATGGTTCGGCTAATCCTAGAGGTTTGCGACCCTACACCGTAAGAAACTTGCGAACGTCCGCCCGGTCGAGATCCTCGGCCGGACCGGTGTGGACGATCAGGCCGCGGTCCATAATGTTGACCTCGTCCGCCAGTTCCCGGCAGAAATCGAGATACTGTTCGACCAGCAGCACGGCGATGCCTGCCTGGTCGCGCAGATAGCGGATGGCGCGGCCGATATCCTTGATGATCGACGGCTGGATACCTTCAGTCGGCTCGTCGAGCACCAGCAGCTTCGGCCGCATCACCAGCGCCCTGCCGATGGCAAGCTGCTGCTGCTGGCCTCCGGAAAGGTCACCACCCCTGCGGCCGAGCATCTGCTTCAGCACCGGGAACAATTCGAAGATGTGGCCGGGAATGTTGCGATCGGCGCGCCTCAATGGCGCAAAGCCCGATTCGAGGTTTTCCCGCACGGTGAGCAGCGGGAAGATCTCCCTGCCCTGCGGCACGAATGCGATGCCCGACCGGGCGCGATCATACGCCGCGCTCCGGTCGAGCGCCTTCCCCTCGAAGGCAACACTTCCGCTCGTCAGCCGGTGGTGGCCGACGATCGATCTCATCAAACTGGTTTTCCCGACGCCGTTGCGGCCGAGCACGCAGGTGATCTTGCCCGCGCCGGCCTTCAGCGAGACGCCGCGCAGCGCCTGGGCGGCGCCATAGTGGAGCGTGGCATTGGAGACTTCGAGCATGGTCAGCGCTTTCTCCAACGCCTGAAGAACGAAAGGTCGAAATGATGGAACGGAACGCGCCAGACCATGATCATCTCCCCAGATAGACTTCGACGACCCGCTCGTCGGCTGAGACGAAATCGAGCGAGCCTTCGGAAAGGACCGAGCCTTCGTGCAGGCAGGTGACCTTGACGCCGAGCTCGCGCACGAAATGCATGTCGTGCTCGACGACGATGACCGAATGGTCGCGCGCAATATCCTTGAGCAGCCGCGCGGTCTCCTCGGTCTCGGCATCGGTCATGCCGGCGACCGGTTCGTCGACCAGCAGCAGCTTCGGATCTTGCGCCAGCAGCATGCCGATCTCGAGCCATTGCTTCTGTCCATGGCTGAGATTGGCGGCGAGTTCGCTACGCTTGTCGCCAAGCCGGATAATGCCAAGGATGTCGTCGATCTGCCGCACTTCCGCGGCCGAGTGGCGATGGAACAGCGCCGGGAAGATCGAGCGTGGCCCCTTCAGCGCCAGCATCAGATTCTCCTCGATCGTATGGCTCTCGAAGACGGTCGGCTTCTGGAATTTCCTGCCGATGCCCATCATGGCGATTTCGGCCTCGTCATGTTTCGTCAGGTCGACCTCGCCGTCGAAATAAACCTCGCCCGCGTCGGGCCGCGTCTTGCCGGTGACGATGTCCATCATCGTGGTTTTGCCGGCACCGTTGGGACCGATGATCGCGCGCATCTCGCCCTTGTCGAGCACCAGCGACAGATTGTTGATGGCGCGAAAGCCGTCGAAGGAAACCGAGACGCCGTCGAGATAGAGGATGGTGTTGCTCTTCGACATCGCTCACTCCGCCGGCTGCGGTTCGGGGCTGGATGCCGACCAGTCGCCAGGCGTTCTCGCGGCCCTGCGAACGATCTTCGGCGGCGCCGGGACCTCGGCATCGGTGCCGGCTTCCTCGGCGATCGAGGCCGCCCGCAGCGCCTTGGCATTGCCGCGCCAGGAATCCCACATGCCAACGATGCCCTTGGGCAGGAACAGCGTGACGGCGACAAACAGACCGCCCAATGCAAACAGCCAGAACTCCGGCAGCACGCCGGTGAACCAGGATTTGCCGGCATTGACCACGAGCGCGCCGATGATCGGCCCGACGATGGTGCCGCGCCCGCCGACGGCCGCCCATACCACGACCTCGATAGAATTGGACGGTTCGAACTCGCCTGGATTGATGATGCCGACCTGCGGCACGTAGAGCGCGCCGGCAATGCCGGCCATGACAGCCGACACGGTGAAGGCGAACAGTTTGACGTTCTCCGCGCGCCAGCCAAGAAAGCGCGTGCGGCTCTCGGCGTCGCGCACCGCCATCAGCAGCTTGCCGTATTTTGAACCGACGATTGCCCAGGTGACGAAGACGGCGAGCGCCAGCGTGACCGCGCTGGCCGCGAACAATGCCGAGCGTGTCGCATCGGCCTGCACGTTGAAGCCGAGAATATCCTTGAAATCGGTCAGGCCATTATTGCCGCCGAAACCCATGTCGTTGCGGAAAAATGCAAGCAGCAGCGCATAGGTCATCGCCTGGGTGATGATCGACAGATAGACGCCGGTGACGCGGCTGCGGAAGGCGAACCAGCCGAAGACGAAGGCGAGCAGGCCGGGCACCGCAAGCACCATGATCGCGGCAAACCAGAAATGGTCGAAACCGTACCAGAACCATGGCAATTCCTTGTAGTTCAGGAACACCATGAAATCCGGCAGCAGCGGATTGCCGTAGACGCCGCGCGAGCCGATCTGGCGCATCAGATACATACCCATCGCATAGCCGCCGAGCGCGAAGAAGGCGCCGTGGCCGAGCGAGAGGATGCCGCAATAGCCCCAGACGAGATCGAGTGCCAAGGCGAGCAGCGCGTAGCAGAGATACTTACCGGTGAGCGCGACGATATAGGACGGCACGTTGAAGGAACTTGTGGGCGAGACCGCAAGATTGAGCAGCGGCACGATGATGGCGACCGCCAGCAGGACGAAGATCGTGATGGCGATGCGGCGGTCGGCGCCGGCAGCGAAGAAGCGTCCCGTGATCATGCTTCCACCGACCTGCCCTTCAGCGCGAACAAGCCGCGCGGGCGTTTCTGGATGAACAGGATGATGAGGACCAGGACGACGATCTTGCCGAGGACTGCCCCGGCATAGGGTTCGAGGAACTTGTTGACGATGCCGAGCGAGAAGGCGCCGACCAGCGTGCCCCAGAGATTGCCGACGCCGCCGAAGACGACGACCATGAAGCTGTCGATGATGTAGCCGCGGCCGAGATTGGGCGAGACATTGTCGATCTGGCTAAGCGCGACGCCGGCGATGCCGGCTATGCCGGATCCCAATGCAAAGGTCAGCGCGTCGACCCATGGCGTCCTGATCCCCATCGATGCGGCCATGCGGCGGTTGGCGGTGACGGCGCGCATCTGCAGGCCCCAGGGCGTGCGCTTCATCACATAGAGCAGCACCGCGAACACGCCGAGCGCGAATACCAGTATCCAGAGCCGGTTCCAGGTCACGGCAAGCTGGCCGATATCGAACGAACCGGACATCCATGACGGGTTGCCGACCTCTTGGTTCGTCGGCCCGAAGATGGTGCGCACGGCCTGCTGCAGGATCAGCGAGACACCCCATGTCGCCAGCAGCGTCTCCAGCGGCCGGCCGTAGAGGAAACGGATGACGCCGCGCTCAATGACAAGGCCGACAAGCGCCGCAACGAGGAAGGCGAGCGGCAGCGCAATGACCAGCGACCAGTCGAACAGGCCAGGAAATGAATTGCGGATGACCTCCTGCACGACAAAGGTGGTGTAGGCGCCGAGCATGACCATTTCGCCATGCGCCATGTTGATGACGCCCATGACGCCGAAGGTGATGGCAAGGCCGATCGCCGCCAGCAGCAGCACCGACCCCAGCGAAATGCCGTACCAGATGTTCTGGCCAGCATCCCACAGTGCCAGCGTCGAATTGATGTTGGCGATCGCCGCCGTCGCCGCGTCCTTGACCGCGCCTTCGGAATTGGCCTCGACGGAGGTGAGCAGGGACAGCGCGTTGCGGTCGCCGCGCGCGCCGATCAGCGCGATCGCCGCCAGTTTGTCGGCCTCCGGCCTATCCGACGCCAGAACAGATGCGGCGCGGGCCTGTTCGAGCAGCGCTTTGACGCTTGCCACGGTTTCGCTGGCGATTGCGGCATCGAGTGGCTCGATGTTTGTGGCATCGGGTGTCTTGAACATGGTGTCGGCGGCGGCGATGCGCGCAGCCGGGTCTTTCGCGCCGAGCGTCAGCGTGCCCAAAGCATCGCGGACGGCGCGGCGCAGCGTATTGTTGACCTTGATTTTGGTGATCTCGCCCTTGGCCGCATCGCCGGACTTTTCACCGCTCAGCGGGTCGAGCAGCTCAACGCTGCCGCCACCTTCCTTGCCGATGAAAACCTGAGAATCGGTCTTGCGGACGTAAAGATCACCCTCCGCAAGCGCGCCAAGCGGGCGTTCGACGGCAGTATCACCGGTAGCCGCGAGCTCGTGCACGACAGCTTCGATCGCTGAAAAATTCGAGGCAGTGGCGAATTTGGTGACGATGGCGCGCAGATCCGCCTCGGCAGCATTCGACGGCGACAGCATCCCCAGGAGGAGCAGCAGCGTCAGCCCAATCACGCGGATCAAGATCATCGGTTTCTGGCGACTCTCGAAGGGTTGGAAGTTCGCGTCCGGGCGGACTGAGGAGAGGAGGAGTTCGCCCGGACGCGTCGCGGTCTAGGTCGTGGAGAGATCCACGACCGGTCAGACCCGGGAGGATCAGTTGGTTCCCTTGCCGCCGCACTTGCCGGTGGCGACATTGAAGTTGCCGCAGGACAGAGGCGCGCGCCAATCGGAGATCAGGTCCTTCGAATCAGCCAGGTAGTCGGACCACTCGTCGCCCATCACCAGGCCGGGCGTCTGCGAGACGGTCTCGAACTGGCCGTCGGCCTGGATTTCACCGATCAGCACCGGCTTGGTGATGTGATGATTCGGCATCATGGTCGAATAACCACCGGTCAGGTTCGGCACCGAGACGCCGACCACGGCATCGATGACTTTGTCAGGATCGGTGGTGCCGGCCTTCTCGACCGCCTTCACCCACATGTTGAAGCCGACATAGTGGGCTTCCATCGGGTCGTTGGTGGTGCGCTTGTCGTTTTTGATGAACTTGTGCCAGTCGGCAATGAACTTCGCATTCTCCGGCGTGTCGATGCTCTGGAAGTAATTCCAGGCGGCGAGATGGCCGACGAGCGGCGCGGTGTCGAGACCGGCAAGCTCTTCCTCGCCGACCGAGAAGGCCATGACCGGGATGTCCTCGGCCTTGATGCCCTGGTTGCCGAGTTCCTTGTAGAACGGCACGTTGGCGTCGCCATTGACGGTCGAGACGACGGCGGTCTTCTTGCCGGCCGAGCCGAACTTCTTGATCGTCGAGACCTCGGTCTGCCAGTCGGAGAAGCCGAACGGCGTGTAATTGACCATGATGTCTTCGGCGGCGACGCCCTTGGCCTTCAGATAGGCTTCGAGGATCTTGTTGGTGGTGCGCGGATAGACGTAGTCGGTGCCTTCGAGCACCCAGCGTTTCACCGAACCGCCATCCTCGCTCATCAGGTAGTCGACGGCCGGAATGGCCTGCTGGTTCGGCGCCGCGCCGGTGTAGAACACGTTGC
Source organism: Mesorhizobium sp. (assembly GCF_004962925.1). Taxonomy (GTDB): domain Bacteria; phylum Pseudomonadota; class Alphaproteobacteria; order Rhizobiales; family Rhizobiaceae; genus Mesorhizobium. The sequence goes on along the minus strand of NZ_SUEO01000004.1, from coordinate 13,791 downwards.
GCTCGCTCTCCTCGCCCTCATACTGGACGGGATAGAACAGGATGTTGTCGAGTTCGCTGAACACCGGCAGCACCGACTTGCGCGACACGGAGGTCCAGCAACCGAACACCGCCGCGACCTTGTCCTTGGAGATCAGCTCGCGTGCCTTTTCGGCGAACAGCGGCCAGTTGGAAGCCGGGTCGACCACGACCGCTTCGAGTTTCTTGCCGAGCAGGCCGCCTTTTGCATTCTGCTCTTCGATGAGCATCAGCATGGCGTCCTTCAGCGTCGTCTCCGAAATCGCCATGGTCCCCGACAGCGAATGGAGAATGCCCACCTTGATCGTGTCGTCAGCCGCCTTGGCCGGGACGCTCGTCAGCAGGCCGGCCGTGACCACGCTTGCCGAAAACATTTTTGTTATTGTCGAGAAACTGCCCCTCATATTTCAAAACTCCCAAGCTGGTTGATCGCATCGCAAACAGACCATGCAACGGCTGTGCCAACCGCAGGAGCAAAATTGAGCAGGCTGAGATTTCCTAGCTCTATCAGCCGGTTAATATATTAGCCGCCAAAGATGAGCGCCGCCGCCGGCGTTCTGCTTGAGAAAAAACGACCCGCACTCGCCTAAGTTTTGCTCACATGCCAATTAATGCATAAATCTTGAGCAGAACCACATCAAAGACGGCGAACCGTTGCAGCGCTGCAGGAAAATGGGGCAAGTTCGATCTTCAACAGAGCGACGTCATGGCCCCCAGGATTTCTCGTATTTTCAGCATAGTGCTTCTGGCTGCGGCCACCGGCGGCGCACGCGCCGAGTTCACCGACGGCAAATTGCCGGACGGTGCCTATCACTGCGAAGTCTATCTGCTTGGCACGTTCCTCAGCCTTGGCGACATCACCATCAAGGGGAACGTCTATAGCGGCCCGGTGACCTTCGGAACCGCTTCGCAGGCTTACAATTATCAAATGGATGCAAACGGCGAGATCACCTGGTTGGGTCCATTGGGCGGCTACACGACCGGCGGCAACTCGATATCGCTTACGCAAGCCACCCTGGACGGTCAAACCAGCCCATCCTTCGACATCATCATGAAGCAGCCTGACGGCGCCTTCACCGCCTCGACCTGTACGAAACGTTGAGCGCGGTCCCGGGCCGCCATCGCGTTACAGGAAGTGTTCCCTCTCATGTCATCCGGATGTTGCCGAAGCAGCATAGGCAGCGGTGCGCCGTTACCATCCACCCAGAGAGGCAGACATCATGGCCAACTCCCCGTCATCACCCTCCCCTGTCATTCGCGACGTCATCGCCGCGCGCGTCTCACGCCGTGGTCTGCTGAAAGGCGGCCTTGCATCCGGCGCGTTGCTTGCGGGCGGCAGCTTCGTCGGCTCGCTGTTTGCCGGCGAAACACATGCCGCTGCCGCACTCTCGACGCTGGGCTTTCCCGAGCTGAAGCGCGTCTACGACAAAACCCATGCCGCCGCCGAAGGGTACGAGACCACGATAGTGGCACGCTGGGGCGACGCGCTCGCAACCGGCCTGCCGGATTTCGATGGCAACAAGGTCGCCGCCGGTGAGCAGGAGAAGCGCTTCGGCTACAATTGCGACTACATCGCCTTCATGCCGCTGCCGAAAGGCTCGGTCAGCTCCGACCACGGCCTGCTCTGCGTCAACAACGAATACATTTCTCCCAACGTGATGTTTCCCGGCATGACCGAGGACGATGCCGGCAAGATGATGTCCAGGGAACAGGTCGATCTCGGCATGGCGGCCATGGGCCATTCGATCGTCGAAGTTGCCATGAAGGACGGCAAGTGGGCGATCGTCGAGGACAGCCCGCTCAACCGCCGTATCACGGCCAACACCGAAATGACCGTATCCGGTCCCGCCGCCGGCCATGCGCTGATGAAAACCTCGGCGGATGCAACCGGCACCAGGGTTCTCGGCACCAGCTACAATTGCGGCGGCGGTGTCACGCCATGGGGCACCGTGCTGACATGCGAGGAAGGCGTTTCCGATATTTTTGGTGGCGATCCGAAAAAGGCACCCATTGCCGACATCCTCGATCGCTACGCTTTCGACGGCTCCGACTTCTATGGCCGTGCCCGTTTCCATGACCGGTTCAACCTCGACAAGGAACCGAACGAGGCAAACCGTTTCGATTGGGTGGTCGAGATCGATCCCTATGATCCGACCTCGAAGCCGGTGAAGCGCACAGCACTCGGCCGCATGTCGCACGAAGCCTCCACCGTCGTCGTCAACAAGGACGGCCGCGTTGCCGTGTACATGGGCGACGACGACTATTTCGAATACATGTACCGCTTCGTCTCGAACCGGGCCTACGATCCGGCGAACCCGGCCTCCGGCAAGGACCTTCTCGATGACGGCGTGCTTTCGGTGGCGCGGTTCGATGCCGACGGCACCATGACCTGGCTGCCGCTGGTTCACGGCCAGGGCAAGCTCACCACCGAAAACGGCTTTGCCGACCAGGCCGAAGTGCTGCTGAAGACACGGCTGGCGGCCGACGCACTGGGTGCTACGCCGATGGACAGGCCCGAGGATATCGAGACCAATCCAGTCACCGGCCGCGTTTATGCGGTGATGACCAAGAACAAGAAACGCGACCAGTCGAAGGTCAACCCGGCGAATACGCGCCCCGAAAACCTCTGGGGCCATATCGTCGAGCTGATCCCGCCCGGCGGCCGTGGTGCCGAGGCCGACCATACGGCCGAAAAATACGAATGGGACCTGTTCGTGCTGTGCGGCAATCCCAAGGACGCCGCGGTCGGCGCGACCTTCCATGCCGACACGTCGGAGGATGGCTGGTTCGTATGCCCCGACAACATCACCTTCGACCCGGCCGGGCGGCTCTGGGTCGGGACCGATGGCGCCAACGACTTCGATCTGCCGGACGGTGTCTACGGCATCGACACCGAAGGTTCGGCGCGCGGCCTACCAAAGCTGCTTTTCACCTGCCCGCAGGGTGCCGAGGCTACCGGCCCCTGCTTCACGCCGGATGGCACGACGCTGTTCCTGTCGGTCCAGCACCCGGCCGAGGACGCCGAGACGCTCGACAAAGCCGCGACGCTGTGGCCCGACTTCAAGGACGGCCAGCCGCCGCGGCCCGCCGTGGTCGCCATCCGCCGCAAGGATGGCAAGCCGGTCGGCGCGTAGCTCTGGCACCGACAAAAACAGGCGCGGAACCATGCGAGGCTCCGCGCCGGCTGGCAGCCGGGAGGGCTACGGCTAGATGCTCTTAGCCGACATCTGTTCAGCGATATAATCGGCCTGACGAATCGCCAGCGACACGATCGTCAAAGTTGGATTTTCAGCGCCGCCGGTGGTGAACTGGCTGCCATCCGACACGAACAGGTTCTTGATGTCGTGTGCTTGGCCATGTTTGTTGACGACGCCGTCGGCCGCCTTCTCGCTCATCCGGTTGGTGCCGAGATTGTGGGTCGACGGATAGGGCGGCGTCGGGAAGGTCCGCGTCGCCCCGACCGCCGCGTACAGCGCCGAGCCCTGTTTGTAGGCGTGGTTGCGCATTGCGGTGTCGTTGGCATGATCGTCGAAATGGACATCCGCCACCGGCATGCCGTGCTCGTCCTTGATGTCGGCATGCAGCGTGATGCGGTTTTCCTCGCGCGGCATGTCTTCGCCGACGATCCACATGCCGGCCATATGGTCGTAGTGATCGAGCGCCGTGGTGAAGGAACGTCCCCAGCCGCCGGGATTTAGGAAGGCGGCCATGAACGGCAGGCCGAGCGACAGCGTCTCTAGCTCATAGCCGCCGACGAAGCCGCGCGAGGGGTCGTTGCGCGCCTCGTCGCGGATGATTCCGGCCATCGTGGTGCCGCGATACATATGCACCGGCTTGTCGAAGATGCCGTAGACCGAGCCCGTGGTGTGGCGCATGTAGTTCTTGCCGACCTGTCCCGACGAATTGGCAAGGCCGTCGGGAAACTGGCTCGATGCCGAATTGAGCAGCAGCCGTGGGCTCTCGATCGAGTTTCCGGCGACGGCGACAATGCGGGCCTTCTGTTCCTGCAGTTTGCCGTCCTTGTCGGCATAGACGACGCCGGTCACCTTGCCTGAGGCATCGTGGTTGATCTTGATAGCCATGGCATTCGGCCTGACCTCGAGATGACCGGTCGCCTCGCCCTTCGGGATTTCGGTATACAGCGTCGACCACTTGGCGCCCCATTTGCAGCCCTGGAAGCAGAAGCCGGTTTGCTGGCAGGCATTGCGGTCGTCGCGCGGCTCGGAATTGATCGCCATCCGGCCGGTGTGGCACTCCTTGTAGCCGAGCTTGTCGGCGCCGGCCTTCATCACCTTGAAGTTGTTGTTGCCGGGAAGGCCCGGGATGTTGTTGGTGAGCGTCACGCCAAGCTTGTCTTCGGCCTTTGCGTAGTAGGGCTCCAGATCGGTCAGCGTGATCGGCCAATCAAGCAGGTTGGCGCCATCCAGCTTTCCGTAGGTCCTCCAGGATGACGACATCGATGCCCTTCTGGGCAAGTTCGTTGCCGAGCGTGCCGCCGCCGGCGCCCGAGCCGATGATGACGACCACGCCATTGTTCTTGAGATCAAATGCTGCTGCCATGGTTTCCTCCCACGATGTCTGTTGTGTGCGGTTGCGACGAGAGGCTCAGAGCCACTCGATGTCGTCGAACCCGCGCGCCATGTAGCCGCCCTTGGAGTAGGACTCGCCCTCGTAGCCAAAAATCGGCCAGACCTCCTTCTGGTTGTAGAGGCCGACGACAAGTCCGCCGCGGACCGCCTGGAAGAACGGCGTGTCCTCGATCTCCCTCAGCACGGCAACGCGCTGCTCCTCCCAGCCGAGACCGGTGTAGCCGTCCTTGCCCGACTTCAAGTCGAGATCGGCGATGCCCTTTTCGATGAGATCCTTGTGGGCCGGGTCTTTGCCGGCCTGCTCGTCATGGGCCTTGACGGCGATTGCGTAATATTTGTCAGGCACTTGATCGTGCGGGTAGATGTCGCGCGCCATCTGAATCAGGGTCGCCATGGTTTCGGGCTTTAGCGCGGATGTTTGGAGACCCCAGGCATGTTGCGGACTGATGACGGCGCTGCCTGAAATGACCAGCAATGCGCCGACACCGCCGCGTTTCAGAAGTTCGCGGCGCGACAGCCCGGGCTTGCTTTCGTAAATCGTGACCATTTCTTCCTCCCTTGCTTGCTATTTGCACCGTGAAGGTGCCGTTGCTGGCGCCGCGGCGCGGCCGCGATGTCTCCTATTTGAACCGGCCCCGACGCTGCAGGACCTCGATCTTGTAGCCGTCGGGATCCTCGATGAAGAAGAAGCGCGCGAGCAGCGCTCCGTCGCGGTTGAACTCGACGATCTTTTTCGGGTTCAGGCCAAGCGCGCCAAGCCGGTCGTGTTCGCTGTCCAGATCGATGACCGAAACGGCGAGATGCCCGTAGCCATCGCCGAGCGCATAAGGCTCTTCACGGCCCTTGTTAACGGTGAGCTCGACCTCGAACTCCGCCTCGGCATTGCTCAGATAGACGAGCGTGAAAGTATCGAAATCGAGCCGTTCGGCGACATCCATCCCAAAGGCTTTCCGGTAGAAATCGACGGACCGGGCTTCCTCCAGAACCCGGATCATGGTGTGGATCGCCTTCGCCAAATGACACTCCCTTGCAGCAGCGCCATATGCGCGTCGGCATGATTATGCGCGGGTTTCGGCAAAGATGGTGGCAGCCGATTACCACGCGCTAATCTAACGACCGCGTGGCATACTGCTTAAGGACGAAAGTCCGATTGCTGTTTTCCGCTTTCCAGCTGAAGATAATTGGCCACGATAGGCACTGCTCAAAGGCGCGAATCACTGCTGATTGCGCCCAAAAATCAACAAGAATGGCCAAAGCCAACAAGAAGGGAGGTAACCGATGTGCAGGGTTTTTGCCGGGCAGGATCCGGAGGGCTACCGACAGATCAACCGCTCGATCCGCATCGACGGGCACTCGACCAGCATCCAGCTCGAGGCGACGTTCTGGGCTTTGCTCGACGAGATCGCCGACAGCCAGGGTCTGACGACGCCGAAATTCATCTCGAAGCTCTATGACGAGGCTATCGAGATCAATGGCCAGATTCCAAACTTCGCGTCGATGTTGCGCACGACCTGTGCTCTCTATCTGAAAGGCCATCGGCCAGGTATCGAAGAACACACGACGCCTAAGCGGCAAGCAGCCTAGTTTTCGGCTGCAACATCGAGGGCCAGCCGGGTCATATCGGTGAAAAGCGCCTGGCGTTCGGAATAGTCGGTTTGCTCGCCGGTCACCACATTGTCGACGACGGTCAGCAACGACAGCGCCCGGGCGCCGAAGTGGGCCGCGATGCGATAGAGCGCGCTGGTCTCCATATCCACGGCGAGCGCGCCTTCAGCCTGCACCTCGGCAAAGCGGGCACTCCCCTCCGGATGATAGAATATGTCACTGCAGGCCGTCAGCCCGGCATAGTGTTCGATGTCGAGTTCGCCAGCCCTGGCCAGAGCGCGGGCAAGCAGCGTCGGATCGGGGCCAGCAGCGGCATCGTAGAGCCCGTAGACCTGGCCACTCCCTGCACTTTCACCATGAACCGATTGCGAGATCACCAGGCTGCGCAGCCCGACCTTGGCGGTCAAGGCGCCACAGGTACCGGTGCGGATCAGCGTCCTGACGCGATGGAAGTCCAACAATTCGTGCGCGTAGATGAGAAATGACGAGACACCGATCCCCGTCGACTGGATGCTGACCGGCCTGCCCCGGAAAAGACCGGTGAAACCGAGGGCGCCCCTGCGGCGGTTAACGCAGCGCGGCGCCTCGAGAAAAGTCTCGGCCATCCATTCGGCGCGCTGCGGGTCACCCGGCAACAGCACCGTTTCGGCATAATCGCCTTTGCCTGCCTCGTTGTGCGGCGTCACGGCATCTACCCCAAAATCTCCGCCGCGTTGTCATCGCAATCATGGCAGGCTGGCG
>NZ_SUEO01000004.1:281-6829 GCF_004962925.1 Mesorhizobium sp. | reverse complement strand
GCAAGCCGCGATTACGAAGCTCCAGTGGCCGGACCTCACTGGTTGTCGACGGGCGGCTCGCTCTCCGGCGCCGCCAAGTGTAAACGGCATGGCGCTGGCGTCTGTGAGCTAGATCACATTCAGGCCGCGCCTTAGGTTATTTTACCAAGACCGCTATGCACCTGTTGAGTGACACGCGCTAGGATTCGAGCACATCCTTGACGATTGTGGCCAGTTGCTTGAGCGAAAATGGTTTCGGCAGGAAACCGAAATGCGCGTCTGCCGGCAAGTTTTTGGCGAACGCATCCTCGGCGTAGCCAGAAACGAAGACGAATTTGATGTCCGGTTGCCGCTTGCGCAATTCGCCAAGCAGCGTCGGCCCATCCATTTCAGGCATCACCACGTCGGAAACGACGATGTCGACCTTGCCGTCGAGCGCGTCGAAGACTTCCAGCGCCTCGACGCCCGAGGATGCTTCGTGGACAGTATAGCCACGCGACGTCAGCGCCCGCATGCCGCCCATCCGCACGGCATCCTCGTCCTCGACGAGCAGCACGGTGGCCGAGCCCGACAAGTCCTTGGCTGCGTCGGCGATCTTTGCTGGTGCAGCCGGCGCCTCGGCGGGTTCACCTGCCTTTCTCGCCTCTGCAATGTAGCGAGGCAGGAAGATGCGGAACACAGATCCCTTGCCGACTTCGGAATCGCAGAAGATGAAGCCGCCCGTCTGCTTGATGATGCCATAGACCATGGACAGACCGAGGCCGGTGCCCTTGCCGACCTCCTTGGTGGTGAAGAAGGGTTCGAAAATCTTCTTGAGCACTTCGGGGGCGATGCCGCTGCCGGTGTCTTCGACTTCGACCACCACATAGTCGGCCGGCGCCAGCTCGCGGTAGGAAAAGCTCTTGCTCTCCTCTGTGGTCACGTTCCGGGTGCGCACGGTGAGGTCGCCGCCGGTCGGCATCGCATCGCGGGCATTGACCGTCAGGTTGACCACCACCTGCTCGAACTGCCCGATGTCGACCTTCACCGGCCACAGGTCGCGGCCATGATCGACCTTCAGCTTGATGTCGTTGCCGACCAGGCGGGCCAGCAGCATCCGGAGATCGGCAAGCACGTCGGTCAGGTTGAGCACCTCCGGCCGCAGCGTCTGCTTGCGCGAGAAGGCCAGAAGCTGCCGCACCAGCGAGGCTGCCCGGTTGGCGTTCTGCTTGATGTTCATGATGTCCGGGAAGGACGGGTCCGACGGGCGATGGTTGGTCAACAAAAGGTCCGACGCCATGATGATGGCGGTCAGCACGTTGTTGAAGTCGTGGGCGATGCCGCCGGCAAGCTGGCCGACCGCCTGCATCTTCTGGCTTTGCGCCATCTGACCCTCGAGCGCCTTCTGCTCGGTGGTTTCGACGGCGTAGACGATGGCCGATTCTTCGGCGCCCTCGCTGGTGCCGTCGGCAACCGCGTTGACGTAGAAGCGCATGTGCCGCTCCTCATTGCCGGGCAGCAGCGTATCGATCGGTTCGATGTCGGCCTGCCGCTGCCTCGCCTTTTCAAACGCCACGGCAAAGGCGGGCCGGTCGCGCTCATGGATCACCGTGTCCAGCCGCACGCGCCGATCGACCGCGTCCCCGTCGACGACGGAGGAAAACAGCGACAGGAAAGGCGCGTTGGTGCGCAAGATGCGCCCGCTGTTGTCGACAGCCGCTATTGCCATCGGCGTCGAATTGAAGAATCGGGTGAAGCGTATCTCCGAGGCGCGAAGATCGGCGGAGGCGTCCTCGCCTTGCGTTCGGTTGAGCACGATGGTGCGCGTCGGACCGTTGACGCCCTCGCGGCTGGCCGAAACCCGATGCATGAAACGAACGGGCAGCGCCTCGCCCTTCACTGTCGTCAGATCGAGATCGATGACCGCGTTGCGCGTGGTGCCGGGATCGGCCTTGACCGAGCGGACCAGCGCCATGCCGTCGCCGGCGACGATCTCCGGAAGCGTGACGGCACCAGGCGTGAAGCTCGTCAGGTCGATGCCCAGCCACTCCGCAAGCGTGGCGTTGATGTAGGTGACGCGGCCCTCCTGGTCGGCCGAAAAGAAGCCGGCCGGCGCATGGTCGAGATGATCGATGGCTTTTTGCAGGTCGAGGAAGAACCGCTCCTGCTCGGCCCGTTCTTCCGAGATGTCGGCGAGCTGCCAGGCAAGCAGGGGCAGCCGCTGGCCCGGGACGCTGAAGGCCCGGGCGCGGGCGCGATACCAGCGCGCGCCCGGCTCGGCGCCGGGTCGAATGGATTGGGCAAGCCGAAACTCCCCGTCGCCGGGCTGACCGTCGCGCAGGCCGGAAGCGAGCCGGTATATGGTCACCGAAGCCTCGGGAACATCGGACAGCAACCCTTCGACCGTCTTGAGATCCGCCGCGGACGCCGCGCCCGTCATGTCGGCATAGGCCCGATTGGCGTAGACGACCCGACCCTTGGTGTCCGTGACGAGAAGACCTTGCGACATTGAATCGACGAAGGCTTTCGACAGCTCGTCGCTCGTCGAGCGCGGTGTGATCTGCACGAAGCCGATGGCGGTGGCGAACAGGAAGCCGACGCCGATCATCGCCAGCACACCAAGCATTCCAAGCAGGAATGGATCGCCAAGACGTTCGCGGAAAAGACCGAAGACGATCGCGGCGCCCGTCAGGACGACGATGAAGATGATGAGCCGGGTTACCGCACCCGGTCGCGTGTTCTGGTCGACGATCGGTACCGGATAGAAATCGCCGCGCGCTTCCTTGGCCATGTGCCCCCTGTTCGTGAATTCCGGTACTTGCCCCTGCCCGGTTGAATCACATTCTCAGGGTCCGGAAAAGGCCTTGGCGGCAAATGTCCGCTAAAAATGAGGCCGTTCGGCGCCTGGTGTGGTGAATTCGAAATTCGCGTCACCTTGCTGCAGCGCCGGGCGATTTTTCGGATTCGTCACACCAGCAACTTGCTGAAAATCCAGTGTGGTGTTTCAAGCTGTTCACGAAGCGCGAAAGGCAACTTGCAGTGGCGTGCCGCAACAGTTTAGTGTCGCGTCTTCTTCGAAAGTCGATTGGGGGCACCAATGCTGCAGTGGCTGGATAGCATGGCGGGTCCTGGTTATGCCGCGGCGATCCTGTGGACGCTTGTCGCGCTTGTCCTTCTGGTCATCATTCTCCTCATCATCAAGCTGATCCGCAATCTGACCTTCGGAACATTCGTAGCCGGCGGCAGGAACCGCAAGACACGATTGGCCGTCATGGACGCCACCGCTGTCGATAGTCACCGCCGGTTGGTGCTGGTGCGCCGCGACGATATCGAGCACCTGCTGCTGATCGGAGGTCCGACCGACGTCGTCGTCGAACGCGACATCAGGCTGTCGGCGCTGCGCCGTCCTGCACTGACCGGAGATGGCGGCGGCCATCAGCCGGCACCGCAGCCGCGCGCCCCTCAACCCGCTCCTGCATCAGTGAGGCAAGCACCGCCTCCGCCGCAGCCGGTAAGCGCGGCCCCAACGCCTGTACGGCCCCATCAGGCGGCACAAGCGCCGAAGCCGGCAGCGCAAAGCCTTCAGTCGGCGACCATCACGCCGCTGCCCGCCTACGGATCGTCCAACGCCAACGCCGTTCGACACGCGCCACCGCCGGCAAGACAGGATTCCCCGGCAAGGCAGGATTCTATCGACGATACGCTGATGAGGGAACTCGAGGTCTCGCTTGACGAGCCGCAACCCGCAAAGCCGGAGAGCAAGCCGGCGCCGTCTCTCGACGACGAGATGACGAAGCTTCTCGGCGAACTGTCCAGCCAGAAAAGATAACCGGCCAAAACAATGGCCGGAGACCGGCCATGACAAATTCTCTATTGACCGCTTTTAGACGCTTCGCCTGTGCTTCAGTCGTCGCGGTAGACCTTCTCGCGGCGCTCGTGGCGCTCCTGCGCCTCGATCGACAAGGTCGCGATCGGACGCGCATCGAGCCGCTTCAGCGCGATGGGCTCGCCGGTTTCCTCACAATAGCCGTAAGTGCCTTCGTCAATGCGCTGGAGGGCGGAATCTATCTTTGAAATGAGTTTTCGCTGGCGATCGCGAGCACGAAGTTCGATGGCGCGGTCGGTTTCCGAAGAGGCGCGATCGGCGAGATCGGGGTGGTTGGCGTTTTCCTGCTGCAGGATTTCGAGAGTTTCGCGCGCTTCGCGCAATATGTCGTTCTTCCAGGTGACGAGCTTCAGGCGAAAGTAGGATTTCTGCCGCTCGTTCATGAACGGCTCGTCTTCGGAGGGTACGTAATCGGCGGTAACGATGTCGTTCATTCGACTCACCCAAACTGCCCCAATTTTGGCGCCTATATATTCGCGGACCGAATGCTGCACAAGCGTAATCGACGACAGTTTCACGCAATTGTTAATGTCGGGCAAAACGGCATTGGCCGCATCATTCGCATGAAGGGCGCGACCGAATTCGTTTATGATTCGTTGGGTTTGAAGGGTACCGGCCATTGTGCACGAGGGGTTTCTCATGGCTAATCCTGCAGCGCCTTTTGACGAGTTTCGGTGTTAGGCACAAGCGAGGGGCCGGTGAGCAAGCTTTATCTGCTGAGGCATGCGAAGGCTGGATGGGCCCTGCCGGGCGTGCGCGATTTCGACCGTCCGCTCGACGCATCCGGCCTCGCCGACGCCGAAACGATGGGTTCGGTTATGCGGGCCCGCAACTACATCCCGGACCTCACGCTTTGCTCCAAAGCAAAGCGAGCACTGCAAACGCTGGAGGGTCTTGCCGGTCACACCGATACCGGTCGGGTCGTGTTCCTGGACACGCTCTACAGCGAGGATGCCGCCGGCTATCTCAACATCATCCGCGGCAATGGCGGACCAGGCTCGCTACTCGTCATCGGCCACAACCCGATGACGGAAGATCTCACGATCGCGCTTTCGGGCGACGGCGAAGAGGCTGCGAGGGGAATGCTGAACCACGGATTCCCGACCGCCGGCCTTGCGGTCGTCCGTTTTCCAGGCAGTCTTGCCAACGCCGCGCAGGGCACCGGCTATCTCGAAGCCTTCGTGACGCCGGTTGATCTCTGACGCCGTTTCAAATCCAGGTGGCAGCGTCTATATCGGAGCGTACCGAAGCCCCGAGAGAACCGATTTGGCATCATCGCTGACCACTTTCACCGACGAGGCGAAGATTGCCCTGGATACGCTGTCGGGGCGCGCTACCGGGCTTTTTTCGCCATCGCTGCGGCTGGGGGTGACTGGCCTTTCTCGCGCAGGCAAGACGGTGTTCATCTCGGCTTTTGTTCACAATCTGCTCCATGGCGGGCGGTTGCCGCTGTTCGAGGCGCAGAAATCGGGACGCATCGCCCGTGCCTTCCTCGAAGAGCAACCGGATGATGCCGTACCGCGATTCCAGTACGAGGATCACATCGCGGCTCTGGTCAACGACCGCCTCTGGCCGGATTCGACACGTGCCATTTCCGAGCTGAGGCTCACCATCGAATATGAATCGGCCTCCGGCTGGAGCCGCATGTTTTCATCAGGCAGATTGTCGGTCGATATCGTCGACTATCCCGGCGAATGGCTGCTCGACCTGCCGCTGCTCGGCAAATCCTACGCCGATTTCTCGCGCGAAGCCCTCGAGATGGCCGTGCTGCCGGTGCGCGTCGACCTTTCGCAGGAATGGCGTACGCTCTCCGCCGCAGTCGACCCGAAGGCGGACGCTGACGAGATGACGGCGCGCCGCCTCGCCGAGAGCTTCGCCGCCTATCTCAAGGCATGCAAGCTCGACGAGCGGGCGCTTTCGACCTTGCCACCCGGCCGTTTCCTGATGCCCGGCGCTCTTGAGGGCTCACCGGCGCTGACCTTCGCCCCCTTGCCGGACCTGAGCGAGCGGCGGGCGCGTTCCGGGTCGCTGCAGGCGATGATGGAGCGCCGCTACGAGGCCTACAAGACGCATGTCGTAAAGCCGTTCTTTCGGGAACACATCACGCGCCTCGACCGTCAGATCGTACTGATCGACGCCCTGCAGGCCTTGAACGCAGGCCCCGGCGCGATGGCCGATCTCGAACGCGCGGTGACCGAAATCCTCGCCTGTTTCCGCCCCGGCCGCGGCAACTTCCTGACAGACTTCTTTTCAAGGCGCATCGACCGCATATTGGTGGCGGCGACAAAGGCGGACCATCTGCACCACGAAAGCCACGACCGGCTGCAGGCGATCGTGCGGCGGCTTGCCGACCGTGCCGTGGCGCGGGCGAATTTCACCGGCGCCGATGTCGACGTGGTCGCACTGGCGGCCGTGCGCGCGACCCGCGAGGGCACGGTCAAGCAAGGCCGTGAAACACTGCCGGTCATCATCGGCACACCGTTGAAAGGTGAAAGGATCAACGGCGAAACATTTGATGGAAAGACGGAAACAGCCATATTTCCCGGTGACTTACCGGAGAAAATTGATGCGGTGTTCGATGTCTCTCGGCCAGACCAGAGGCAAAGCCAAGACCATCGGCAAAGCCCAGACTCTCGACAAAACAATGACGACCCGGCGATCCGCTTCGTACGCTTTCGCCCGCCAAAACTCGAACGCACTGCTG
>NZ_SUEO01000004.1:0-232 GCF_004962925.1 Mesorhizobium sp. | reverse complement strand
ACGTCTTCGACGAACCTGACATCGTCGTCGCCGAACCGCCGCCGGCGACCGCGCCGCGGAAGCGTTCGTTGTTCGGCAGTCTGTTCTTCGGCGCATTGGGCGTTCTGGTTTCGCTGGCTGTCGGACTTTGGACCGACCAGCTGATTCGCGATCTGTTCGCGCGCGCCGAATGGCTGGGCTGGCTGGCCGCCGGGATGGCCGTGATCGCGGTGCTGGCGCTTCTGATCATCCT
>NZ_SUEO01000049.1:22650-32011 GCF_004962925.1 Mesorhizobium sp. | reverse complement strand
GAATTAAGCGCGCCGGGCGGCCCGATCAATATGACGGGTGAAAAGTCTCGCCCGTCCGACAACCAGCCGTGAACCGCCTGCGGTCAGATCGCCTTGACCGCCAGCACCGCGTTGGTGCCGCCGAAGGCGAAGCTGTTGCTCATCGCAACGCGCACTTTGCGCTCGCGCGCCTCGTTCGGCGTGATGTCGAGATCGCAATCGGCGTCGGCCTCGCGAAAATTCGCCGTCGGCGGCACGATGCCGTCGCGGATCGCCATGATGCAGGCGATCAGCTCCAGGGCACCCGACGCGCCGAGGCAGTGGGCGTGCATCGATTTTGTCGACGAGATCGAAAGCCTGTGGGCATGGTCGCCGAAGACGCGCTTGATCGCCGCGGTCTCGATCTGGTCGTTGGCCTTGGTGCCGGTGCCATGCGCATTGAGATAGTCGATGTCTTCCGGATTGAGCCCCCCGTCGACGAGGCAGAAGCGCATCGCCGCTTCCGGCCCTTCGATGGTCGGCGCGACGATGTCGGAGGCATCGCCGGAAATGCCGACCCCGGCGATTTCAGCGAGAATTGTGGCGCCGCGCGCCACCGCATGCTCATAGGTTTCCAGAACCGCCATGCCAGCACCTTCACCTAGCACCAGGCCCTGGCGATCGGCCGAAAATGGCCGGCACGTGTCGGGGGCCAGCACTCGCAGTGCCTCCCAGCCCTTCAGGATGCCCCAGACCAGCGGCGCATCGGTGCCGCCGGCGACCATGATATCGGCGCGGCCGAGCCTGATCTGATCGACCGCCGAGGCGATCGCGTGGTTGGACGAGGAGCAGGCCGAGGTGATGCCGAAGACCGGTCCGCGCAGGCCGAGATTCATGCTGACATGTCCGGCCGCAGCGCCCGGCATCACTTTTGGCACGGTGAAGATGCCGGCGCGATTCTTGCCTTCTAGCAGGATGGCGCGATAGCTCTCTTCGATCGCCTCCCAGCCGCAGACGCCGACGCCGACGATGGTTCCCATCCTGTAGGTGTTGGCTGCGTGCAAGGTCAGCCCTGCTTGTTGCGCCGCCTCCCGCGCGGCAATCGTCGCCAGCAAGCTGAAGCGATCCATCGACACGACCTGCTTGCGGTCGATGCCGTGATCGGGAAGCGTCTTGATTTCACAGCCGACCCTGACTTTCAGGTCATGCAACTCCGAATTGACGATCGGACCGATGGCCGAGCGGCCGGCGCGCATCTCGCCCCAGATCGCGGGTGCATTGGTGCCGAGCCCGCATATGCCGCCGATGCCGGTAATGACGACGCGCTTGTGCATTCAGTCAGGCTTTTTTCGCGATCAGCGCGCGAACCGCCTCGACCATGTCGCCGACGTTCTTCAGGTTGCTCCAGGCATCCACCGTGTTCATCTCGATCTCGATGCCATACTGTTCCTCGAGATCGAAGATGATCTCCGTCAGTTCCAGCGAATGGATGCCAAGAGAGGTCAGTTCGGTAGTGGTGGTGATTTCTTCGCCACCAGGCTCGGCATGAGCCTTGATCTTCGCGATGATGTCGGTTGCCAGCTGGTCAGCCATTCGGTTCCTTCCCCAACCTTGTCGTTTCTCGACGCCAACGGATCAGCGCCTCTTTTTCCCCGGTTCAAATCGTCACCGTCGCCTTCCCGCCAGGCGCTGCGTGACCGTACCAAGATGGCTCCCTCTATAGAAACCGAAACGTTGTCAAGCAACAAGCTATATATCGACAAAGCCGCCGCTGTGCTTAACGTTGGCGCCGTGGATACGATCGAACATGGCCTGACCTCGGTGCTGCCGGCCCAGCGCGTCGCCGGATTGGCGCAGCTCGGCTGCGACAGGAATGGCGGCCGCACGCTTCTTCGGCGCCTCTATCAGGATGGTTCCGCCAAGATCCGCATGCCGGCCGTCTCGGCCGATCCGCTTGAAGCCGTGTTGATCAATACCGCCGGTGGGTTGACCGGCGGCGACCGCATCGGCTGGGAGGTCGACGTCGGCGCCGGCGCCTCCGCCACCATAACGACCCAGGCCTGCGAGAAGGTCTACCGCGCCGCATCCGATCGCGCCGAGGTGCGGGTGAAGCTGACGGTCGGGGCTGGCGGCCGCGTCGCCTGGCTGCCGCAGGAAACCCTCGTCTTCGATCGATCGGCCTTTGCCCGCAGGCTCGATCTGGAGCTTGCCGTGGGCGCCGAGGCGCTGGTGCTTGAGGCGACCGTCTTCGGCCGCCTTGCCATGGGCGAACGCGCGGCGCACGGCAGTTTCCATGACCGCTGGCGCGTCAGTCAGGACGGAGCGCTTGTTCATGCCGAGGATTTCCGCATCGGGCCCGGCATTGCGGCCACCCTGGGCCGTTCCGCGGTGGCCGGCGGCGCCATCGCGATGGCGACGGTGCTGATGATCTCACCGCGGGTGGAGGCTTTGCTCGATCCGGCCCGGGACATTATCGGCGGCCAGGGCGACGCCAGTGTCTGGAGCGTGAAGAAATCTGGCAAGCTTCTTGCGAGGCTGTTTGCCGAGGACGGCTACCAGCTCCGCAAGCGGCTGGTTCCGCTCGTCGAATTGCTCAACGGACGGGCGGGTCTGCCCAAATTATGGTCACTCTGATTCCGATTACGCCACTCCTGATTACGCCATCCTAGGGAAACGCATGAACCTGACGCCAAGGGAAAAGGACAAGCTGCTCATCGCCATGGCGGCGATTGTGGCGCGCAAGCGGCTCGAACGCGGCGTCAAGCTCAATCACCCGGAGGCGATCGCGTTGATCACCGACTTCGTCGTCGAGGGCGCCCGCGACGGCCGCCAGGTCGCCGAGCTGATGGAGGCCGGCGCCCATGTCGTCAGCCGCGCGCAGGTTATGGAGGGCATCGCCGAGATGATCCACGACGTGCAGGTCGAGGCGACGTTTCCCGACGGCACCAAGCTGGTCACCGTGCACGAGCCGATAAGGTGAGGGCCGATAAAGTGAGGAGAGAAAAATGCTTGAGCTGCGCCCCAACTGCGAATGCTGCGACAAGGACCTGCCGCCTGAGGCAATGGACGCGCTGATCTGCACCTTCGAATGCACCTTCTGCGCCGATTGCGTGGCAAATGTGCTGGCCGGCGCCTGCCCGAATTGCGGCGGCAATTTCTCCATGCGCCCGATTCGGCCGGCAGCGATGCTGATGAAATATCCCGCCTCGACAAAGCGCGTCTTCAAGGCCGAGGGCTGCGGTCCGGCCCGCAATGCCGCGTGACGGCACGATCCTGACAACGGAAGGCATATCGATGGTCCCCGCAACGTTCAAACGCACGTCCCTCTCGGCGGTCCTGCTTCTCGCCGCCGCAATGCCCGCCTATGCCCATGTCGGCATCGGCACGACCTCGTCCTGGTCAGCCGGCTTCATGCATCCGCTCTCCGGCCTCGACCACCTGACGGTGATGATCGCGGTCGGGCTGTGGGCGGCGCTCAAGGGCGGCAAGGCGGTTGTCGCCTGGCCGCTCGCCTTCGTCGGCGTCATGCTGGCGGGCGGCGCGCTCGGCATGCTGCAGGTGCCGGTGCCGTTCGTCGAACCGGGCATACTGGCGTCCGTCGTGGCGCTGGGACTGCTGGTCGCGCTTGCGGTCGATCTTCCCGTCTCGGCCGGCGTCGCCATCATCGGCCTGTTTGCGCTGTTCCACGGTCACGCCCACGGCACCGAAGTGCCTGAAAACGCCAGCGGGCTCGGTTACATGGCCGGCTTTGCCGTCGCCACTGCGCTGCTCCATGCCGGCGGCCTCGCTGCCGGTCTTGGCCTCGGCATCAGGTTCCCAGGCCTTGCGCGCGCCGCCGGCGGCGCCTGTGCGGCCGTCGGTGCCGGCCTCGCCTTCGGCGTCTTGTGAGGCTGGCGATGATCCCGGGCGAAATCATCACGGCAGGCGGCGAGATCGAATTGAACAAGGGCCAGCCGACCATCACGATGAAAGTGGCCAACAGCGGCGACCGGCCGATCCAGGTCGGCAGCCACTATCACTTCTTCGAGACCAATGAGGGGTTGAAATTCGATCGCGACAAGGCGCGAGGCATGCGCCTCGACATCGCTGCCGGCACGGCGATGCGCTTCGAGCCCGGCCAAGAGCGCGACGTCACGCTGGTGCCGCTCGGCGGCAAGCGCGAAGTCTACGGGTTTCAGCAGAAGATCATGGGCGCGCTGTGATATTCAACGCGTCGAGCCATTTCGGTTCAGCTGGGCGGCTTGGCCGCCGCGTAGATGACGACCTTTCCGGGATCGTCGAATTCCACGGCGAGGACGTCTTCGGTCAGCACGCGTCGCGAGTCGATGGCGTTGAACAGCAATGCGTTCGCCTCGATCTCCTTGCGCAGTTCCGCAATGTCTTCCTGATGTTCCTTAACCTTGGTCTCGATCTCCGGCGGCGGACCGCCTTCCGTGCGCGCGGCATCGGTGAGAAACACGATATCGACCTTGTCGAGCTTGGAGGTCTTGCGCACCGCGCCGATGTTTTCACGCGTCCGGTCGATCGCCGTGGCGACTTTGCCGGCCTCCACGGCCGTGTTGGTCTCTTCCTGGCCGACCTCCGAGCCGATGATCCTGTTGACGGTGTCCGGGCCTTCAAGACCCTGCGCATTCAGCGCGGCCTGGGGAACGCTCGCCGCGAGAAAGGCAGTTGCGGCAATCATATGCAGCCATCTCGTGTCGGGGAAGGTGGTGATCGCCATCGCTCGCTCTCAGAGCCTCTTTCGAGGCCCGTTTCTACGCCAAAAAGTCGAAACGTGTTCTGCCCTGCGAAGGTTCCCTTCCCGATGCGGCAGGCCGGCCTTGTGCCGACCCGCCATAGCGCATCGTCAGCTCGCTTTCTTGGTGATCAAGGTCAGCGCGCCATTGGTGTCCATGCTGGCGGCGATCACCTGCGCCGAGGTGAGTCCTTTGGCTTCGAGCGCGGACTTGACCTGGGGCGTCGCGTCAATCGAGCTGCGCAATTTCTGCAGGCCATCCTCGCCGCGCTTGGCGATCACTTCATTGACCTTCGTCTTCGTTTCCTCGGGCAGTTCTTCGATGTCGACGACATTGACGGTCTGAATCGCCGGCACTTCCGGCTGAGCGCCGGGCGCCGCGGGAGCGGGCGAAGCCGGCGGCGGCTGCTGCGCGGGCTGTTGCTGGGCGCTGGCAGCGGTCGCGAGCAGGAGGGTGGCGGCGGCTGCGAGAGGTATCGTTTTGCGCATGGATCTTCCTTTCCATCGATTGGCAAACGGTCGCTTTGGGGTGACCTGGCCACCTCAAACGTTAAATGGGATCGGAAAGTGTCGCCGAGCGGGTCATTGCGTGACCATAGGATGGCGACAATGTGGTGCCGGGCTTCGACCGGTTGCATTTTGGGCCGCACTTCAGGAGCAATTGCCGATGGCTAGAATCACCCGCGCCGCCTATGCCCAGATGTACGGCCCGACCGTCGGCGACAAGGTGCGGCTTGCCGATACCGAGCTGATCATCGAGGTCGAAAAGGATTTCACCGTTCATGGCGAAGAGGTGAAATTCGGCGGCGGCAAGGTTATCCGCGACGGCATGGGCCAGAGCCAGGTTTCCCGCGCGCAAGGCGCGGTCGACACCGTCATCACCAATGCGCTGGTCGTCGATGCGTCAGGCGGCATCTTCAAGGCCGATATCGGCCTCAAGGACGGCCGCATCGCCGCGATCGGCAAGGCCGGCAATCCGGATATGCAAGACGGCGTCACCATCATCATCGGCCCCGGCACCGAGATCATCGCCGGCGAGGGCAAGATCCTCACCGCCGGCGGCTTCGACGCGCATATCCACTTCATCTGCCCGCAGCAGATCGAGGAAGCGTTGATGTCGGGCATCACCACCATGCTCGGTGGCGGCACCGGCCCGGCGCATGGCACGCTGGCGACGACCTGCACGCCCGGGCCGTGGCATATGGCGCGCATGATCCAGTCGTTTGACGCCTTCCCGATGAACATCGGCCTGTCGGGCAAGGGCAACGCATCCTTGCCGGCCGCGCTCGAAGAAATGGTGCTGGGCGGCGCCTGCTCGCTGAAGCTGCACGAGGATTGGGGCACGACGCCTGCGGCAATCGACTGCTGCCTGTCGGTCGCCGACGACTACGACGTGCAGGTGATGATCCACACCGACACGCTGAACGAGTCCGGCTTTGTCGAGAACACGGTCGCGGCGATCAAGGGCCGCACCATCCACGCTTTCCACACCGAGGGCGCCGGCGGCGGCCATGCGCCTGACATCATCAAGGTTTGCGGCCTGCCCAACGTCATCCCGTCCTCGACCAATCCGACCCGCCCCTACACGGTCAACACGCTGGCCGAGCACCTCGACATGCTGATGGTCTGCCATCATCTGTCGCCGTCGATCCCCGAAGACATTGCCTTTGCCGAAAGCCGTATCCGCAAGGAGACCATCGCCGCAGAAGACATTTTGCACGACATCGGCGCCTTCTCGATCATCTCGTCGGACAGCCAGGCCATGGGCCGCGTCGGCGAAGTGGCGATCCGCACCTGGCAGACCGCCGACAAGATGAAGCGCCAGCGCGGTTCGCTGCCGCAGGAGACCGGCAACAACGACAATTTCCGCGTCCGCCGCTATATCGCCAAATACACGATCAACCCGGCCATCGCGCATGGCCTGTCGAACGAGATCGGCTCGGTGGCGGTCGGCAAGCGCGCCGACCTGGTGCTGTGGAACCCGGCCTTCTTCGGCGTCAAGCCCGACATGGTGCTGATCGGCGGCATGATCGCCGCCGCCCCGATGGGCGATCCTAACGCTTCGATCCCGACGCCGCAGCCGATGCACTACCGGCCGATGTTCGGCGCCTATGGCAAGGCGATGACCAACTCGTCGGTGACCTTCGTCTCCAGGGCTGCGCTCGATGCCGGCCTGCGCGGCAAGCTCGGCGTCGACAAGCAGATGGTCGCAGTCGAAAACACCCGCGGCGGCATCGGCAAGCATTCGATGGTGCTCAACGACGCCACCCCGCACGTCGAGGTCGATCCCGAAACCTATGAGGTGCGAGCCGACGGCGAGCTACTCACCTGCGAGCCGGCCACGGTGCTGCCGATGGCGCAGAGGTACTTTTTGTTCTGATCCATCGGCGCTATAGCTGACGCAGAACATGCCGCCTAGGGCCCATGAACCAGCAACTCCCCTACGCCCACGACATCTTCCCGCACATCCGCATCATCTTGGGCATGGTGATCGGGCTTGGCGTCACGCGGCTGCTGTCCGGGGTGGCCCGCATTGTCCAGCATCCCGGGCAGTACCGGCTCTACTCAGTGCATCTGGCCTGGGTTGTGTCGGTGCTTTTGATGCTGGTGCATTTCTGGTGGTGGGAGTTCGGCCTGTTCCAGATCGAGACCTGGACCTTCGGCAAGTACCTGTTCATCATCTTCTACGCGGTCACGCTGTTCCTGCTCTGTGCGCTGCTGTTCCCGGACTCAATGCTGGACTACACCAGCTACGAGGATTTTTTCTACTCGCGCCGCGCTTGGTTCTTCGGCCTGCTGGCGGCGACTTATCTGCTCGACGTGATCGATACGCTGCTGAAAGGGCCCGAGCATTTTGCCCGCTTCGGCGTTGAATATTTGTTCCGCACCCCGGTGTTCGTTGCGCTTTGTGTCATCGCGATGCTTGTCAGCGACCGTCGCTTTCACATCGCCTTTGTCGCCGCCGCCCTCGTCTACCAGATATCGTTTATCCTGCGGCTCTTCGACACGATCGTTTGACTACAGCGCCGCGCGTCCTTCCGGACGCGCAAAGGACGCTGTAGAAACTTGACTTGGCGCATGATCCTTCCCGAAATCGAATTCGATTTTGGGGTCATGCGCATTGGGTCTGCGGGCGGGATGGTCTAGGCTTTTTGGAGAGGCAGGTTTTACATGAAGCTCGACATCCGCACCGACTTCACCAAATTTCCGCGCGCCGTCTCGGTGCTCGCCGCCGGCGAGGCAGGAGCGATCACGCCCTATGATCGTGCCGTGCTCGCCCATGACGAGCGGCATTTGCGCCGCAGGGTCATCGAACTTGCCGGTGGCGACAGGGTGCTGGTCGATCTGCCCGAACCGGTTGCCTTGGGCGATGGCGACCGGCTGGTGCTGGAGGATGGCCGTCATGTCGAGATCATCGCGGCTGAGGAGCCTCTCTATGACATCCGTGCTGAGAGCGCCGTTCACCTGGCCGAACTTGCCTGGCATATCGGCAACCGGCATCTTGCGGCCGCCATCGAGGCGGAACGCATCCTCATCCTGCGCGATCATGTCATCAAGGCGATGCTGGAAGGGCTGGGTGCGGTCGTGCTTGATGTCTCCGAACCGTTCAAGCCGGTGCGCGGTGCCTATTCCGGGCATGGCGGGCACGGCCACGACCACGCTCATGCCGAGGCGCACGCGCACAGCCACGCCGAAGCGCATTCCCATGCCCATAGCGAATCGCATTCGCACAGCCACTCGCACGACCATGACCATGACTGACCAGCCTTCCAACGTCGCCCTGTTGCGGCTGATGGCGTGGCTGTCGCCTTCCTTTCCGGTCGGCGGCTTTTCCTACAGCCATGGTCTCGAACGCGCCGTGCACGACGGACTGGTTACTGACAGCAAAGACCTCGCTGCATGGCTGGAGACGCTGATCGAGATGGGCTCGGGCTGGAACGATGCCGTGCTGTTTGCCGAAAGCTGGCGGCGCGCCCGCGCGGGCGGCGATCTCGATGAGATCGTGGCCCTTGCCCAAGCATTGGCCGGCTCGCGCGAGCGTCACACCGAAACCATGCTGCAGGGCGCAGCCTTCCTGAAGGCGGCATCTGCCTGGCCGTGTCAGGTGCTGGACCGTCTGCCGGCCGAGTGCCCCTATTGCGTCGCCGTCGGCGCAATAGCCGGCGGCAACGCAATCGCCCTGCAAGACGCGCTCTCCGCCTTCCTGCAGGCCTTCTTCTCCAATCTCGTCCAGGCCGCGATCCGGCTCGGCGTCGTCGGCCAGACCGGAGCGACCGCGCTGCTCGCCGGCTTCGAGCCGCTGGCGCTCAGCGTCGCCGCTCGCGCCGCCGGCTCGACGCTTGACGATCTCGGCGGCTGTGCGTTCGTCTCGGATGTCATGGCGATGAAGCACGAAACACAGTATTCGCGATTGTTCCGCTCATGATCATTCTCGCCTTCGCGCTCTCGCTGGTCCTGCTGCTGATCACCACGCTGCATGTCTATTGGGGCATTGGCGGCATCTGGCCGGGCAGGGATGCCGCCTCCTGCGCCCGCGCGGTAGTCGGCTTTCGCGGCGTCGACGAAATGCCGGCACCCTTCGCCAGCTTCGCCGTTGCCGCATGCCTCGGCCTGGCGACGCTGTGGCCGATGGCGCTCGAAGGCGTGTTTGCCATGCCCTTTCCC
>NZ_SUEO01000049.1:8972-22640 GCF_004962925.1 Mesorhizobium sp. | reverse complement strand
GCCGCGACAGCGCTGCTCATCGCGCTGGTCTTCCTGGCGCGCGGCATTGCCGGTTTCACGCCGTGGTGGCGCCGGCTGGCGCCCGAACAACCTTTTGCTCGGCTCGATCTGCGGTATTATTCGCCGCTGTGCCTGCTGATCGGGCTCGGCTTCGCCATTCTTGCCATCACGGAGTTTTCCGCATGACCCAAGCCAACGGTCCTCTTCGCATCGGCATCGGCGGCCCCGTCGGCTCCGGCAAGACGACGCTCACCGAAAAGCTCTGCAAGGCGCTGCGCGACGAGTTTTCCATCGCAGTCGTCACCAACGATATCTACACCAAGGAAGATGCCATGATGCTGGCCAGGCTGCAGGCGCTGCCCGAGGATCGCATCATGGGCGTCGAGACCGGCGGCTGCCCGCACACCGCCATTCGTGAGGATGCATCGATCAACCTGCAGGCGATCGCCGAGATGAACAGGAAATTCCCGGATCTCGACATCGTCTTCATCGAATCGGGCGGCGACAATCTTGCCGCCACTTTCTCCCCGGACCTTGCCGATCTGACGCTCTATGTCATCTCGGTCTGCCAGGGCGAGGAGATCCCGAGGAAAGGCGGACCGGCGATCACGCGGTCCGACTTCTTGGTCATCAACAAGAGCGATCTCGCCCCCTATGTGAACGTCAATCTCGACGTCATGGAGAGCGATGCCGCCCGCATGCGCGGCAAGCGGCCGTTCGGCTTCACCGATCTGTCGCGCGGCAAGGGGCTGCAGGAGGTGATCGATTTCATCGTCGAGCATGGCGGGCTGCGGGTCGACGCCGCCAGAAGCACTGCGGCGTAAGGCAAAGCGCTCGTCTGCACCAAACGAAACCGGTTGCGCGTCCCGCCGGCTCGCGGCATCCTTGCTTTTTTACGGAGGTTTTCGATGAGCATCGCCCGCCTGCAGAAGGAAATGCTGACCAACCTGCCCTTCTACGAGGAGCGCGTCGATCTGGCTTGCGCCTTCCGCTGGACGGCGCGGCTCAACATGCACGAGGCGGTGGCCAATCATTTCTCACTGGCCGTCAACGATGACGGCTCGCAATTCCTGATGAATCCCAACCAGGTGCATTTCTCGCGCATCAAGGCGAGTGACCTGCTGCTGATCGACGCCAACGATCCCGATACGCTCTCCGGCCCGAATGCGCCCGACCCGACGGCATGGGGGCTGCATGGCGCCATTCATCGCAATGTCCGTCATGCCCGCTGCGTCATGCATGTGCATTCGATCCACGCCACCGTGCTCGCTTCGCTTGCCGACTCGACGCTGCCGCCGATCGACCAGAACTCTGCGATCTTCTTCAATCGCCACGTCGTCGACGGCCATTATGGCGGGCTCGCCTTCGAGGAGGAGGGCGAACGCTGCTCGCAGCTGCTTACCGATCCGAAGGTAAAGGTGATGGTCATGGGCAATCATGGCGTGCTGGTCATCGGTGATACGGTCGCCGACACCTTCAACCGTATGTTCTATTTCGAGCGCGCCGCCGAAACCTACATCAAGGCGCTGTGGACCGGCCAACCGCTGCGGGTCCTGTCGGATGAAATCGCCGAGAAGGCAGCGCTGGAACAAGAGGACTATCCCGGTCAGGCCGAGCGGCACCTGTCCGAATTGAAGGCGATCCTCGACGAGCAGGAACCGGTCTACCGGAACTGAGCTCCCTTCTTCCCATATATAGCGACGAGGAGAAGGACGCTCTCATCGCCGGTTCGCCAATCATCGGCGTTGCAGGAGGAGCGTCTAGGTTGCCAGCTTAGAGCCCGAGTTCCGCGCGCAATTCGTCGGCGCTGTTGATGTTTGTCGCGCCGGGCGGCCCGTCCATAGGCACTTCCGGCCAGAAGATCGTTCTCATCCCCGCCGCCAGCCCCGCCGTGGCGCCGGTCACGCTGTCGTCGACGGCCACGGCATCGGCCGGATCGACACCGGCCAGCCAAGCGGCGCGCAGGAAGGGTTCGGCGTGCGGCTTGCCTTCGTGCACGTCATTGCGGCTGATTGTCTTCATGCCGGGGTAGAAGAGGCCAACCGCACGCAAATTGGCATCGACGATCAGCCGGTCGGAGTTGGATACCACCGCTTGCGCCACGCCAATCGCACGCAGTTCGTTGAAGATCTCGATCGCGCCGATGCGCGGCTTCAGCGTCTCGGCCATCGGCAGATAGTGATCGTATTTGCGCACGATCCAGTCGTCGAAGGGCAGGTCGAGGCCGAACTCGTCGCGCAGCATCTCGTAGACCGGCCATGCGGCAATGCCCAGCACCCGCTCATGCAGGTTGGCTGGCGCGGCGATGCCGACGCTGTGCAGCGCCGCAATCAGCGCCGCCTCGTGCAATGGCTCGCTGTCGACCAGCGTGCCGTCCATGTCCCAGAAAACCGCTTTCGGCGTCATGCGAGGCTCCTTTGTCTGAATCCCTTAAAGGGTTTGCGTCGGGAGATAAACCGCCGCGCCTGACTGCACGGACATTGCGGGACTTCAAAAATTGCTTGGCTACAATCATCCACTCGAAACACCACAGGTGCCTCGGCAGTTCACCTAAGCAATTGCTCTTGTGATAGGCAATTGCGCACAAGCGCATTCCCCCTTAAAAGTAAAGCGCCCCCGCATTGATGCTCGGGGGCAGGGAGGCAGCAAGTTGAATTCCCGGCAGGACAGCGGCAGCAACAGGCTGGACGACGCGGCACGCGCCGGCTGGCTCTACTACGTCGCCGGCAACACGCAGGACCAGATCGCCTCGACGCTCGGCATCTCACGGCAGACGGCGCAGCGGCTGGTGTCGCTGGCGGTGTCGGAAGGGTTGATCAAGGTGCGCGTCGACCACCCGATCGCCAATTGCCTCGATCTCGAGGCGCGACTGAAATCGCGTTTCGCGCTCGATCTGGTCGAGGTGGTGCCGAGCGATCCTGCTTCCTCCTCGACCATCATCGGCGTCGCCGAGGCGGCGGCCGCCGAGATTGAACGGCGGCTGCGGTCGCCGACGCCGATCGTCATGGCCATCGGCACCGGCCGCACGCTGAAGGCGGCAATCGAGCAGCTGCCGCCGATGGAATGCCCGCAGCACAAGGTGGTGTCGCTGACCGGCAACATCTCGCCCGACGGCTCGGCCGCCTTCTACAACGTCATCTTCACCATGGCCGACAGGGTCAAGGCGCGCTCCTTCCCGATGCCGTTGCCGGTCATCGCCTCCTCGCCGGAGGAGCGCGAGATGCTGCTCAGCCAACCGATGATCCAACCGACGCTGGCGCTTGCAGCGGAAGCCGACGTCACGTTCATCGGCATCGGCGATCTCGGCCCGAAGGCGCCGCTCTATGAAGACGGCTTCATTTCGGAAAGTGAATTGAAGGCGCTGCAGAAAGCCGGCGGCGTCGCCGAAATCGTCGGCTGGGTGTTCGATCGCGAAGGCCGGATGATCGAGGGCATCACCAATGACAGGGTGTCTTCGGCATCGCTGCCGTCGCGCGAAAAATCGTTGGTGATCGCACTCGCCATGGGCGAGCGGAAGCTGCCCGGCATCCTTGCAGCGGTGAATCGGCGGCTGGTCAACGGCCTTATCACCGACGAGCGGACCGCCGCCGCTTTGCTGGCGGCCAGTTGATTAGGGATAAGTCCAGCAAGGCTATTTGCGCCGACCGTAAGGATCGTTGCCATCGAGAAAACCCATGTCGCGCTGCAGATGCGGCGGCAATTCCCTGATGTCGAGATAGGCCCGTTTTCTCGCCGCGTGCCGTGCAAGCCCGCGCGCCAGCCGCGAAAACCAGCTTTGGCCTGGCGTTAGAAACAGCTTTTCCTGGATCGTGGTCATGATCGTCAGCCTTCGCTATGCTTGAACTGATTGATGCGTCGACCACAAATATCGGCTTGACGGCGCCTTGCCGCCAATCAAACGTCGATCACGGCCCATAAGGAGGCCTTATGCCCGAACTCAATGCACGACAGATCTCGCAGCTCCCGCCGCTCGCCGCGATCCGGGTGTTCGAGGCGGTGGCGCGGCATCTATCCTTCACCAAGGCCGCCGGCGAGCTCGGCATGACGCAGGCGGCGGCGAGCTATCAGATCAAGCTTCTGGAAGAGCGCGTCGGCGCGCCGCTATTCTTGCGCCGACCCAAGCAGATCGTGTTGACCGAGGCCGGGCAGCGTCTGGCGCCGGCGGTCAGCGAGGCCTTTGCCCTGTTAAGCGGAGCCTATGCCGCTGCGCGCAGCGGCGCCGATGGCGTGCTGTGCGTTTCGACGCTGCTGACTTTTGCCTCCAACTGGCTGGCCCGGCATCTCGGCTCCTTCCAGGTCGCGCATCCGTCGCTGGCCGTTCGCCTCGACACGTCGAACAGGGTCGTCGACTTTACCCGCGAGGATATCGACATCGCCATCCGCTCCGGCGGCGGCACCTGGCCGGGAGTCGAGGTGCACAAGCTTTTCAATGCGGATTTCACACCGGTTCTGAGCCCGCAGCTCGCGGCCAGCATCGGTGGCGTCAAGGAGCCGGCCGACCTGCTGCGCTTGCCGATCCTCGATCCTGGCGACCCATGGTGGCGGGACTGGTTCATCGCCGCCGGCCTGCCGGTCGAGGAATTGGCAAGGCGCCCCGGCTCCAGCATGGGCGCGCAGGCCTATGAGGCGAACGCCGCCATCGCCGGGCAGGGCGTGGCGATCGTGACCAAGGCGCTGTTCAGCGCCGAACTTGCAGATGGCCGCCTGATCCAGCCTTTCGACCTGGTCGGCGACGATGGCCACGCCTATTGGCTGGTCTATCCCCAGGCGCGGCGCAACGTGCCGAAAATCCGCGCCTTCCGCGACTGGATCCTGGCCGAGATCGCCGGCCGATAGGTCGACAATCCGTCCGATCAAGTGGGCACCGAAATCCGACATTTCGCGCGTGCCGAGAGCCATCCAACCGTCTTCAAATAGTCCCGAAAAGCGCCTGGAATCGGATGCCGCAGGAGCCCGCGTGCTGCATTGCAGCAACGAATCCGGCTTGACATAATTCACGGAGAGTGAGTAATTGCCCATAGCCAAGGCAAATGCTCAGCTTGGTCTATGGGAGGAATTTGATGAAACTTCGCACGCTCACCCTGGGTCTGTTGTCGGCCAGCACCCTCGCGTTCGCCGCGCATGCCGAATCCATCACCATCGCCACCGTCAACAATGGCGATATGGTCCGCATGCAGACGCTGACCGACGACTTCACCGCCAAGAACCCTGATATCCAGCTCCAGTGGGTCACGCTCGAGGAGAACGTGCTGCGCGAGCGCGTCACCACGGACATCGCCACCAAGGGTGGCCAGTACGACGTGATGACCATCGGCACCTACGAGGTTCCGATCTGGGCCAAGCAGAGCTGGCTGTTGCCGCTCGACAAGCTCGGCGACGACTATGACATCAAGGACATCATCCCGGCGATCGCCGGCGGCCTGTCGGTCGACGGCACCCTTTACGCAGCACCGTTTTACGGCGAAAGCTCCTTCGTCATGTACCGCAAGGACCTGATGGAGAAGGCCGGGCTGACCATGCCCGACGCGCCGACCTGGGACTTCATCAAGCAGGCCGCCGATAAGATGACGGATCGCGCCAACGGCGTGAACGGCGTCTGCTTGCGCGGCAAGGCCGGCTGGGGCGAGAACATGGCCTTCCTGACCGCCATGTCGAACTCGTTCGGCGCACGCTGGTTCGACGAGAACTGGAAGCCGCAGTTCGACCAGCCCGAATGGAAGAACACGCTGCAGTTCTATGTCGACCTGATGAAGGCCAACGGCCCTGAGGGCGCGTCTTCGAACGGCTTCAACGAAAACCTGGCGCTGTTCCAGCAGGGCAAATGCGGCATGTGGATCGACGCCACCGTCGCGGCCTCCTTCGTCTCCGACCCGAAGAACTCAACGGTCGCCGACAAGGTCGGTTATGCGCTGGCGCCCGACAACGGCTTGGGCAAGCGCGGCAACTGGCTGTGGGCCTGGTCGCTGGCCATTCCCGCCGGCACGCAAAAGGCTGACGCCGCTCAGAAATTCGTCTCCTGGGCAACCAGCAAAGCCTATGCCGAGCTGGTCGCATCGAAGGAAGGCTGGGCCAATGTTCCGCCCGGAACACGCTCTTCGCTCTACGCCAACCCCGAGTACCAGAAGGCGGCGCCCTTCGCCAAGATGACGCTGGACTCGATCAACGCCGCCGATCCGACGCATCCGACCGTCAAGCCGGTGCCTTATGTCGGCGTTCAGTTCGTCGCCATACCCGAGTTCCAGGGCCTTGGCACCACCGTCGGCCAGCTCTTCTCGGCGGCACTCGCCGGCCAGACGAGCGTCGACGACGCCTTGAAGCAGGCGCAGGAAGCTGCAACCGCGACGATGACCGAGGGCGGTTATATCCAGTAAGGCTCCTCCCGGTGCCGAACGCCGGTTGCCTATCATGGCCGGCAAAAGGGGCCGCCCGAATCCCAGTTCGGGCGGCCACCTTCACACTTTTGAAAATTTGGCTGACCTTTGAAGGGTGACCGTCATGGCTACTCAGCAGACCCGTTCGCTTGCCCGCTTCATGATGGCACCATCCGTGGTGCTGCTGTTCGTCTGGATGATCGTACCGCTGGCATTCACCCTGTGGTTCTCCTTCCAGCAGTACAATCCGCTCAACCCGATCCGCGACGGGTTCGTCGGCTTCTCGAATTACGCGCTTTTCTATTCAAACCCGGCATTCCTGCAGTCGATCCTCAACACGCTTATCCTCGTGGTCAGCGTGCTTTTGATCACGGTGATCGGCGGCATCCTGCTGGCACTTCTGCTCGATCAGCCGATATGGGGACAGGGCATCGTCCGCATCCTCGTCATCTCGCCGTTCTTCGTCATGCCGCCGGTGGCCGCACTGGTCTGGAAGAACATGATCATGCATCCGCAATACGGCGTCTTTGCCGATATCGCGCGCTTCTTCGGCGGGCAGCCGATCGACTGGTTCGGGCAGTATCCGATGCCGGCGATCATCATCATCGTCGCCTGGCAGTGGCTGCCGTTTGCGACATTGATTCTTTTGACCTCGCTGCAGTCGCTCGATGGCGAGCAGAAAGAGGCCGCCGAGATGGACGGGGCCGGCTTCATCAGCCGCTTCATCTACCTGACGCTGCCGCACATGTCGCGCGCCATCACCGTCGTCATCCTGATCCAGACGATCTTCCTGTTGTCGGTCTATGCCGAGATCCTCGTCACCACCAATGGCGGCCCCGGTTACGCCTCCACCAACCTGCCCTTCCTCGTCTACCAGAAGGCGCTGCTGGAGTTCAAAATCGGCCAGGCATCCGCCGGCGGTATCCTCGCCGTCATTCTCGCCAACATCGTCGCCTTCTTCGCCATGCGCGCGGTCGGCAAGAACCTGGACAAATAAGGGAGGAAACGATGGCACGTGCAGTCAGCACCCAGCACAAGACGATTGCGACCGCGGCCGCCTGGATCGTCGCTCTGCTGATCTTCTTTCCGATCCTCTATACGATCATCACCTCGTTCAAGTCGGAGCAGGAGGCCATCCAGGGCTTCAACCTGTTTCCGTCGGGAACCACGGAGAGCTATACCGCGGTCGAGGCGCAGAGCGGCTACTTCAAGTTCTTCCTCAACTCGGTGTTCCTGTCGGTCGGCTCAACCATTCTGGCCTTGCTTGTCGCCATACCGGCGGCATGGTCGATGGCGTTCTCGCCGGGCAAGTGGACCAAGGACATCCTGATGTGGATGCTTTCCACCAAGATGATGCCGGCGGTTGCCGTGCTGTTCCCGATCTACCTGATCTTCCGCGATACCGGATTGCTCGACAGCCGCATCGGCCTGATGATCATGCTGATGCTGATCAACCTGCCGATCGTGGTGTGGATGCTCTACACCTATTTCCGCGAGATCCCCGGCGAGATCCTGGAAGCGGCGCGCATGGACGGCGCCTCGCTCTGGAACGAGATCGTCTATGTGCTGACGCCGATGGCAGTGCCGGGCATCGCCTCGACGATGCTGCTTAACATCATCCTGGCATGGAACGAGGCGTTCTGGACGATCCGGCTGACCACCACCGAGGCCGCCCCGCTCACTGCCTTCATCAGCTCATTCTCCAGCCCGCAAGGCCTGTTCTGGGCCAAGCTGTCGGCGGCCTCGACGCTGGCGATCGCGCCGATCCTGATCATGGGCTGGTTCAGCCAGAAGCAGCTGGTGCGCGGCCTGACATTTGGCGCCGTGAAGTGACGGACGTTACCTGAAGCATCAGGCGAAAATAACCCCTAGGGGAGGAAACCATGGGAAACATCACGCTCAAGAACGTCTCCAAGTCCTTCGGGTCGACGATCATCATTCCGGGCATCGACCTGGTCATCGAGAACGGCGAGTTCGTCGTCTTCGTCGGCCCGTCGGGCTGCGGCAAGTCCACGCTGCTGCGGCTGATCGCCGGGCTTGAGGACACCACCGCCGGCACCATCAACATCGATGGCCGCGACGTGACCGGCGAGGCGCCGGCCAAGCGCAAGCTGGCCATGGTGTTCCAGTCCTATGCGCTCTACCCGCATATGACGGTGGCCAAGAACATCGCGTTTCCGCTGAAGATGGCGGGGGAGGACCAGGCGACCATCGACAGGAAGGTCAAGGATGCGGCGCGCGTCTTGAACCTAACCAACTATCTCGAACGCCGCCCCGGCCAGCTCTCCGGCGGGCAGCGCCAGCGCGTCGCCATCGGCCGCGCCATCGTGCGCCAGCCTTCGGCCTTCCTGTTCGACGAGCCTTTGTCCAACCTCGACGCGGCCCTGCGCGGCACCATGCGGCTGGAAATCAGTGAGCTGCATCATCAGCTCAAGACGACGATGGTCTACGTCACCCACGACCAGGTCGAGGCGATGACCATGGCCGACAAGATCGTCGTGCTCAATGCCGGCAATGTCGAGCAGGTCGGCTCGCCGATGGAACTCTACAAGACGCCGAAGAACCTGTTCGTCGCCGGCTTCATCGGTTCGCCGAAGATGAACCTGATCGAAGGCGCGCCAGCGGCCAAGTACGGTGCCAGGACCGTCGGTATCCGTCCCGAGCATATGAACATTTCGACGACATCAGGCGACTGGAAGGCCACAGTCGGTGTCGCCGAGCACCTTGGCTCCGATACGTTTTTGCACGTGCAGGCGGACGGCGTCGGTCCGCTGACCGTGCGCGCCGACGGCGAACTGGCCGTCGATCACGGCGACACGATCTACCTGACCCCGGACAAGGCCAAGCTGCACCGCTTCGGCGCCGACGGAAAGGCCATGATGCAATGAGGCTCGAGGGTAAATCGGCGCTGATCACCGGTTCGGCGCGCGGCATCGGCAGGGCGTTCGCCGAAGCCTATGTGCGCGAGGGCGCCACGGTTGCGATCGGCGACATCAATCTCGAAGCTGCGGAAAAGACAGCTTCCGAGATCGGTGCGAAAGCCTATGCGGTCAAGCTCGATGTCACCGATCTCGCTTCGATCGAGGCGGCAGTGAAAGCGGTCGAGACAAGGACCGGCGGGCTGGACATTCTGATCAACAACGCCGCTCTGTTCGATCTGGCGCCGATCGTCGAGATATCGAAGGCGAGCTACGACAGGCTGTTTTCCGTCAATGTCGCCGGCACGCTGTTCATGCTGCAGGCAGCCGCCCGCTCGATGATCGCCCGGGGCAAGGGCGGCAAGATCATCAACATGGCGAGCCAGGCCGGGCGGCGCGGCGAGGCGCTGGTTGGCG
Organism: Mesorhizobium sp.; assembly: GCF_004962925.1. Taxonomy (GTDB): domain Bacteria; phylum Pseudomonadota; class Alphaproteobacteria; order Rhizobiales; family Rhizobiaceae; genus Mesorhizobium. The sequence continues at coordinate 12,934 of NZ_SUEO01000049.1, read as the reverse complement.
TCTATTGCGCCACCAAGGCCGCCGTCATCTCGCTCACCCAGTCGGCTGGGCTCGACTTGATCAAGCACCGCATCAACGTCAACGCCATCGCGCCGGGCGTCGTCGACGGCGAGCACTGGGATCATGTCGATTCCCTGTTCGCCAAGTACGAGAACCGGCCGAAAGGCGAGAAGAAGAAGCTGGTCGGCGAAGCGGTGCCTTATGGCCGCATGGGCACGGCGCAAGACCTCACAGGCATGGCGGTGTTCCTGGCCAGCGAGGACGCCGAGTACATCGTCGCCCAGACCTACAATGTCGACGGCGGCCAGTGGTTGAGTTGAGGGGGGCGAAGGCGCTCTTCTCCCCGTTTCCTCCACGGGGAGAAGAGCCGTCCCGCCCAAGGGTAAAAAGCAGATGACCGTGAAACTCTCGTCTTCCATTCTCGCCAAACTTCCGCCCAAGGTTGCCGGCCCGAAATATGATCGCGCGGCGCTCAAGCCCGGCATCGTGCATTTCGGCGTCGGCAATTTCCACCGCTCGCATCAGGCAGTCTATCTCGACGATCTGTTCAATTCGGGCATCGGTCGCGACTGGGCACTTGTCGGCGCGGGCGTCTTCGAGGGCGAGAAGGTCGGCCGCGGCAAGCTGCAGGAACAGGACTGGTTGACCACCGTGGTCGAGCAGGACAGTGGCCACATGAGCGCCCGCGTCACCGGCGTCATGGTCGACTTCCTGATGCCGGGCGACGCGGCCGCGATCATCGAACGGCTTGCCGATCCGGCGATAAGGATCGTTTCGCTTACCATCACCGAAGGCGGCTATTTCATCGATCCGGCGTCCGGCGTGTTCAATCCAACCCATCCCGACATTGTCGCCGATGCTGAGCCGGGCGCTACGCCGAAGACCGTCTTCGGCATAATCCTTGCCGGGCTGATCCGCCGCCGCGAAGACGGCATCGTGCCCTTCACGATCATGTCTTGCGACAACATCCCCCACAACGGCCATGTCACCTCTGACGGCGTCGTCGGTCTTGCTCGCCTGATCGACGAGGATTTGGCGAAGTGGGTGAGCGAGGAAGTCGCTTTTCCGAACGGCATGGTCGACCGCATCACGCCGGCCACCACCGACCGTGAGCGCGACATCCTGTCGAGCGAATTTGGGCTTGAAGACAACTGGCCGGTGTTCTGTGAGCCGTTCAAGCAATGGGTGCTGGAGGACCATTTCACCGACGGCCGCCCGCCGTTGGAAAAGGTCGGCGTGCAGTTCGTCAGCGATGTTGCGCCCTACGAGCTGATGAAGATCCGCATCCTCAATGGCGGCCATGCGACTATCGCCTATCCGGCCGGACTGATGGACATCCATTTCGTCCACGAGGCGATGCAGGAGCCGCTGGTGCGCGGCTTTCTCGACAGGCTGGAGCACGACGAGATCATCCCGACCGTGCCGCCGGTGCCGGACACCGTGCTGGAGGACTATTATCAACTCATCGAGCACCGCTTCTCCAATCCAAAGATCGGCGACACGGTTCGCAGGCTTTGTCTCGATGGCTCCAACCGGCAGCCGAAATTCATCATCCCGACCATCGCCGACCGGTTGAAAGCCGGCAAGGGCGTCGCCGGCCTGGCGCTCGAATCGGCGCTCTGGTGCCGCTACTGCTTCGGCACGACGGATAGCGGCGCCGTCATCGAACCCAATGATCCTAATTGGGACCGGCTGCAGACGACCGCCAAAGCGGCAAAGGATGCGCCTGCTGCCTGGCTTGCGATGGAAGACATCTATGGCGATGTCGGCCGCTCGGCGCCGTTTGTCGAGGCTTTCGCCCGGGCGCTCAAGGCGCTCTGGGCGGACGGTGCGCGTGCGACACTGACGCGCTATCTCGCCGGCAATCTCTGATTTCGGCTCAATGCCCATGAAGTCCCGCCCATGAAGGCCCTGCAATGACGCCCGACCTGGTCATCTTCGACTGTGACGGCGTGCTGGTCGACAGCGAGACGCTGTCCGTCGCGGCGCTGCTGGGCATGATCACGATTGCCGGCGGCACTATCAGCGAGGAGATCGCTTACGAGCATTTTCTCGGCAAGAGCATGAAAAGCGTTCGCGAAATTCTTCTTCGCGACTTCGAGCTTGATATCACCGACCAGCATCTGAGCGAGATGCGCATCGAGCTGATGCGCAAATTTCGCGAGGAGCTGAAGCCGATCCCTGGCATCGGGCAGGTTCTGCCGAGGCTCGGGCTGCCATGCTGCGTCGCTTCCTCCGGCACGCTGGACCGCATCCGCTATGCGCTCGACATCACCGGGCTGCTCCGACTGCTCGAGCCTCATCTGTTCAGCGCCGCCATGGTCGCGCGCGGCAAGCCGGCGCCGGACCTTTTTCTCCACGCAGCTGCCGAAATGGGGGCAATCCCGCAAAATTGTCTCGTCATCGAGGACAGCCCCGCCGGCATCGAGGCGGCGCGGGCGGCAGGCATGCGCGTCCTTGCCTTCACCGGCGGCTCACATACTGGCAGCCCGGCACTGAAAGCGCGGCTTGCGTCGAGTGAGCCGGACTTTATATTCGCTGACATGCTGCAATTGCCCGATCTGATTGCAGGCCTGGGAGCGAGAGCAAGAACACCTTGACGAAAAGTTTCGTTTGCGCGGTCGATGTCGGCACCGGGAGCGCCCGCGCGGGCATTCTCGACACCGGAGGTACCTTGCTCGGTCGCGCCGAGCACCCGATCGTCATGAACCGGCCGAAGGCGGACCACGCCGAACATGATTCGCAGGACATCTGGTCGGCGGTCTGCATTGCTGTGCGCGCCGCCCGCGAAAAAGCCGGAGTGGCAGCGCAAGATATCGTCGGCATCTCCTTCGATGCCACCTGCTCGCTGGTGGTGCGCGGCAGGGATGGTGGCCAGCTCAGCGTGTCGGTATCGGGCGAAAGGCGCTGGGACACCGTCGTCTGGCTCGATCACCGCGCCATTGCCGAGGCGGATGAATGCACCGAAAGCGGCCATGCCGTGCTCGACTATATCGGCGGCGTCATGTCGCCGGAAATGGCGACGCCGAAGCTGATGTGGCTGAAGCGCAATCTGCCCGGGACATGGAATGAAGCCAGCTATTTATTCGACCTCACCGACTTTCTCACCTGGAAGGCGACCGGCTCGCTGGCCCGTTCACAGTGCACGCTGACCGCCAAGTGGACTTATCTGGCGCATGAGGAAACCGGTTGGCGGCGTAGCTTCTTCGAAGCCGTCGGGCTTGGCGACCTTTTCGAGCATGGCAATCTGCCTGACAAGGCCAGCCCGGTCGGCGCCGACATCGGCCGGCTGCGTGCGGAAGCTGCGGCTGAGCTTGGCCTGACCGAAAAATGCCGGGTCGGCGCCGGCGTCATTGACGCCTATGCCGGCGCGCTTGGCGTCCTCGGCGGCTTTGCCGGCGATGAAACCAATATCGGCCGCCATCTGGCGCTGATCGCCGGCACGTCGAGCTGCGTCATGGCGATGTCGCCCGATCCGCAACCCTTTGCCGGCGTCTGGGGCCCGTATTATGGCGCGGCCCTTCCCCGGCTTTGGCTGTCGGAAGGTGGCCAATCGGCCACCGGCGCGCTGCTCGACCATATCATCCGCTGGCATGGCGCCGGCGGTGAGCCGGACGCCGCCATGCACGCCAGGATCGCCCGGCGTGTCGCCGAACTGCGGGCCATAGAGGGCGAGAATCTTGCGGCAAGGCTGCATGTGCTGCCGGATTTCCACGGCAACCGCTCGCCGCTCGCCGATCCGCATGCGGTCGGCGTCATCAGCGGGCTGACGTTGGATTCCTCCTTCGACAGCCTGTGCAAGCTCTATTGGCGCACCGCCGTCGGCATCGCGCTGGGGGTGCGACATGTGCTGGAGGCACTGAACGAGAATGGCTATCTGATCGACACGCTGCATGTCACCGGCGGGCACACCAAGAACCCGCTGCTGATGGAGCTTTACGCCGACGCCACCGGCTGCACGG
>NZ_SUEO01000049.1:0-8962 GCF_004962925.1 Mesorhizobium sp. | reverse complement strand
GCTGCACGGTGGTCGAGCCGCTCGCCGACGAGGCGGTGCTGCTCGGCACCGGCATGGTCGCGGCCACCGCCGCCGGGCTTTTCCCTGATCTCAATGCTGCCTGCGTCGCCATGCAGCAGGGCGGCAGGAAGCGGGCGTCGAATCCGGCTGCCGCCGGCCGGTTCGATCGCGACTACCGCGTGTTTTTGGAGATGCATCGGCAGAGGCAGGCGCTGGACGCGATCAGATAGGCTCGAACAGCGTGCAATGCGGCTGCTATCTCTGGTTCCAGCGCCGGATAATTGGTTCGGCAAGGTCGTGCTCGTAGCCGAGTACGCTTATGCTGGCGGTATCCAGGACGAGGAGGGCGCCGTCTTGCGGCGGCAGGCCGAGCCAGCGCGCTGCCAGCATCCTCAGGAAATGAGCGCTTGAGAAAACCAGGACATTGCCGCCGACCTCGCGCAACTGGTTGACGATCCGATCCGCCCTCGCGCCGACATCCTGCGCCGCTTCGCCGCTTGGGCAGCCATCGCGAAAAAGCCGCCAGCCGGGGCGCTCGATGAGGATCTGCTTCGTGGTCAATCCCTCGTAGGCGCCGTAATCCCATTCCGCCAGATCGGCCTTTTTCACGCCGGCCGAACCGAAGCCGGCCAGCGTACAGGTCTTGAAGGCGCGCTGGGACGGGCTCGACCAGACGGCCTGGAACGAAATCCCCCGCAACCGCTCAATGATCCGCCCGGCGGCCTCCTCGCCGGCAGGCGTCAATGGTATGTCGGTCCGTCCGGTATGCTTTCCGGACGCGCTCCATTCCGTTTCGCCGTGCCGAACCAGGTAGATTTCGGGAAACGCGCTCATCCGCATGCCTTTCGATGGACTCTGATATGCCGCCTGCCCTTGTCGGATTGGCCACGACGCAAACCATAGCGGCTTCCATGCTCTCCCCAAATAGGCGTGAGACCCTCCGCCCGCTGGCTTAACCCTTGCCTGCCTCAGCCTCTTGCCATCTCCGCCAATTTCGTGGACAAGCCGTGCCGTTGATGCGGAATCCGGCCGATCGTGGCCATTTTCCGCGCTGAGACGTGGCTTCCGGCTTTAGCCGACGCGCCGCAATCGGATAGGCGAAAAAATGTCTGCGATCGAAGCCGGCGCCCGCGCGCCGGAAAACCTTTGGCGTCAGGAAATCAGGGCGACGCTGGCGCTCGCCTGGCCGATGGTGCTCACCAATCTCGGCCAGACCGCGATGACCGCCACCGACGTCATGATGATGGGACGGCTGGGTCCGGACACGCTCGCCAGCGGCGCGCTCGGCGCCAACCTCTATTTCATGCCGCTGATCTTCGGGCTGGGCCTGATGCTGGCGACTTCGCCGATGATCGCCACGGAACTCGGCCGCCGTCGTCACTCGGTGCGCGACCTGCGCCGTACCGTACGCCAGGGCCTGTGGCTGGCGATCCTCATCTCAATCCCGATCTGGATCTTTCTCTGGCGCGGCGAGGCCGTGTTGCTGGCCATGGGCCAGGAGCCGGCGCTCGCGCATCAGGCCGGCATCTACCTGCGCTGGCTAGAATGGGCGGTGCTGCCCTTCTACGGGTACATCGTCCTGCGCTCGTTCATCTCGGCGCTGGAGCGGCCGGGTTGGGCGCTGGTCATCGTCTTCGTTGCCGTCGCCTGCAACGCCCTCTTCAACTGGGTGTTCATGTTCGGCAATCTCGGCATTCCTTCGATGGGCATTGCCGGCTCCGGCCTCGCCACCACGCTGTCGAGCATGCTGATGTTCGCCGGCATGGCGGCGGTGGTGATGCTTGAGCCAAAGTTTCGCCGCTACCGTCTGTTCGGGCGCTTCTGGCGGGCCGACTGGCCGCGCTTCAAGGGCCTGCTGCGGCTCGGTCTGCCGATCGCCGGACTCCTGGCGTTCGAGGTGACGATCTTCAATGCGGCAGCCCTTCTCATGGGCCTGATCGATGCGGACTCGCTCGCGGCGCATGCCATTGCCATCCAGATCGCCTCGATCTCCTTCATGGTGCCGCTTGGCCTCAATCAGGCGGCGACGGTGCGTGTCGGTCTTGCCCATGGCGCCAGTGATGCGGAAGGTGTCTCCCGCGCCGGCTGGACCGCCTTTGTCATCGGCGTCTCTTTCATGGCGCTGATGGGCCTGGCGATGATCCTGTGGCCGCAGCTGCTGATCAGCGCTTTCATCGACCTCGGTAACCCAGCCAATGCCAGGGTGATCGGGCTTGCCGTGTCGTTCCTGGCCTTTGCCGCGCTGTTCCAGATTTTCGACGGCGCGCAAGCCGTGGCCGCCGGCATGCTGCGCGGCCTGCACGATACCACGGTGCCGATGATCTATGCCGCGATCGGCTATTGGGGCATCGGCCTGCCGCTCGGGGTGCTGCTGGCCTTCCATTCCGGGCTCGATGGCGTCGGCATCTGGATCGGCCTGTCGTTGGGACTGGCGGTGGTGGCGGCGCTGCTTCTCGCGCGCTGGCTGCGGCGAGACAAGATCGCGCCGCCGCTCTCCTTTGGGCACTGATGAAAGCGCCATCGTCACGAAGGAACGCGGGTCGTGACGTCTATGGATATTTCGTCTGATTTGCACTCGCGGCCTGTGGGCCTTCGCTTTGCAACTCTTTTGGCAGCGGAAGACTTGAGCACCGCAAGTGCACTTCGCGGGCGAACAATTTTCGTTGCTTCTGCTGGTGCTCCTTGATGGCTGCTGCGAGCCCCAATCCGTATGGGCCAAGAAAGACGCCGGTCCCCCAACCCGGCTGCTTTTTTTCGCGAGCATCGTAGTCCGAAGCCTCTATGCGGGCTTGCTGGCATCCCGGCGACGCCCATTTCTGGTCTTGCTTCGAAAGCGACGCGCCATAGTCGACCGGAGAGGTCGCGCATCCAGCCATTGTCGCGGCCAACGCGACGAGCATTGCAATTCTCATCCCCAAGCCCTTCCTTAAGTATGTGGAGAGTACATGGAACTCTTCTTCCAACAAGGAAATAGCTCCGAAGAGGCGGCTGGAAACACGGTTATCGTTATCAATCGTTTTTCACAGCGCAGAACCGGCGTCCTAGTTCGTGGTTGCCCGTCGTTCAAGCGAACGTGCGTATTGCGTCAGCGGGAAGCACATGATGAAGAAGATCAAAGCGACCAGCCCATAGACGGTGAACGGCTCGAAGGTCGCATTGTTGATGGCGTTGGATGTCCTGACCAGTTCCTCGAAACCGATGATCGAGGTCAACGCGGTCGACTTGACCAGCTGCACCAGGAAACCGACGGTCGGCGCGCGGGTGATCGAAAACGCCTGCGGCAGGATGATCAGCCTGAGCTCCTGCAGATAATGAAGGCCGAGGCTGGCGCCGGCGTCCCACTGGCCGCGCGGCAGCGCATCGACGCCGCTGCGCCAGATTTCGGCGAGATAGGCACTGGCGAAGAAGGTGAGGCCAAGTGCGGCGGCGGTCCACGGTTCGATACGCAAGCCCAGCATCGGCAGGCCAAAGAACATCAGGAAGAGCTGCATGAGCAGCGGCGTTCCCTGGAAAAGCGCGATGTAGGCCGAAGCAATTCGCCGGCTCCATCTGTTCTTGGCGATCCTGAAGAACAGAACGACCATGCCGACCGCGCCGCCGCCGACGAAGGCGGCCAGCGACAGAAGCACCGTCCAGCGCGCGGCGAGCAGAAGGTTGCGGACGATATCCCAGAAGGTGAATTCGATCATGACACGCCGGTTCCCAGAGCGCGGCGGCCGCCGCTGACCAGCAGCCGGCGCAGCCCCATCGACAGGACGAGGTAGACCATCGTCACCACGAAATAGGTCTCGAAAGCGCGGAAGGTCCGCGCCTGCAGCATGTCGGCCTCGTAGGTCAGTTCGCGCACCGCGATCTGCGACACGACGGCGGACTCCAGCATCATGATGACGATCTGGCTGGTCAATGCCGGAAAGATCACCTTGAGCGCCTGCGGCAGCACGATCTTGACGAAGACCTGGCGCGGCCTGAGCCCCAGCGCCAGTGCCGCTTCCGTCTGCCCGCGCGGCACGGCGTCGAGTCCGGCACCGACGATCTCGATCGTGTAGGCCGCCATGTTGAGCGTCATCGCCAGCATGGCGGCCAACACCGGATCGAGCCTTATGCCGATGCTGGGCAGCCCGAAGAAGATGAAGAACAGCTGCACCAGGAACGGCGTGTTCCTGATAATTTCGACATAGACGCCGATCGCCCGCTTGAGCAGCAGGGGGCCGTTTCGCCGCCCCGCCGCGCCGAGGATGCTGAGGAACGTTCCCGCTAGCGTGGTCACGGCGATCAAGAGGATCGTGGTGGCCGCCCCTTGCGCGATCGCGCCCGTCGCATCGACAAGCCAGCCGAAGTCGAGGCTATAGCCCACTCGATGTCAATCCTTGAGGTTGTCGGGATTGAGCGGCGTCTTGAGCCAGGCCTTCGAGCTTTCGTCCAGCTTGCCGTCGGCCAGCATCTTGGCGACCGCGTCGTTGACGGCCTGCTTCAGGCGATCCTCGTTCTTGTTGAGGCCGATATGCGAGGGTGAGGTAAGGAGCTGGAACTTCTGCTCCGGCTTCAGAGCCTCCTGGCGGGCGAGCACCTGGGCGCCGACATCGTTGCCGACGACCATCAGCTGGGTCTGACCCGAGATGAAGGCTTGGATGACGGAATTGTAGTTGTCGAAACGGCGGATATCGGCCGAGGCGGGTGCTGCCTCGGTAAGCGACGTATCTTCCAGCGTGCCGCGGTTGACGGCGATCGACTTGTCGGCGAGGTCGTCTTTGCCTTCGACTTTGAGCGCGGCCGGGCCGATCACGGCGATATAGTAGGGCGCGTAGGCGGCGGCGAAATCGATCACCTGCTCACGCTCCTTGGAATAGCCGACGCTCATCAGGATATCGACGCGCTTGTCGGTAAGATACGGGATGCGGTTCTGGCCGGTCACGCTGACCAAATTGAGCTTGACCTTGAGCTGGTCGGCGATGAACTGCGCCACGTCGATGTCATAGCCTTTGATGCTCATATCGGCACTGGCCGAGGAGAAGGGCGGAAAGTCGGAGAAAATGCCGACATTGATGGCGCCGGCCTTGGTGATGTCGTCGACCGCGTCGGCATTGGCGGCCTGGGTCGCGAGACCAAAACCGGCGAGCATCAGCGCGGCGGCGATGGATGATTTGATCTTCATTTGAAATGTCATTGTCGTTCCCCTGCTGGAAGCTTGTTTTGTTTGAATGCGGCCGCCGGCTCCAGCGCGGCGGTCGCCTTGGATTTGCTGTCGGGCTCCCTCAGGCTCCCTTGCCTGTTATCGCTGGGCTGAACACCATCAGGCTGAGGATCTCGAACAGCACCTGCGCGCCGGCATGTGCGGTGTTGGTGGTTGCGTCATATTGCGGCGCCACCTCGACGACGTCGCCGCCGACGATGTTGAGGCCCTTCAGGCCGCGCAGCAGTTCGAGCACCTCCCGCGTGGTCAGCCCGCCGACTTCCGGCGTCCCGGTGCCTGGTGCGAAGGCCGGATCGACGCTGTCGATGTCGAAGGACACATAGGTCGGCCCGTCGCCGACGATCTTTCGCGCCTTCTCGATGATGGCGGGGATACCGAGGCCGGTCACCTCTTCGGCATGCACGACGGTCATGCCGGATTCGTAGGTGAACTCCCATAGATATTCGGCCGAGCCGCGGATGCCGATCTGGATGGTGCGGGTCGGGTCGAGCACGCCGTCCAGCACCGCGTTGCGGAACGGGCCGCCATGATGGAACTTGGTCATGTCGAACAGGCCGCTGGTGTCGCAATGGGCGTCGATATGGATCATGCCGACTGGCGCCTTTTTACCGACAGCTTTCAGGATTGGGTGGCTGATCGAATGATCGCCGCCCACCGAAAGCGGAATGACGCCGGCGTCGACGATCTGGTTGGTGCGGCGCTCGATGTCGTCGTGGCTGGTCTCCAGCCGGTAGCGGCTCTGGAACGGCACGTCGCCGATGTCGGCCACCTTCAGCTCATGCGTTGGGGCGCATTCCAGCACATGATTGTAGGGCCCGATGCGCTCGATGGCGCGCAGCGCCCTTGGCCCGAAGCGGGCACCGGGCCGATTGGTGACGCCAAGATCCATCGGCACGCCGATCATCGCCACCTGCAGATCGCCGAAATCCGGATTGTCGGCGGCAATCTGCCGATAGGGCGCGGCGAGGAAGGTCGGGATGCCGGAATAGGGCGCCAGCCGCGTGCCGCTCTTGGAAAAGATCTTGTCGGCGACACGCCGGAATTTCGGGTCGAACATTTCGCCGCCATGGCTTTCGCCATATTTGCGGCGCAACGCTTCGAGCTTGCCGCTGTTATAACCCATGTCGGTCCTCCATGGCTGGTGCAGTGCGGCCATCAATGACGGTCGCCATCCCGCCGGCTGCCTGCGGATTTCAGGTCTTGATACTGTTCCCGGGCAAAGTGTCTTGTAGCCGCATTGAAAAATCAATTGATATTGTTAGGGTCTTCGTTGTGAGGAAATCTCACAGGTTTGAGGCTCTGATGGCCAAACGTCTGCCACCTTTGAATCCACTGCGGGCCTTCGAGGCGACGGCGCGCCACGCCTCGCTGACCAAGGCGGCAGCTGAGCTGAACGTCACCCACGGTGCCATCAGCCATCAGATCAAGGCGCTCGAACAGTCGCTTGGCGTCAAGCTGTTTGAGCGCGCCGGCCAGCGGGTGAAGCTGACGCCGCACGGCGCCGAATTGCTGCCGGCGGTGTCGACCGCCTTCGACGGCATCGCTGCCGCCACGCAGCGCATGACGAGGCCGGCCAGCACCGGCGCACTATCAGTGTCCTGCGTGCCGGCGCTGCTGCTGCTGTGGATGATCCCGCGGCTCGGCAGCTTCACTTCGCAATACCCCGACATCAGGCTGACGCTGATCCCGTCCAATGACGCCAAGGACATCCGGGCACCGCACATCGACATCTGCGTGCACTATGGCGACGGCAGCTGGACCGATTGCTGGATGCGCAAATGGTCGGGCCTCGAACTGTTCCCGGTGGTCAGCCCGACGCTGATCAACAACCGTCCGATCCGCACCGTGCGCGATCTCGCCGATCATGTCTTCCTGCATGGCGATGACGGCCGTGAATGGCACACCTGGCTGGCCGCTGCCGATGCGCTGGATCTGGAGCGCGGCCGCCGCCATCATCTCGGCGACGCCCGCATGGCGAGCGAGGCTGCGGTTCATGGTCATGGCGTGGCGCTTGGCGATACGGTGACCGCAAGCGGACTGCTCGCCAGGGGGCTGCTCGTCGCTCCGTTCAGCCTGTCGGTGCCGGCGGTCGACGATTTCTACGTCGTCTGTCGCAACGAGATGAGGTCGGCGCCAATCGTGCAGCTGTTCATCGACTGGCTGTTTGCCGAGAAAGAGCAGGCCGACGGCCGCGCCGATGCGCCGGTGGCGGGCCGTATCGGCATCCGCAGGAAGCGCCCGGCGCTGCGAGTGGTCGGCACTAAGACCGCGTCCTGAGGCTGCAATTGCCGAAGCTGTGTGCTTGCCGCAGGGTTTTCTTTTTGTCGGACCAGCCCGCAAAGCGGGAGGCGCTTTCAAAAATTCAATGCTAAGAGGCATTCCGCAGGGAGCGAGCAGTGAAGGCGGCATCGAGACATGACTAAGACCGATATAGCGCGGCGCGTCTACAACCACACCTGGAAGCTAGACCCGATCGTCCGCAGCCTGCTCGACACCGATTTCTACAAGCTGCTGATGCTGCAGATGATCTGGGGCATGTACCCCAACGTCGATACCACTTTCTCGCTGATCAATCGCACCACCTCGGTTCGCCTTGCCGACGAGATCGACGAGGCGGAACTGCGTGATCAGCTCGACCATGCCCGCACCTTGCGCTTCTCCAAGAAGGAGATGATCTGGCTCGGCGGCAACACCTTCTATGGCCGCAAGCAGATATTCGAACCGGAATTCCTCGCCTGGCTCGAAGATTTCCAGCTGCCGGAATACGAGCTTTCCAAGCGCGATGGTCAGTACGAATTGAGCTTCAGCGGTCCGTGGATGTACACGACGCTGTGGGAGATCCCGGCGCTCGCCATCATTAATGAGCTTCGTTCACGCGCCGCCATGCGGGCGTTCGGACCTTTTGCGCTCGACGTGCTCTATGCCCGCGCCAAGGCCAAGATGTGGGCCAAGACCGAGCGGCTGAAAGCGCTGCCCGATATCCGCATTTCGGATTTCGGCACTCGCCGCCGCCATTCCTTCCTGTGGCAGCGCTGGTGCGTCGAGGCGCTCAAGGAAGGCATCGGCGAGGCTTTCACCGGTACGTCCAACGTGCTGCTCGCCATGGACAACGACCTCGAAGCGCTCGGCACCAACGCGCATGAACTGCCGATGGTGTTTGCAGCACTGGCCAATTCGGAAAAGGAATTGAAACAGTCGCCCTACAAGGTGCTGCAGGACTGGCAGCGCTATTATGGCGGCAATTTGCTGATCGTGCTGCCGGACACCTTCGGCACCGCGGCGTTCCTGCGCGACGCGCCGGACTGGATCGCCGACTGGACCGGCTTCCGCCCCGACAGCGCCCCGCCGATCGAAGGCGGCGAAAAGATCCTTTCCTGGTGGCGCGAAAAGGGCAAGGACCCCAGGCAGAAGCTGCTGATCTTCTCCGACGGGCTCGAGGTCGAGACTATCGAGGAAACCTACCGCCATTTCCACGGCAAGGTGCGCATGTCGTTCGGCTGGGGCACCAACCTGACCAATGATTTCGAGGGCTGCGCGCCGACCGACACCAACCGCCTCGACGCCATCTCGCTGGTCTGCAAGGTCACCGAAGCCAATGGCCGGCCTGCGGTCAAGCTTTCCGACAATCCGGCCAAGGCGACCGGCGACGAGAAAGAGATCGAGCGGTACATCAGGATCTTCGGGGAGAAAGACCGCGTGGAGCAGCTGGTCAAGGTGTGAGAGGTGCGGATGGTCTCCGGCCAAAAGGAAAATCTCGAATAACGTGAGTTC
>NZ_SUEO01000494.1 GCF_004962925.1 Mesorhizobium sp. | reverse complement strand
GGTCGATATCGAAGATCAGCGTCATGTCGGGCACCATGCCGTTGATGGCGACCTTTTCCAGCGTGCCCATGAACGCCGGATCGAGGCCGCCGGTGACGCCCTGGTAGACGCGTGAAGAGTCCATGAAGCGATCACAAAGCACGATCGAGCCGCGTTCGACCGCCGGACGGATGATCTGCTCGACATGGTCGGAACGCGCGGCGGCGAAAAGCAGTGCTTCCATCCTGGGGGCGAATGGCTCGGCAG
>NZ_SUEO01000493.1 GCF_004962925.1 Mesorhizobium sp. | reverse complement strand
AGATCGAAGTCAAGGAAAAGAAGGACCGCGTCGATGACGCCCTCAACGCGACCCGCGCGGCCGTCGAAGAAGGCATCGTTCCCGGCGGCGGCGTCGCACTCCTGCGCGCTTCGCTGAGCATCAAGGCCACTGGCGCCAACTCCGACCAGACCGCGGGCATCAACATCGTGCGTCGCGCGCTGCAGGCTCCGGCCCGCCAGATCGCGGCCAACGCCGGTGCGGAAGCATCGATCGTTGCCGGCAAGATCC
>NZ_SUEO01000492.1 GCF_004962925.1 Mesorhizobium sp. | reverse complement strand
CGAACGACTTGTCGATGACGACGTTGCGGCCCTTGGGGCCGAGCGTGACCTTCACTGCGTCGGCGAGGATGTTGACGCCACGCAGCATGCGCTCACGGGCATCACGGGAAAATTTTACGTCTTTGGCAGCCATTTTTAGCTCCTGGCAGGGGCTTGAATTGAGCCCGAAGATTTAAGTGACGGTGAGGCCGATATTCAGCCGATGATGCCCATGATGTCGGATTCCTTCATGATCAGAAGGTCTTCGCC
>NZ_SUEO01000491.1 GCF_004962925.1 Mesorhizobium sp. | reverse complement strand
AGATCGTCTCGCCCCAGACATTGTCGAGCAACTGGCTCCGCGAGAAGACCCGACCCGGGTGCCGCATCATGAATTCGAGCAGCCGGAATTCGGTCGGCCCGAGCCGGATCTCGCTCTTCTTGCGATAGACCCTGTGGGATTCGCGATCGAGCATGATGTCACCGACCTTCAGCACGCTGGACAGCACTTCGGGCTTGGCGCGGCGCAGCAGCGCCTTGACCCTGGCCATGAATTCCGGTGTCGAGAACGGCTT
>NZ_SUEO01000490.1 GCF_004962925.1 Mesorhizobium sp. | reverse complement strand
CTCGCCGTCATAGCCGCTCTCGACATTGACGAACACGATCACGACGTCGGCCCCGGCGGCACCCTTCTCCGCTTCCGCAATCAGCATCTCGCAGTCCTCGGCGATCCCGCTCGTCCCCCGGAAGATTTCGATCTGGATATCGGCACCGGCGAGTTTCCGGATTTCATCCAACGGCACGTCCACCGAGGTCGGAGGCGTCGTGGCGCAGCCGGAACCCTGGATGACGGGAGTGCGGGCTCCCTCGCCCACGATC
>NZ_SUEO01000489.1 GCF_004962925.1 Mesorhizobium sp. | reverse complement strand
GCCGCCACCGCTCCGGTGATGCTCGTCGCCTCCGCGGCGCCGCTACGCGCCATCAAGGCGACAAACACCAGGGCGGCAACATCCGCCGATGCAACCTATGTGAACGCGGTCGCATCGCAGCCGGCAAAGGCGACTCTGGAGAAGGCGACACCACAGAAGGCGACCCTTGTTGCGATGCAAGAACCGATGCAGGAGCCGGACGCGGCCCGTTTCGGCGGCACGGCCGACACCCGGCCTGTCACCTCGTTCCCGGC
>NZ_SUEO01000488.1 GCF_004962925.1 Mesorhizobium sp. | reverse complement strand
CGTTCGGCGAAAAATTGCAAGCTGCACCGCTGTCGGTTCTGTCGTCGATGTAAAGTCGCATAAGATGCGGTCTGGAAGTACCCCCTCCGGTGAAGGCCACCTTGCTGAGGTAGGCTGAAGGCTGTCAGTCCTAGTGCAAGCACTAGGAGAAGCCCATCAGATTGGGGTGATCACGTTGGTCGAGCGAGGCGGCCAGCATAGTGATCATCGACTTGGTGATGGAGCGGATCATCATCATGGTCGCTTCAATTCAGAA
>NZ_SUEO01000487.1 GCF_004962925.1 Mesorhizobium sp. | reverse complement strand
ACAAGGGCTTCGGTCCAGCCGCCGAGGTTCAGCAGCGCAAGCATGGCCGGCACGATCCCCACCGAGACGATAAACCCAATACCGATGAGGATGGCGCCAAGTGTGAAGCCCAAGGCCAGGAGATTCAGATGGATAAAGCCGCGCTTTTCACTCTCCTCGTAGGCGATGTTCATGGCTTCGAATAGCGTCTTGATGCCGTTGCTGGCGCTCCACAGTGCGACGGCAAGGCCGAAGATGAAGCCGAAGCTGAGCGCGCCAGT
>NZ_SUEO01000486.1 GCF_004962925.1 Mesorhizobium sp. | reverse complement strand
TCGCCATCCCTGCCTATTTCCGCGCCCGCTACAACACCAACGAAGTCGTCTCGACGATCCTGTCGAACTACGTCGCGGTGCTGCTGACCTCCTATTTCACGATCTTTCTGTTCAAGCGGCCAGGTGGCTGGTCGGAGACGCCGCCGATCCTGCCGACAGCCTATCTGCCGGGGATCTTCGACTTCTCCCGGTTGAACTGGGGCCTGGTCATCGGCCTGGTGCTGGCGATCGGCGCGGCACTTGTCTTTCGCTACACCAGTT
>NZ_SUEO01000048.1:21429-32455 GCF_004962925.1 Mesorhizobium sp. | reverse complement strand
GGTGAACCTGATCAAGGGCACGATCACCGGGGCGGCGGAAGCCGGCAGGAGCCGCGTCACGTCCGTCCTTGGCGAAGTCGCCGTCGACAGCCGCACGGACCACACGCCGGGTGCCGCAGTCACGCTGTCGCTTCGCCCGGAGGCGATCGAACTCAAACCGGCAGGGCAAGGCGGAGCGGCAGGAAAGGTCACCGCGCGCTATTATTCCGGCAGCATCATCGATTACCGCGTCGCCCTCGATTCAGGCGAGACGCTGCATGTCCAGACCTTTCCGAACATTCGGATTGCCGAAGGCGATCGCGTCAGCGTGCATGCGCCGGCGGACGGGTTCTGGCTGCTCGGGGCAGCAAAATGACGGCGGCGCGCCGCAAGCACCTTGGACCGCTGGTCCTGATCGCGCCGGCGGCCGTGCTGCTCGGGGTGTTCCTGGTGCTGCCCTATCTCAACATCGTGGTGATGAGCTTTCGCATGGCAGGGCAAGGCACGCCCTACGGTCCGGGCTTCACGACAGGCAACTACACGAAGTTCTTCGCCGACAGTTTCTACCTGCTCCAGGTCGCCAACACGCTGTGGATCGGCTTGCTCACCACCGCGATCTGCCTCGTCGTCGGTTTTCCCGTCGCCTGGCAACTGGCGCGCGGCAACATGCGCTTTCGCGCGCTGGCCTATGGGCTAGTGCTGTCGCCGCTGCTGGTCGGCATCGTCATCCGCTCCTATGGCTGGACAATTCTTTTGGGCAATAACGGCCTCATCAACCGGACGCTGACCGGCATGGGCCTGATCGATCGCCCGCTGCCGCTGATGTACAATGCGCTTGGCATCGTTATCGCGCTGGTCCATGTCTTCCTGCCGTTCATGATCCTGCCGATCATGGCGGGGATCCAGGGCGTCGACCCGTCGCTGGAATCGGCCGCGCGTTCGCTCGGCGCGTCGCGCTTCACCGCCTTTCGCCGCATCGTCCTGCCGTTGTGCACGCCAGGCATCCAGGCCGGCTGCATTCTCGTCTTCGTGCTGTCGCTCAGCGCCTATGTGACGCCATCGCTGATCGGCGGCCTGAGGGTCAAAACCATGGCCGTCACCGTCGTCGATGCGCTGATCGATACGTTCCAATGGCCATGGGGCTCGGCGCTGGCGCTGATGCTATCCGTCACCGGCGCGCTCTGCGTCGTCGTCTTCGCGCGGCTGACGCGCATGAAATGGAAAGTGGCGCGACCATGAAGCGGCCGGTGCTCACGCTCTACTGCCTGCTGGTCTATGCCTTCCTGCTGGCGCCGATCCTGGTGGTCGTCGGCGCCTCCTTCAACGCCGGCAATTTCCTGACGTTCCCACCGCAGGGCCTGTCGCTGCGCTGGTATGTGACCTTCTTCCACAATGATGTGTTCATGCGTGCGATCCGAACCTCGCTCTGGGTGGCGGCGGTGGCCACCGTCATTTCCGGAACCATCGGCACCATGGCCGCGCTCTACTACGTCCAGCATGCCGGCCGCTGGAAGGAGACGGTGCGCATCGCCATGCTGGCGCCGCTGCTGCTGCCGGAAGTGCTGACAGCGATCGCGCTGCTGTTCTTCGTCTATGCGATCGGCATCGGCACCACGACCATGATCGGCATGGTCGCCGGCCATGTGCTGATCACCCTGCCCTTCGTCTTCATCAACGTCTCGGCCTCGCTGGAAAGCTTCGATCCGTCTTGGGACATGGCGGCCCGCTCGCTGGGCGCCGACCGCTTGACCCGCTTCCGCCGCATCATGCTGCCGCTGATCAAGCCCGGCGTCATCGGCGGCGCGCTGTTCGCCTTCATCATCTCCTTCGATACCTTCACCATCTCGTTCATGCTGAAGGGGATCGGGACGTCGACGCTGCCGATCCAGCTGTTCGACTATCTGCGCACCAATTTCACGCCCGAGGCGGCAGCCGTCTCGACCGTATCGATCTTGCTGACGCTGGTGGTGGTGATCGTCTCGGAGAAAGTGCTGGGGCTGCGCATCCATCGCTTCTGACGGGGGCTGAAAGACGACTATCGATCGATCGGAGGATCGAACGCTGCCACAGGCGGCGCGCTGTTCCCCACCTCACTCAGTGTGCTCTACGCCGATGGCCGATGGCCTTGCGCCAGCACATTGGGATTGATGCCTGTCGAGACTGC
This sequence comes from Mesorhizobium sp., assembly GCF_004962925.1. Classification (GTDB taxonomy): domain Bacteria; phylum Pseudomonadota; class Alphaproteobacteria; order Rhizobiales; family Rhizobiaceae; genus Mesorhizobium. Next base: position 30,312 of record NZ_SUEO01000048.1, on the reverse strand, counting down.
CGATCTCGCCCGACGTCTCAGGATGGTACCAAGCGCCGGTCGCGATCTGGATTACCGTTAAAGCAAGCCGAGTTTACGAGGACGGGTATGCCTTCAGCACGGAGGCGGTCATTCGCCGTTGTGGACATATCCGCTGGCGTCCAGCTGCTTTTGCACGAGCGGGATCAACACGTGTTATGTCAATGCCAATCGCAGGTACTGGTCTACGCTCGGTGCGGCATCACATTAGTTATTGCCGACGGCAAAAACTTTGAAAGCAAGCGTATGAGCCAAGCGTTGATATCGGAGCTGGAGCGGTTGGTTTCCGAGGAACGGAACCCAAAGACGATGAATATCGACCTGCTGCCGACGATCGAGGTCCTGCACAAAATCAATGACGAGGACAGCGGCGTTCCGGCCGCCGTCGAGAAGGTCATTCCGGAAATTGCCGCGGCGGTAGACCGGATCGTTGGTGCGTTTCAAAAAGGTGCGCGGCTCGTCTATATGGGCGCCGGCACGAGCGGCCGGCTGGGCGTCCTCGACGCCTCGGAGTGTCCGCCGACATTTGGCGTGCCCGAGGGTATGGTGCTCGGCCTGATCGCTGGCGGCCCCAAAGCGCTGGCGCGGTCTGCGGAAGGCGCCGAGGATGATCCGAGACAAGGCGTGAAGGCACTGCAGGACATCAAGTTGACGGCCGACGATGTCGTGGTCGGCATCGCTGCCAGCGGACGCACACCCTATGTGATCGGGGGCTTGAGCTATGCAAAGCAGGTGGGCGCGACAACCGTGGCACTCTCCTGCAATCCCAGATCGATCATTGCCGGTATTGCCGACATCGCCATCTCTCCGCTTGTCGGCCCGGAGGTTCTCACCGGCTCGACCCGACTGAAGTCGGGAACGGCGCAAAAGCTCATCCTCAACATGCTGACCACCGCCAGCATGATCCGGATCGGCAAGTGCTATCAGAACCTGATGGTGGACCTTAATCCCAGCAACAAGAAGCTCGTCGCCAGGGCCGTCAGGATCGTGATGCAGACGACCGGTTGCGCGGCGCAACAGGCACGACAGGCGCTCGACCAGACCGGCAATGACGTGAAGCTGGCGATACTGGTGACGATCACCGGCATGGACGTTGAAGGGGCGCGCAAGGCGCTCGGCAGTGCAGGAGGTTTCCTGCGAAAGGCGATAGGCGAAAAGACGCTGTGAAGCGGCATGGATACCGGGTTACTGGGCTGATTCCTAAATGAGCGCCCGGGAACCGGGCTGGAAGCGACCTCCTCCGAGAAACGATCCGCCTACCGGTTTTACCGGTACCGGGCTGTGGATCGACTTCGCCAAGGCAAGGCATGGACCTTGCTCACCAGCCGGATCCATCCGACACATTATTTCAATGGCGGGACCGAAGTTCTTCGCCAATCGATCGGCGATCTCGTCAATGGAGCGTAACAAGTGATGATCCCAACAAGTGGGGAACCAATCTGGGCCGTCGGCCTGATGACCGGCACCGTGCTGGACGGCAATATCGACGTCGCGTTGATCAAGACCGACGGCGAGCGCGTCGAAGATTTCGGAACCTACACGCTGGCGCCCTACCCCAGTTCGATCCTGACCCTGCTGGAGGAGACGCTGCGCCAGGCCAGGGCGTGGAATTTCACCGGACCGGAGCCGGCGATCTTTCGCGAGGCCGAAGAGGTCCTGACACGCGCCCAGTCCGCGGCGGTCAAGGACCTGGTCGAAAGCTACGGGCTGACGATGGCCGATATCGGAGTCGTCGGCTTTCATGGCCAGACCGTGCTGCATCGCGCCCCGCAAATCGGCCGGCACGGCCAGACCCGCCAGCTCGGCGATGGCGAGTTGATGCATGCCATTCTGGGTACCAAGGTGGCCTATGATTTCCGCTCGGCCGACATGCGCGCCGGCGGGCAAGGCGCGCCGCTGTCGGCGGCCTATCACGCCGCGCTTTTGCGCGAGGCCGACGCCAGCGGCGATACGGCGGTGCTCAATCTCGGCGGCGTCGCCAACATCACCTGGTGGGACGGCAAGGACAATGTCGTCGCTTTCGACACCGGGCCTGCCAACGCGCCGCTGAACGATTTCATCAAGGCGAAAGGGCTTGGCGAAATGGATCGCGACGGCGCGCTCGCGCGGACCGGCACCGTCGACGAAGCCAAACTGGCCAAGCTCTTGCAGCATCCTTATCTGGCCAAACCCTATCCAAAGTCGCTGGACCGGTTCGATTTCGGCGCGGCCATGGCGGATGGGATGAACGCTGAGGATGGCGCAGCACTCCTGACGGCCTTCACCACTGCTGCCGTCGGCAAGGCGCTCGACCTTCTGCCGCACCGGCCGAAGCGGCTGGTGGTCAGCGGTGGCGGCCGCCACAACCCGACGATCATGGCCATGCTTGCCAGCCGTGCCGGCGTCGAAGCGGTGCCGGCGGAGGCGCTAGGCTGGAAAGGTGACGCGGTGGAGGCGGAGTGCTTTGCCTTCCTTGCGGTTCGCGTGCTCAGGGGCCTGCCGATCAGCTTCCCGACCACCACCGGCGTGCCACAGCCGACGCGCGGCGGGCGCCTTGCCGGCTAACTAGAGCATGATGAGATCATCTTTGCTCTAAGCCAACAAATTCTTCTGCAGGAAGACGCGGCTGCGGCCGACGGGAAAATCGGGAAGCATGCCGAAAGGCCGGTATCCCTGACGCTCGTAGGCCTTGGCCGCCTTCGGATTGAACGTGTCGATCAAGGCGCCATGACAGCCGCGTGCGACGGCTTCCTGTTCGGCTGCGTCCAGCATCCTGCCGGCCATATGCCGGCCGCGCAGTCGCTCATCGACCCAGAGCCATTGCACATAGAGCCAGCCCCAGGCGGTGTATCCCGAGATGCCGGCGACAACCGCGCCATGCTCATCGCGCACGAACACGGCGACCGCCTTCCTGTTGGCCGGACCGACATCGCTGTCGTTGAACGCGCTGAGCCGCTCCCCGAGAAAAGCGAGCTCTTTCGGCGAAGGGTCGGCGGTGGTTTCAAGCGTCGTGTTCATCGCACGTCCAGACGGGCTCGCAGCCGGATATCCGTATACAGCGCCACGCGTCGCTGTGGCACTTTCATTTGCATTTATCGAAGGGCAGGAGGGAGGCGCAAGCTCTGCCGCCGCCCGGCTCGAACCGGCGACTTGCGATGGTCCGCGACTACCGCGGCGAACGCCACGCCGCCGCCGAAGCGGCAACCAGCATGAGCAGCGCTGCCACCATCGCCGATGCCGCAAAACCAAAGCTGGAATAAAGCGGTCCGAAGGCCGTGGTGCCGACAAACACCGCGAAATAGGTCACTGCGCTGTTCAAACCCATGATCGTGCCGCGCCGCGCCGGATCGAGCGCCGAGAGGCGCATCACCAGGACGTTCAACCCAAAATGATTGGCAAGGCCCCAGACCGCGACCATCGCGATGGTCAGGCCGAAGCTGCCGCTTGATGCGGCAAGCGCGACATAGACGACCGCGACGAGAAGATAGGCGAACGGCATGACGCGTCGCGCTCCCAGGCGATCGATCACGCCGTCAAGAAGTGCCGCCATGCCGAAGCCGGCGCCATAGGCGAGCGCGGCGAAGCCATTGGCGCTGACCGACTGTCCCAAGCCATTGTGAAGATGATCGCCTAGATAACCATAGACACCGTAGAAGGCGGTCATGAAGGCGCCGCAGGCCACCAGAAGCGGCACTATGCCGGGAACGGCCAAAGCGCCGAGCGGCGTCGGCGCCGGACCGCCCTTCCTGGCATCGCTCAGCGACGTCAGCGTAAGGCCGGTCAACGCGAGCGCCGCAAGCACCGCGACCGCCGCAAAAACGGCGCGCCAATGCAGCAGATCGGCAAGCACCGCCGACAATGAGACGCCGGCCACCATGCTGAGCGTCCAGCCGGTCAGCACGACGCCGATCGTTCCGCTTTCGCGACCAGGCGGCGCGATCGCCGCGGCGCTGGCATAGATTGCCGGCATGGCGATACCGGCGGCGATGCCGGCGAGAAGCTGGGCTGCAACCAGCGCCATCACTGTCGGCGCGGCGGCGCTGACGAGAAGTGCTATCGCCAGCAGCAGCAAGGCTCCTTGCAGCATGCGGCGGGCGCCAAGTCGGTCGATATAGCGTGCCAGGAACAAGGCGCTTGCCGATGTGCCAAGACCGAACGCGGCGGACGCGATCATGACCGCCGGCACGCTCGTCGCAAACGACGCGGCCACCGCCGGTGCTATCGGACCGAGGACCAGCGAGTTGGAGCCGATCACGGCGATGCATCCGGTGAGCAGATAGGCCAGTGCCGGGATAGGCGGCCTTGCCGTCAATGTTGCGACTTGATCACTGTTCGTCATACGGCGATAATGGCCGTATTAAATTCTGTATCAATAAGGAATTTTATTATGGATGAAGAAACAGATGGCATTCCGCAGAACAGGCCTGCTGCCCGCGATGTCGACGCAACCGACCGAAAAATATTAGGCGTTTTGGTCGATGACGCCACGATCAGCTATGCCGAGCTCGGTGATCGCGTCGGCCTGTCGCCGCCGGCGGCGCATGAACGGGTGAAGCGGCTTCGGCGCAGCGGCGCCATCCGCAACACCGCGGCGATCATCGACCCCAAGGCGGTGCGCAAACCGTTGCTCGCTTTCGTGCACATCGACACCAAGGGCTGGGGAAAGACCCCCGAACTGATGGCGATTTCCGAGCACCCCGAAGTCGAGGAGATCCATTCGGTGGCCGGCGACACATGCATGCTGATCAAGGTCCGCACCGAGGACACTCGAGCCCTCGAAGGCCTGCTGTCGCGTCTCTACGAAACGCCCGGTGTCACCTCGACGCGAAGCTACGTGGTTTTATCGACCTATCTCGAGCGGCCGGTGCAGCCCGGGATCACCACGGAATGGCCGACGCCCCGGCACATGGCCAAGCCGCTCTATTAGCTCAAACGATCTTCATGAGCGTATCCAAAATCGAACCGGGAACGTCTTAGCTATCGGGCCTTGTCACGATCGAGGGACCGGTTCGTTCGCCGGTTCTCGATCATGACGGGAAGGCCTGCGGCGCAACCGGAGACATGCAATGAGAAAATTGATCGTGGGCAGCTTCATTTCGCTGGACGGCGTCATCGAAGCACCAATGGATTGGGCTTCGCCCTTCTTCGACGAAGAAGCCAAGGAGCATTCTTACCAAAAGGCTGGCGAGGCGGATTTTTTCCTGCTCGGTCGTGTGACCTATGAAATGTTTTCGGCGCGCTGGCCGCAGGTCAAGGGCAGCAAGTATATGGATCGCATGAACGGGCTGAAGAAGCTTGTCGCATCGCGCAGCCTCAAAGACGTGAGCTGGAACGCGTCGCTGATCGAGGGTGATGTCGCCACCGAAATCGCTAGGACCAAGCAGCAGGCCGGAGGGGACATATTGAAATATGGGGTGAGCAATCTCGACCAGACGCTGCTCGTCAACAAGCTTGTCGACGAGTATCAGCTCTCCATCGTGCCCACCCGTGTGGGCCATGGCAAACGCGCTTTCCAGGATGTCGACCCGTCCCTGGTCAAGCTGGAGCTTGTGAACACGCACCGGTTCAAGAACGGCGTCATCACACTGACCTACATCCCACGGTGATCCGTCACCGGAATACTGAGTCCATGAATATGCAGCCAAGAATCGATCCAACCGGGCATTTTGACGTCCGCTACGCCGCCTTCCTGGAGACGGTCGCACATTTGCGTGGACGATTGCATCGCTACTGCGCACGCATGACAGGTTCGACACTCGACGGCGAAGACGTCATGCAGGAGGCCCTTTTCGAGGCCTATCGGCAGATCGAGAAGCTTGACGATCCGAGCGCTCTTCGCCCTTGGCTGTTTCGCATTGCGCATAATCGCTGCATCGATTTCCTGCGAAGCAGACAGGCGCGCGAGCGTGCGGAGGCCAATTTCGTCGAAGACGAGATCATCCTGCCGGTCGAACCGGCGGGCCAGGGCGCCGATCGCGCGATCGAACGGCTGGTGATCCACCTGCCGCCGAAGGAACGCGCCTGCGTCCTGCTCAAGGATGTATTCGACTATTCGCTGGAAGAGATCGCCGGCCTCGTCGATTCGACCGTGGGTGGCGTCAAAGCGGCGTTGAGCCGTGGACGCTCCAAGCTAGCGATGCTGCCAAACGAACCAGTCATCCGTTCGGAGTCCCAGCGCGATCCCGAGCTTTCAAAATTGCTCAACCGCTATGTCGAGCTCTTCAACCGCCATGACTGGGACGGCGTGCGGGCGTTGACCAGCGCCGATGCGCAATTGCGGGTCGCGGATTGCTTCAAGGGCCAGCTGTCGGAATCGCCCTATTTTGTCGAGTATGAAAATGCCCAAATAACCTGGAAGATGATGACCGGCGAGATCGATGGCGAAGCGGTGCTGCTCGTGCTCCACCGCGGCGAAGACGGTTGGAAACCAGCCCATCCGGTTCGGATCGAAACGGTCAATGGGGTCATAAACCGCATTGCCGACTATTACGCCTGTCCCTGGATGATGCCGGCGGCCGACGCGGTGGTCGTTTCTATCCCGGACTAACCGGCGCATGCCCGGGCAACAAACAAGACGATGCAGGTGTCCGGCATCAACCTCAATGAGGTGACGCCGGACAGATATAGGCGCCTTACTGAAGCTTCGCCTGCAGGGCGTTGACGTCATCCGTCGTCATTTCGCCATCGGTCGTCACCTTGCCGTCGACGATCTTCCAGAGGCGGAACGGGCCGGTGATGTCGCCGTATTTGTCGAAGGCCACCGGACCGATGACGCCTTCATAGCGGATCGGCTTGCCATCCTTGATCAGGCCGAGCGCCTTGGCGAATTCGTCCTTGCCGGCATAGATCGGCGTGCCGGCCGGGTCGACCGCCTTGTACATCGCCTCCTTGATCTTGGCCGGATCCTCAGAACCGGCAATGGCAATTGCCAAGCCGACGATGGCGCCGGCATCATACGACCGGTCGGCCGCCGGGTTCGACGGTTCGATGCCCGAAAATTCCTTGTAGTTCTTGGTGAAATATTCGGTCGATGCGGTCGGGCTGGTGCCCGAGGAAGTGCCATAGGCGTCCTTCAAATAATCGGCGCCGACGGATTCGATGAAGTCCGGGCTGTTCATGCCGTCATTGAGCAGGAATTTCTGGACGCCGCCCTGCGAAATCCAGGTACGGGCGATGGTCGCGCCGTCGACAGGCGTGCTGACGAGATAAAGCCCGTCGGGCTCGCCGGCCATTGCCGCCGTGACTTCCGACGCATAGCTCGACTGCTTTTCATTGTAGGGCGTGTCGGAGACGATGGTGCCGCCGAGCGCCTTATAGGCGCGCGAGAACTCCGCCACCATGTTGACGCCGAAATCGTTGTTGACGTGGATGACCGACAGCTTCTTGAAGCCCTTGTCGATCGCGTATTTGGCTGCGGCGACGCCCTGCAGCGCATCCGAGGTGATGGTGCGGAAGAAGATGCCGTTGGTCTTGCCGTCGCGCCCGAGTGCCGTCAGCGTCGGCGACGAGGAAGCGGGCGACACCTGGACGATCTTGGCCGGAGCGGTGACCGAGGTCAGGATCGGAATCGACACCGAGGAGATGATGCCGCCAATGATCACCGGCACCTTCTTGACCTGCACGAGCTGGGTCGCGGCATCGACCGCGATGTTGCCCTGGCTCTGGCTGTCGCGGGTGTCGGTCGCGAGATCGCAGCCGCGCACGCCGCCAGCGTCGTTGATATCGCGGAAGGCCATTTCGACCGACTTGGCGCCGGCCTGGCCGTATTCGCCGGCCGGGCCGGTCAGTTCCATGACGAGGCCGACCGTGATCTTGCAATCGGCGGCTTGCGCCGCACCGGCGGCTGTCAGCAGAGCCAGCGCAGTGGTGATTTGAAGTATCGTCTTTGTCATTGTTGTTCCCCTTTCGTTACACGACTCTAATTCTCATCTCTGGAGCCTGTTCAGCCTTCCGGCACCTGCAGCCAGGTTTCATGCAGATGTCGCCATTCAACGCCATTGGGCGCCGATGAACTGGTGGTGAAAACGGCACTCGATCGACGGCGGCTGTGCTTGCCGTCGCGCTGCTGCGTTTCGACGTAGCAGACGACGATCGCGTCCTCGATCTGCCAGCCGGCCCTGATATCCTCGATTGAAATAGTGAAGTCGCCATCGCAGGTGGCGCGGCTTACCCTGACGTGGTCGAGCACTGCGTCGCGATCGAGGATCTGACCGTCCGGCGCAACCATCTGGAAACCTTCGGCCATGACGCGTTCGAAGCGGCTGAAATCCGCCCTGTCCGCGCTCCCTGCAACGAACCAGTCGACGAAAAAGCGGTGAAGATCGACGACCTCGGCGCTCGCGCGGGTAAACAAGGAGAGCTTCTCCATGGCTGCGCTCATATCCGGCCTGCGTTCAGATTGTAGTGCATGATCGAGCCATGGCGGCCGTGGCGGTCGCGCTCCAGCGTGTAGACGTCACCCAGTGGCCCGCGGCTTTGCGCGATCACCGCGGTGATGCGCGCCCGGTCCTCAGCATCGAGCGCGACGTCCATGATCCCGGCATTGGCAAGGGCGTGCGCCTGGTTGCGGGCGCCGACGATGACGGCCGCCACTTGCGGCTGCTCCAGCACCCAGACGCTGGCGATGGTGGCGATGTCGACGCCGTGACGGTCGGCGACGGCCTTCAGTGTGCGAAGCAGCTCCTGGAAAAGCTCCCAGCCGCCGAAATCATCGATGATCAGCTTGTATTTGACCAGCGACCGGTTTTCGAGCGGCGTCTGCGGCTCGGCGACATCAAGCCATCTATCGCTGAGGAAGCCGCCCGCCACCGAACCATAGCAGAGGAAACTGACGCCGTTTTGCTTGGCGAGTGCCGCAAGGCTGTTGACCGGCCGCTGATCGAGTAC
>NZ_SUEO01000048.1:6488-21419 GCF_004962925.1 Mesorhizobium sp. | reverse complement strand
GTATTGCAACTGTTGGCTGACCAGCGGAACGCCGGCGGCCAGGATCTCGGCCAAATGCGGCGTGTCGAAATTTGTGGTGCCGACATTGCGCACCTTGCCTTCGAGGCGGAGGTCGTTGAGCCAGCCCATCGCATCGACATAGCCGGGCAGCGCATAATCCCACCAGTGGAACTGCACGAGATCGAGCCGTTCCGTCTTCAGCCGCCGCAGCGACTGGTCGACGATGCCTCTGACGTAGTCGCGGCTGATGTTGGAAAGCCTTTCCAGGTCGGGCACCAGCTTGGTGTGAACCTTCATTTTGGCGGCGGCGTCGAGACCGCGCTCGTTGGCAAGCCGCAGCCGCGCCGCACCGATCAGTTCCTCGACGCCGGTATAGATATCGGCGCAATCATAGGTTCTGATGCCGGCGTCGAAGGTGGCGATCAGGTCGGTCACCGCCTGCTCGCGGTCGATTGCGCCGTGCCCGCCGGCAAGCTGCCAGCCGCCGCGGATGACGCGTGAAATCGTATAGCCGGGGCTGAGCTCGAAGGACTTTTCGGTCATCTCTGGTCATTCTCCTTCGGCAGCGGCACCGCCGTAGTCTCGGCATGGCTGAACCGCCGCTTACCGGTCCTGACGATCCTCAGCCGGCTGGCGCAATTGGGATCGGGACAGGCGATCTCGGCGTCCGATGTCATCCAGTCGTTCTTGTGGGTCGGGCGCTGTTTGGCCGCGAGCAGCGGCAGCACGGCTGATATCGAATAAATCGAAAAGCCCTGCCCTGCCGGCATCGACAGCATCTCGCCCTTGAGCTCGAAATAGTCACCCGCCTTGGCGCCGCAATAGATCGGCTTGCCCTCGGGGATAACCGCCTCGACACGAAGATCGAAGAGTTCGAAACTGTCGTCGTCCTCAGCCATTCATATCTCCACACGAGTGAAGGTGATGTCGCAGGCACCGTTGCGGCGGATCACGCCGCAGGCGGCGGCGAAGCGGTCGCGCTCCTCGGGACGCACCTGCGCGACCACGCTGCCGGCAAGCCAGCCGATCGGGAACAGCAGGCGCGCGCCCTGGCCATAAAACAGGCCGATGTCGAAAATCGCATTCGGACTGCCGCCCCACATGCGCGGCGGCACATAGGATAGCACGATGTCGCCCGGCTGCGGCGTCAGCGTTGCATTCTCTGCCGGCAGGGGCCTGGCATAGGTTTGGCCCTCAATATCCGTTGATGGAACCGGGCAGGAGATTTCCGGCCCCGTCCACATCGCATGGATACCGGCAACGACGCGCGGCTGGTCGAGATAGGCCAGCAGGAAGGCTGCGTTGTCGGGCGCCTTTTCAGGCAACAGCAGCGCCGTCACCGAAAGGTTTGAGCGTTCTTCGGTGATCCTGATGGCAAGCGTCGTCATGCCCTCAATCCTTCTTTGCTTGCGGATTGCAGCTTGTCGCGCAGGAAGGCGAAGGGCCGGCTGATGTCGGCCACCAGCGCCTTGCGCGCCGCTTGCGCATCCTGCCTCGCAAGCGCTGCGACGATGCTGCGGTGATAGTGGGCGGTGTCGACCTCGCCGGCGTCGGAAAAGGCGTAGATGGCGACGCGGATACACGGTCCGGATTGCAACCAGAGGCTCTCGATCATCGGGATCAGCACGGCGGAACCGCAGCAGCGATAGATTTCGAAGTGGAAGCTCTGGTTGAGCGTCGCCTCGCGGTCGATATCCTTCTTGTGCTTCAGCGCCCGCATCTCGTCCCACTCGCCAAGCATGGCCTCGACCGAAGCAATCTGGCGCGGGTTCATGCGCGTGGCGGCCAGCGCGATGGCTTCGCCCTCGATCAGGGAACGGGCGCGCAAGAGATCGTCGATGCGCTCCAGCGTGATCGGCGGCACACGCACGGAACGGTTGGGAAGCGCTTCCAGCGCCTTTTCGGTGATCAGCCGTCCGAGCGCCTCGCGCACCGGCATGGTGCTGGTGACCAGCGCGTCGGCGAGGCCGCGGATGGTCAGAACCTGGCTCGGCTCGAAAAGGCCGCCGATCAAGGCACGACGCAGCTCCGAATAGACGCGATCCTGCACGGTCTCGCGGCCGACCGGCGTAAGCTGGGCTGCGAGCGTTTCGTTGTTCCGTTCGATGGCGGCCTTCTGCATGGGCAGTCCCGGTCTTGGCCGTTTTCGGCTTGCGGAAGAAATTAAAGCCGAATAGCGTGATCAAAGCAAGTGTGATCACAAATCAAAACCAGAAGGCGGCGGCGATCGCTTTCGGCCAGAGGGTTCCATGAGTGACACAACCGCACAACAGCGGGCGGAGACCCGTACGCCGGTGCTGACGGCAAAGAATGTCGTCAGGCGCTTCGGCGGCCTCGTCGCGGTCAACAATGTCTCGTTTGACGTCCAGCCGGGCGAAATACTCGGCCTTATCGGCCCGAACGGCGCCGGCAAGACGACGATGTTCGACCTGCTGGCCGGCAGCATCCTGCCGACCAGCGGCGAAATCTTTCTCAATGGCGTACTCGTTTCGGGAGAGGCAGCCCATCGCCGCATCGGCCGCGGCCTTGGCCGCACCTTCCAGATTCCTCGGCCGCTGCCCAACTTGACGCTGATCGAAAACGTCATGCTGGCCGCGCAGGGACAGGCCGGAGAAAAACTGCTCGCCAATTTCCTGACGCCCCGGCGGGTCGCCGCCGAAGAGCGGACGGCCGAGACGAGAGCCATCGAGCTGCTCGAGCTCGTCACGCTTGCCCGCCTCGCACACGAACCGGCGCGGGTGCTTTCCGGCGGCCAGCGCAAGCTGCTCGAACTCGCCCGCGTCATGATGGCCGACCCGGCGATCATCCTGCTCGACGAACCGGCGGCCGGCGTCAACGCGACGCTGCTCGAAGTCATCATCGACCGCATTCGCGACATCAACAGGAGCGGCATCACCTTCCTGCTGATCGAGCACAATATCGACATGGTGACGCGGCTCTGCCACCGCGTGCTGGTCATGGCGAGCGGTCAGCTTCTGTGCGAAGGCACTCCGGACGAGGTCGCGCGCGACTCGCGCGTCATCGAGGCCTATCTCGGAGGCGCGGCATGAGCCAAACCGTACTCGATGTCCGCAACCTCGAAGCCGGCTACGAGCCCGGCGTGCCGATCGTGCGCGGCGCCTCGATCACCGTCGGCAAGGGTGAGATCGTCGTCGTTCTCGGCCCCAACGGCGCCGGCAAGTCGACCTTGATCAAGGCGATCGCCGGCCTTGTCCCGGTCACCGGCGGCACGGTCCTGCTGGACGGCAAGGATATCACCGCCGCACCCGCCCACACCATGGTCCGCCTCGGCCTGGCCTTCGTGCCGCAGACCGAAAACATCTTCCCGCTAATGTCGGTCGAGGACAATCTGAAGGTCGCCTGCGGCATCCTGAAACCGCGCGAGACCCCCGCCCGCATCGAGGAAATGTATGCGGCCTTCCCCGATCTCGCCCGTCACCGCAAGACGGCCGCCGGCAACCTCTCGGGCGGACAGCGGCAGATGCTGGCCGTCGCCCGGGCATTGATCGTCCATCCCAAGGTGCTGGTGCTCGACGAGCCGTCGGCCGGCCTGTCGCCGAAATTCGTGGCGATGGTGTTCGAGATGCTGGCCGGAATACGCATATCCGGCGTCACCATTCTCTTGGTCGAACAGAACGCCAAGGCTGCGCTTGCCATCGGCGATCGCGCCTATGTGCTGGTCGAGGGCAAGGACCGGCACGAGGGCGTGGCCTCCGAGCTCTGGAACGATCCGGTGGTCGCCGAACTCTACCTTGGCCAGCGCCGCCTCGATCCTGAAAGAGGCCGGCACTCCGGCAAAGGAAGTGCGGCATGAGCCTGCAATTTGTCGTAGACGGACTGCTGGCAGGTTCGATGATCGGCCTCGGCGCCATCGGCGTGACGCTCACCTATTCGATCCTGCGCTTCTCGAATTTCGCGCATGGCGACTTCATGGCCTGGGGCGCCTATGCGACGCTCGCCGTCGTCGGCGCGATTGGCGCGATGTTCGGCAAGATCGCGCCGATCGCTCCCCTCTCCTTCGGCTGGCCGCTGATCGCCGCGGTAGTCATCGGCATGGCGATCACCGGCCTGCTGGCGCTGCTGCTCGACATGGTGCTGTTCGCGCGGCTGCGGGCCAAGGGCCAGGCGATCATCGTGGTGATGGCGAGCTTCGGCGCCTCGATGGCGCTGAGAAGCCTGCTCGAATTCATCTTCAGCTCGCGGCCGACCTATTTCAGCCGAGCCATCCAGATCGCCATGCCGGTCGGCTTCGGCATTCGCATCACCCCCGACCAGATCGCGCTGCTGCTGCTAACCGCCGTTCTGGTGCTCAGCGTGCATCTCCTGATGACCCGCACCCAGACCGGCCGCTCGATGCAGGCACTGAGCCAGAATGCGGCATTGGCCCGCATTGTCGGCATCGACGTCGCCAAGGTCGTGCGCGTCACCTGGATCGTCGGCGGGGCGCTAGCCTGTGTCGCCGGCGTGATGATCGGCATTCTCATACAGATCCGCCCATTCATGGGTTTCGACATGCTGCTGCCGATGTTCGCGGCCGCCATCCTCGGCGGCATCGGCAGCGTGCCTGGCGCCGTTCTCGGCGGCTTGATCATTGGTCTCGCGGAAGCGGGCGCGGTGCAGTTGATCGGCGCCGAATGGCGGGCGGCCGTCTCCTTCATCATCCTGATGACCGTGCTGTTCGTGCGGCCCATCGGCCTTTTCGGAGTGAGGGAACGTTGATGGATCTGCTCGGCTATGGCGCTTTTTTCCTGACCACCGCGCTGATCTTTTCGCTCGTCACGCTGGGGCTCAACCTGCAATGGGGGCTGACGGGGCTTTTCAATGTCGGGCTCGCCGGCTTTGTCGCCATCGGCGCCTACACGTCGGCGTTGCTGACCACGCCCGACGATGCCGCGCGGCTCGGCGGCTTCGGCCTGCCGATCCTTGTCGGCTGGTTCGGCGCAATGCTGGTGGGCGGCATCGCTGCTGCTCTCACCGGCATCGCCACGCTGCGCCTGAGATCGGACTATCTGGCGATCACCACCTTCGGCGTTGCCGTCGTCGTGCAGCTGGTGGCGCTCAACGCCCAAAAACTGACCGGCGGCCCCTTCGGCATCGGCTTCATTCCGCGTCCCTTCGGCGGCCTTGCCGAAACGCCTTTGCTGTTCAACCTGTCGAACCTTGCCGTCGTCTCGATGGTGACGCTGATCGTCTATCTTGCGTTGGAGCATCTGTCGCGCAGCCCGTGGGGGCGCGTGTTGAAGGCGCTTCGCGAGGATGAGCGGGCCGCGATATCCCTGGGCAAAAGCGCACGGTTCTACCGCGTCCAGGCCTTTGCCGTCGGCGGCGCCATCATGGCGCTGGCCGGCGCGTTGCAGGCGCATTTCACCGGCTTCATCGCGCCGGACAATTATTTGCCGGCCCTGACTTTCCAGGTCTGGGTGATGCTGATCGTCGGCGGCTCGGGCAGCAACATCGGCGCCGTCATCGGCAGCATCCTGGTCTGGGCGATATGGGCCGGATCGGGAGCCTTGACCAGCGTCTTGTTCTCGCCGGAACAGCAGGCCCGCGCCGCCTCGCTGCAGATCGTCGCCATCGGCGTGATGCTGTGCGTCATCCTTCTGGTCAGGCCGAACGGCCTGTTTGGCGACAGGCCGCGGCGTGCAAGATTCGGCAAGCGCGCGAAAGAGGCTCCGGACGAGAGCATCGCCAAGTCATGATCGACGTTGCCGCGTCACCCGGCGTTTCCCTTTGGCATGCCGTCAGCCGCAACCGCCGCGACAGGTCCGCGCTCGAAGGCGCACTCGATGTCGATCTGGCAATTGTCGGCGGCGGTTTCTCAGGCCTTTCGACCGCGCTGCATAGCGCCGAGAAAGGCATCTCGGTCGCCGTCCTCGAAGCGGAAATCATCGCCTGGGGCGCAACCGGCAGAAATGCCGGCTTCGTGGTGCCGAATTTCGCGAAAAGGGACCCGGACGATATCATTGCCCAGCTCGGACCAGAACGCGGCGATCGCCTTGTCGATTTCGCGGCCGGCAGCGCCGACCTCGTCTTCGACCTGATCAGGCGGCACGGCATAAAATGCGATGCAGTCCAGAGCGGATGGATACAACCGGCCCATTCACAGGCCGCTCTCGAAAAAACCAGATCGCGCGCCGAACAATGGGCAAGGCGCGGAAGACCGGCTGTTGCGCTGGACAGGCAGGCGACCGAAGACCTGACCGGCGTTCGCGGCTATGTCGGTGGCTGGATGGACCGGTCGGGCGGCGTCCTCAATCCGGTCGAATATGCGCGCGGACTGGCCGACGCGGCGGAAAAAGCCGGCGCGCGCATCTTTGAGCATACGCGCGTTGTATCGATCGATCGCATAGGGGGTGGCTGGGCTTTGAAGACGGCGTCGGGCTCGGTACGCGCCGGAAAGGTGCTGATTGCAACCAACGCCTATGGCGGGCCGCTGAACCGCACGCTGCAGCGAACCTACTTCCCGCTGAAAATCTTCCAGATCGCAACGGCTCCACTGCCGCGCGAATACCGCACTCGCCTGCTTCCCGGCGGGCAAGGCGTCGGCGACACCAGGCGCAATCTTTTCACCTTCCGCTTCGATGGCGAAAACCGGCTGATAACCGGCGGCATGCATAGTTTTGGTCCAGGCGCCGAAGCGCGGGTGCCGCAAGCGATCTGGCGGCGGCTGGCAAAGCATCTCGATCTCCCGGAGATCCCGCCGCTTGAATATAGCTGGTCGGGGATGGCTGCGGTGGAGCCCGACTTCCTGCCGCACCTCGTCGATCTCGGGCCCGGCCTGATCGCGGGCTTTGCCTGCAACGGGCGCGGCATCGCCATGACCACAGCAATGGGCAAGGTGCTTGCGGATTGGGCTGATGGAGCGAACCCGCAGGACTTGCCGCTGCCGTTTGCGCCGCCGTCGCCGATCCCGTTCCACGGCCTGATGCGGCATGCGCCAAACATGCTGCTTCCCCTAAGCATCCTGCGCGACCGGCTGGATGAGGGTCGCTAATCGACGCCTCAACCAAGCTCCAAGGTCGTTATCGCAAAGACCCCGGACTGCGTGAGCTGCGGCGCCTTTCCCTTGTACATTCGAGCCGTTTCGAAGCCCGGTTGAAGGCCGGCGGACGTCAGCCGAGCTATAAAATCCCCACTGGTCTCGGGAACGTCGAGATGGATATTTCCGGGTCCGGAAGCATTGGCGAGTGCGGCGAAGAGACGGCTCGCTGCATCCAGGCTGTCGGCAAAGAGCGGGCCGATCTTGCAGCCGTCCCGGCATCGGCGCGCGACGCCGTATCCCTCGATCGCACCATCCCTGACGATCGCAAGCGCCATGTGCGGCGGGCGCAGCCAGTGTTCCAGGAAGGATCGTCTCGGAGCGGGAAAGAACCGGCTGTCGTAGTCCAGGACGTCGGCCAAGAGTTCCGGGCCTATGGCGCGAATACCACTGTCGGCGGCTGCCGGAACATCCGGCGATCCGACGAACCGGATCGTCCGGTAGACCGGCGCAAAGCCCATCCTGCGGTAGTTGGCCTGCTGTTCGACGACACCATCGAGGCCGATCGTGCGGTTGTCGAGCCGCGCCATGCCGGCGTCCCAGACCGCCTTGCCATGGCCCTCGCCACGCCTGTCCGGCCGACAGATGTAGAGGCCGATGAAGCCGAAATCGTCGCCATAGGCCACGGCCGAAATGCCGGCCACCATCTCGCTATCGACGAAGGCGCCAATGAAGCCTTCTGGATCCGCCGCGTGGAACGCTGCGGCATCGCCGAGGCCTGGGTTCCAGCCCTCCGCTGCCGCCCAGTCGACAAGGGTTTCCACTTCTTCAAGTGCGAGCGTTCTGATCGTTCGGCGCATTGCGATCACTCAGCGGCAACTATACCGGGGGCGAAGGATTTCAATGCGCCACGATAAGGCTTTGCCAAGGGGTTTGCATAGGCGCCGCGCTTGGATGTCGACAGGCCAAGCGCAATCAAGGCCTCGGCCTGCTTGACCGCGGCGCCGACGCCGTCGATGACCGGAACGCCGAACTCCCGCTGCAGCGCAGCCGCAAGATCGGCCATGCCGGCACAGCCCAGCACGATGGCCTCGGCGCGGTCCTCCTCGAGTGCGCGCGCGATCTCGCCGCGCAGTTTCAGGATCGCGTCCGATGCCGGGTCTTCAAGCGCAAGAACCGGAATATCGGCAGCGCGCACGCGTGCCCGCCCCGCCATGCCATAGCGTTGCACCAGCCCTTCGACCGGCACGCGCGAGCGCTCGGTCGTGGTGACGACGGTGAAGCGCTGGGCGATGAACGAGGCCATGCTGAGCGCCGCCTCGCAGATGCCGATGACCGGAATGTTGGCCATGGCGCGTGCGGCATCGAGGCCGGTGTCGTCGAAACAGGCGATGATTGCGGCCTGCGCGCCCGAGCGCTCGCCAGCGGCGATCTCGACCAGCAGGCCAGGCACGGCAAGCGCCTCGTCATAATAGCCTTCGATCGAAACCGGACCCATCGACGAGGTGACGGCGACGATTTCCGTGCCGGCGCCGGCCACGAGCCGCGCCGCCGCTGCAATGGTTTCGGTCATGCTGGCGGTGGTGTTCGGATTGACAACGAGGATCTGCACTGCGGTTCTCAAATACGTGCCCGGCGACGGCCGACATAGACGATTGCGCCGAGCGTCAGCAGGATCACCAGGAAGGAAAACACGGTCGTAACGGTGCCCAGCGCATAGAGCACCGGCGTCGTCACATTCGTCGTCATGCCGTAGATCTCGAGCGGCAGCGTGTTGAACGTGCCCGAGGTCATCAGCGTGCGGGCGAACTCGTCATAAGACAGGGTGAAGCCGAACAGGCCGACACCGATCAGGCTGGGCGCGATCATCGGCAGGACGACATGCGCGAAGGTCTGCCAGGAGGTCGCTCCGAGGTCGCGCGCGGCTTCCTCATAGGCCGGCGAGAACCGGTTGAAGACGGCGAACATGATCAGCACGCCGAAGGGCAAGGTCCAGGTCAGGTGCGCCCCGAAGGCAGACGTGTACCAGGCGGGGCGGAAGCCGACCTGCTGGAAGACGACGCCAATGCCGAGCGAGATGACGATCGAGGGCACGACGAGGCTGGCGACGGCCAGATAGAACAATGCGGTGGCGCCGCGAAATTTTTGGCGGAAGGCAAGACCGGCAAGCAGCGACACGATAACGGTCACGATCATCACCATCAGGCCAAGGATGAAGGAGCGTTTGAAGCTGCCGCCGAAATCGCCGACCGCCTGGCGCTCGAACAGATTGGCAAACCAGTGCAGCGAAACGCCGTTCAACGGAAACGTCAGCCCGCCATTCTCGCCCTGAAACGAAAGAATGAGAATCGCCGAAAGCGGGCCGTAGAGAAACAGCACGAAAAGGGCGAAGGAGGCCGCCAGCACGTAGAATTCGAAGGTGCGTTTCTCGTGGCTCATTGCTTCACAGCTCCTTGCGGATGTCGACGATGCGCAGGATGCCCGCGACCATCAACAGCACCAGCACCAGGAGCACGACCGCATTGGCGGCGGCCGCCGGATATTGCAGCAGCGACATCTGGTTCTTCATCATCAGCGCGACGGAGGCGCTCTGCCCGCCGGACATCACCTGCACCGTCGAAAAGTCGGCCATCACCAGCGTGACGACGAAGATGGTGCCGATCGCCATGCCGGGCTTGGCGAGCGGGATGATGACGTTCCAAAGAACCTGCCATCCGGAAGCGCCGGCGTCGCGCGCGGCCTCGATCAGGGACTTGTCGATGCGCATCAGCGTGTTGAAGATCGGCGTCACCATGAACAGCGTGTAGAGGTGCACCATGGCCAGCACCACGGCGAATTCGGAATAGAGCAGCCATTCGATCGGCTTGGGGATCAGCCCCATCTGCATCAGCGTCGAGTTGACCAGGCCGTTGCGGCCAAGCACCGGAATCCACGAGATCATGCGGATGATGTTGGAGGTCAGGAACGGCACGGTGCAGACCAGGAACAGCACCATCTGCATGGCAATGGTCCTGATATGGAAGGCGAGGAAATAGGCGACCCAGAAGCCGATAAGCAGCGTCAGCGCCCACACTATGGCGGCATATTTCAGCGTGTTCAGATAGGTTTTCCACGTGACCCACGAGCCGAGCGTATCGGCATAGTTGGTGGTCAGGAAATCCGGATACATCGCCGCGAAGTCGTAGTCCCAGAAGGAGACCACGGCGATCATCAGGATCGGCAGCAGAAGGAACGCGCCGAGGATCAGCGCCAGTGGCGTCGCCTGGAGGTAGGGGACGAGGGCGCTGATCGAGAGCCGGCGGCCTCTGGCGGGTTTGGCGGACGCAATGTGCGTGGATTGTTCGAGCGCTACGGTCATCAAAATCTAGGTCCAAGTGGGCGATGCGACTGAGGCCGCATTTTCCTTCTCCCCCTGTGGGAGAAGGTGGATTGGCGCGCAGCGCCAAGACGGATGAGGGGTGCTAGAAGAAACTCAACGTTGGCGATCCATCCAACACCCCTCATCCGACCGAGCTTCGCTCGGCCACCTTCTCCCACAAGGGGAGAAGGCAAGAAGGTGCTTACGCCGCGATGAATTCGTTCCAGCGCCTCACCATGTAGCGGTCCTCGTCCATGACCGAGTTCCAGCAGGCGACCTTGCCCATGCGCTCGACGAAGGAGCCGCCGTCACGCACGGCGCCCGCCTTTTCCATGACCTTGCCGTCCGGCGCCAGGATATCGCCCTTGGCCGGCTTGCCATCGACCCAGTAGCCCCATTCGTCCTCGGACATGAACTGCTTGGCCGTGTCCATGGCGGCCGAGTAGTAGCCTTGACGGTTGAGATAGGCGCCGACCCAGCCGGACAGGTACCAGTTGATATACTCGTAAGCGGCGTCGAGCTCGGCGCCCTTGAGATGCGC
This sequence comes from Mesorhizobium sp., assembly GCF_004962925.1. Taxonomy (GTDB): domain Bacteria; phylum Pseudomonadota; class Alphaproteobacteria; order Rhizobiales; family Rhizobiaceae; genus Mesorhizobium. The sequence goes on along the minus strand of NZ_SUEO01000048.1, from coordinate 10,541 downwards.
TGCCAGGCCAAGGCCGCCGCCCCACGAGCGATAGCCTTCCTTGAGCGGCTGGTATTTGCAGGCGATGCCCTTGGAGCGGACCGCGGCGACCGCCGGCGACCACATCGACTGGATGACCACTTCGCCTGAAGCCATCAGGTTGACGCTCTCGTCGAACGATTTCCAGAACGCACGGAACTGGCCGTCCTGCTTGGCCTTGATCAGGAAGTCGATCGTCTTGTCGATCTCCTCCTTGGTCATGTTGCCCTTGTCGGCATATTTGATGTTGCCCATGGCTTCCATGATCATCGCCGCATCCATGATGCCGATCGACGGGATGTTGAGGATGGCGGCCTTGCCCTTGAAGGCCGGATCCATGATGTCTGCCCAGGTGGTGATGTCGCGGCCGACAAGATCGGGGCGGATGCCGAGCGTATCGGCATTGTAGATGGTCGGAACCATCGTCATCCACTGGGTCGGCTCCTTGGCAAAGGTCTTGGCGTCCTGCGTCTCGACGAAACCGACCGTGTGCGGCGCGGTGCCCTGGGCAATGACGCTGTCGGGCGTCAGCTTGCCGGTGATGAAAAGCGGCACGATCTTGTCGTAATATTTCAGCTTCTTAACATCCATCGGCTGCATCACGCCGGACGGATAGACCTTCTTGGCGATCCAGTATTCGATGTCGGCGATGTCGTAGCTGTCCGGCTGGGTAACCGCGCGCTGGGCGGCGGCGTCGGAGTCGGTCGCCGTCATCTCCAGCGTGATGCCGAGATCGGCCTTGCACTTGTCGGCGATGGCGTTGAGGTTGGACACGCCGGTGCCGAACTGGCGCAGCGTGATCGGGTTCTGCGCCCAGATCGTCGGGAAGCCGGTGATGGCGCCGGAACCGGCGGCAAGACCGACGGCGGCGGCACCGGTCTTGAGCAGCGAGCGGCGGGAAATTCCTGTCTTCTTGTCGGTGGTGTTGGTCATGTCAGTTCCCCTTTTTTGATTGGTTGTTCTGGTTCAGGAATCGAGATGGCCAAGGACGATCGCGTCCTCGGCGTCCCAGGCAATGGGCACCGCGTCGCCGACGGCGACCGGCTTGGCGAAGAAGCTGGTGTCGTCGACGATCACTGTGAAATCCTCGATGCCGGCGCCATTGACCGAGAGCTTCACGGTCGAGCCGCGGATCCGCACATGGTCGGTGCGAATGGCGATATCGATCGGCGCGCCGATCGCCCTGCCCTGCCCGCTTGCCGCAAGCGAGGCGCCACCAGGAACGTCGAAGACAACCATGCCGTTGCGGCTGCCGCTGACGCGGCCGGAGACGACGTTGTGATCGCCCATGAAACGGGCGACGAAGGCGGTGGCCGGCCGCTCGAAGACGATGCGCGGATGCGCCGCCTGCTCGATGCGGCCGTCGTTCATCACCACGATCAGGTCGGCCAAAGCCATTGCCTCCTCCTGGCTATGGGTGACGTGAACGAAGGTGATGCCAAGCGACGTCTGCAGCTTTTTCAGTTCGGCCCGCATCCGGATCTTCAGGAACGGATCGAGCGCCGATAGCGGCTCGTCGAGCAGCAGCGCCTCGGGGTCGGTGATCAGCGCCCGGGCCAGAGCGACGCGCTGCTGCTGTCCGCCCGAAAGCTGCGCCGGGCGGCGGCCAGCATAGGCTTCCATCTGCATCAGCTTCAACATGACGAGCGCCTTGGCGCGGCGCTCCTCCTTGCCGACGCCCTTCATCTTGAGGCTGAACGCAACATTGTCGATCAGGTCGAGATGTGGAAACAGCGCGTAGGACTGGAACATCATAGCGGTGCCGCGCCTGGCCGGCGGCAGGTCGGTGACCACAATATTGCCCAGACGCACATCACCGCTCGATATGCTTTCGTGTCCGGCAATCATGCGCAGCGTCGAGGTCTTGCCGCAGCCGGATGGGCCGAGCAGGCAGCAATAGGTTCCCGCGGGAATTTTCAGGCTGATGTCTTCGACGGCAGTCGTTGCGCCATAGATTTTCGAAACGGACACGATGTCGATTTCGGCGGCTTTGGACATCCAGCTTCCTCTCTGCTCAACTTAAGCAAAGCATCATGCATGCCAATTGCCCCACTTCGGCCTCAAGCGATTGAATCCTTGGGAAAATCAGGATTGCACCCGGCTGCCCGCCGAAACGGCATGCTTGTGCAATGCACAAATTATAGGCGATAGCGGGCGATTCTCGCAAAAATCGTATGCAATCTTTCCTGATATCGTATTCACTTTGGCCCTCGTGCACGCGACCCGATTCAGGGTAGAAAGGTGCAGGGACCACCATCATGAATATAGCCGACCAGACCTTCCCTGCTGTCGACAATGCCAACGAGGACCGCGCCCAAGCGATCCGCGACCAGTTGCGCGACGCGATCGTCGATCGCCGGCTGGCGCCCGGAACCAAGCTGTCCGAAGGCGAGGTCGGCATTCTGTTCGACGTTAGCCGCACCGTGGCCCGCGCGGCGCTGCAGATGCTCTCCTTCGAAGGATTGGTGCGGACCGAGCGCAATCGCGGCGCCTTCGTCGCCAATCCGTCGCCGGAGGAAGCGCGCCAGGTCTTTGCTTCGCGCCGGCTGATCGAACCCGGCATCGCAATCGCCGCGGCCGGGCGCATGACGCCGGCGCATGTCGTCGCCTTCAAGGCCCAGCTTGATGAGGAGGGCCGCTTCATCGCCGAACGCGGACCAAGCGCAAGACGATCGGAGATCAAGGCTTCGGGCGATTTTCACCTGCTGCTGGCGTCGGTCGCGGGAAACCTCATCCTCCAGCGTTTCATGGAGGAGTTGGTCGCGCGGTCATCGCTGGTGATCGCACTTTATGGCCGCTCGGGCGTCTCGAGCTGTGGCCACAGCGAGCACATGAATATCCTCGAGGCGCTCGAAAATGGCAATTCCGAACGCGCCAGCGCGCTGATGCTGCACCACATCGACCATATCGAGGCCGACCTCGATCTGCGCGTCAGGAGCGGTCCGGCACTCAGGCAGGCGCTCGAGTTCTGAACGTCATTCCGACCGAAGGGACGCGAAAAACGCGCCCTCAAAGCCGTTCGGCACGGGTTTTCAGGATCTGGTGCAGCATGTCCCGAATGCGCCGCAGCCTCATCAACCATTTCTGGCTCATTTGCTTTCCAGTTCTGTTGCCGGCTGCCTGCGTTGATCGCCCTGCTCAGAAAGTTTGGGCCGCCATGGCCATTCCAACCAGCGAGGTAGCGACACCCGCGGTGCGGACCGTCGTCGGCCAACGGGCGAGCTTAAGGACGGACAAGACCCCGATCGCATGCAGCATCGATGTGCCGAGCACGAAGCCGGCGGCGTAGGCGACGCCGCCGGCGCTCTCTGGGATCTCGAGGCCGTGGGCGTTGCCGTGGAAGAGGCCGAACAAGGCCGTCAGTGCCGCCGCGGCGGCCAGCGGCAGAGGCTTGGCAAGGCCGACCATGGCGCCGAAGACCACAAGCGACAGCGCGATCCCGGTTTCAAGCGAAGGCAGGCCGATGCCGGCCATGCCGAGCAAGGCTCCGGCGACCATCGCCGAGACAAAGAGCAGCGGCACAAGGACAATGCTGCGGCCGCCGGCGCGGGCGCCAATCATGCCGACCGCGACCATGGCGAGCAGATGATCCATGCCGAGGAGCGGATGTTCGAGGCCGGCGAAAAAGCCGTGGACGTGAGGGCCGCCGCTATGGGCAAACGCCAGCGACGGTGCGAGGACGGCGAGAGCTGAGAGTGTGCCAAGTCTTGCTAGTGTTTTCATGGTTGTACCTGTTCGATGAGAGTGACGGGATCCGGTTTCAGTGCCCGGGAACGGCGAATTGCGAAGCGGCGGAATGGTCCGCAAGAGCGCGCGCCGCGGCGAAGCCGAGAGGCTTTTGCTCATTGCCATCGTGATAGATGAAAGCGAGGCGGCGGCGGTGCGATGTCAGGAGCGCCGGCAAGGGGTGATAGGCGACGCCGGTGCCGCCGACGAGCGGCATGACCGCGCCGACATCGACCAGATCCTCGGTTTCGACGCGCAGCAGATGAAGCCGCACGCCGTCCGCCCTCTCGCCGACAAACGGTATGCCGG
>NZ_SUEO01000048.1:0-6478 GCF_004962925.1 Mesorhizobium sp. | reverse complement strand
GCTTGCCCGCGGGTCCGTTGTGGCCGAGGGCGTGCGGATGGTCATGGTGATGGTGACCGTCGCCATTGTCATGGCCGTGGTGGTGATGATCGTCGTGCATGGTCAAAAACTCACCGGTTTGTCGATGATCGATTTATGCTTGCCGAGATTGCCGTGGGCGACCATCGAGCCGAGCGCCTCTACGACGACGCGCACGCCGAACAGAGCCGTAATGTCTGACGTGTCGTAGGGCGGCGAAACCTCGACCACCTCCAGCCCGCAAATGCCGGGGGCAGACACCAGCCCGAGCAGCTTGAGCGCCTCGCGCGGCAGGAAGCCACCCGGCTCCGGCCAGCCCGTGCCGGGCACGAAGCCGCAATCGAGGCTGTCGACGTCGAAAGAGATGTAGACGGCGTCGGTGTCTTTCCATGCGAGTTCGAGCGCGATTTCCGCCGCCTTCTCAAGCCCCATCTGCTCGATGTCGGCAATGGTGAGTACGTTGGTGCCGCGCTTCCTCGCCTCGGCGACGCCGTAGCGGGGAACCTGCCAGCCGCCGATGCCGAGCTGCACGAGATTGGTCGCCGAGACATTCGGCAGGTTGGTCGCCCAGTACCAGGGCGTGGTGTGCATGCGCTCGTCGAGATCCTTTTCCTGGATGTCGATATGGCGGTCGAAATGGATGATGCCGATGCGTTTCGAGGTCACGTCGGCGATGCCGCGCACGCAGGGAAATCCAATCGAATGGTCGCCGCCCAGCATGATCGGCAGCGCGCCGGACGAGGCGACATGGCTGACGCCCTTGGTGATCTGGTCGAAACTCTTTTCGAGATTGGCGGGAATGGTGAAGACGTCGCCGGCATCGCACAGCGTCATCTGTTCGCGCAGGTCGACGCCGAGCTCGTAGTTGTACGGCGTATAAAGCGCCGAGATGCGGCGGATGCCTTGCGGGCCGAAGCGGGTACCCGGCCGGTAAGTGGTGCCGCTGTCGAAAGGAATGCCGATGACGGCGGCATCATATTTGCCGACATCGCGGACGTTCTCGACATAGGGCGCCTTGAGAAAGGTGTTGATGCCGGCGAAATGCGGCAGCTCGCCGCGCGCGAATGTCGGGATCGACTTGTCGACGATCGACTCCGATCCCGGCAGGCCCATGTCGAGCGCCCATTGCTGCTCCTTGCGCCAGCCGCTTTCCGGCAGCTTTCCCTCGGCCTCGATCGACTTCCAGCCCTGCGTTCCGCGGGCGTCGAAATCCGGGTGGTGGAAGCGTTCCCTGGCCTCCCGGGCGACGAGCCCTGCACGGCGGTGGCTGCGTTCGGGGATATTTCTGGACATGCACGGTCTCCGTTACGACGCCGTCGTCGCCATTGCTGTATCCGGCCGGGTCGTCCCGACCATCGCGGCCACCTTGGCCAAGTGATGGGAGGAAGCCCGGGTCTTGCGATCGAGCCTCAAGTCGTAGGTGATCGTCGCGCCGTAAGCGGACGGAAACTGCGGATCGTGGCGCACCTTGTCGAAGACCAGCACGCGGGTGCCGAGCTTGAAGGCTTCGCCGATGTCGTGGGTGACCATCACCACCGTCATGCCGTGCTCGGTCCAGAGCTCGGTGAGCAGTTCGTGCATCTCGACGCGGATGCCGGGATCGAGCGCACCGAACGGCTCGTCGAGAAGCAGGATCTGCGGACGTCCAAGCAAGGTCTGCGCAATCGCCAGCCGCTGCTGCATGCCGCCGGAGAGCGATGCCGGATAAAGGTCGCGCGCATGAGCAAGCCCGACCCGTTCCAGCATGGTTTCGGCCTCTTGCCTGGCGTTTGCGCGCCTGGCGCCGAAGACGCGGCCAAACGGCCCGCCCGAGCGAAAATCTTCGACCAGCTGCAGGTTCTGGATGGAGGTCAGATGCGGAAACACCGAATAGCGCTGAAAGACGATGCCGCGCTGCGGCGTCGGCTCTGGAATGATGGGCCCATCGCCGACGATGACGACGCCACTGCTCTGCTGCTCCTGGCCGAGCAGGATGCGCAGGAACGTCGATTTTCCGCAGCCGCTGGCGCCGACCAGCGACAGGAATTCGCCGGCTTCGGCAGTGACGTTGACCCGCTCCAGCACGCGAGCATCGCCGTAGCTCTTTTCCAGCCCATGGACGACGATGCGGCTCATCTGGCCTCCACGGGATGCGCCCATGGGGACACCGCCCGCGACAGCCGCACCAGCAGCCAATCGGTGATGACGGCAAGCAGCGTGATCCAGGCGACATAGGGCAGGATGACGTCCATCGAGAGATAGCGGCGGACGAGGAAGATGCGGTAACCCAGCCCTTCGGTCGAGGCGATGGCTTCGGCGGCGATCAGGAACAGCCACGCCGGCCCGAGCGCCAGCCGCACGCAGGTGATGAGGCGCGGCATGACTTGCGGCAGCACCAGCCGCAAGATCATGGTCCAGCTGTTGCCACCAAGCGTCTGTGCCTTGGCCACCAGTTCGGACGGCAACTCCATCACCCGGTTGGCGATGTCGCGCACCATCACCGGCGCGACGCCAAGGGCGATCAGCGTGATCTTGGCCGTTTCGCCAAGGCCGAGCGCGATGAACAGGATCGGCAGCAGCGCCAGCGGAGGGATGACGCAGACGACGGTAACGAAGGGCAGCAGGAAGGCTCGCACCCGCGGAATGAAGCCGATGGCGATGCCAAGCGAAAGCGCTGCGAGCGTGGCAACGCCCACGCCCGCGAACAGCCTGAGGAGACTGGCATAGGTGTCGACCCACAGGACGAGGTCGCCGGAGCGTTTGTCCGGCACCGTCGCCAGGTCAAGGAAGGCCGACCACATCTGTGCCGGCGAAGGCAGCAGCTTGTCGCTGGGATTGACCGCCAATCTTTGCGTCGAGGCGATCAGATAGGCGATGGCCACGAACAAGAACGGCAAGCCGCCGAGGAACAAGGCGCCACCGCGCGAGACCTTCGCATTGATGATGCGAAGGCGCACCTTCGGCCTTGGTGGGGAAGGGCGCGTGCCCTCCCCGCCCGCCTCGGAGATTGCATTCATGGCGCTCATTTCCTTGACCAGCATATCGCGCCTGCGTCAGGGCGTTGCGGTTGCAGCCTCGGCCATGAAGGCTGGATCGAAACGCAGCTTGACGTTCTTGGCGTCGCCAAGCGTGGATCCGTCGGGAAAGCTCATGCCGACCATGTCGACACTCACCGCATTGGTGCCGAGGATGCCGTGGCTGAACAGGAAGTTGCGAACGAGATCCATCGTCTTCGGCAGTTCGGCGCCGTTGGTGAACTCGACCGCGTTGGCGGGGTCGAAGAACATCGCGGTCGAGGCGAGCTGCGCGTCGAAGCCGGCGAGGTCCGTGCCGGACGCCTTGGCCATCTCCTCCTTGGCTGCCTTGCCTTCCGGCGTGTCCGAGGTCATCAGGCCCATCGCTTCGTACCATGCGCCGACAAGCGCCTTGCCCAGCGCTGGATTGTCCTTCAGCGTCTCGGTGTTGACGACCATCATGTCGATGATCTCGCCGGGAATCTGCGAGGAATCGAACACTTTGCGAGCACCCGGCATGGCGGCGATCTCGGAAACCAGCGGGTTCCAGGTGACGACGGAGGTGACGTCGCTGGTGCCATAGGCGGCGACCATGTCGGCGTCGGATGTGTTGACGACGGTGATGTCCTTCTCGGCGAGCTTGACCGTGTCCAGTGCCCGCGCCAGCAGGTAATGCGAGACGGAGAGCTCGACGAGATTGACCTTCTGGCCGGCAATGTCGGCGAGCGCGGCCTTGTCCTTGAGGATCACGGCATCGTTGCCGTTGGAGAAGTCGCCGATGATCAAGGCGGTGGTGTCGACGCCGCCGCCTGCGGGGATCGACAGCGCGTCCATGTTGGTCATCGAACAGCCGTCGAAACCGCCGGCCGTATACTGGTTGATGCTTTCGACATAGTCGTTGATGCGGGTGATCTCGACATTGATGCCGTTTTTTTCAGCCCATTTCTTCATGATGCCGCTGTCGGAGAGATAGCCCCACGGCATCCAGCCGACATAGATCGACCAGCATATCTTGAAGTCTTTCTTGGGCGCCGCCTCGGCGGCGGAAACGATGGGAAGGCTGAGTGATGCGGCTAGGATGATTGCGGCCAGCTTGCGAAGCATTGCGTACCCCTGTTCGCGATCCGGATTGCGTCCGGACTTTATGTTGGGGCCTACGGAGCGCGCATCCGGGAGAGGTTCGCGCCAGCAAACCCGTGCAGGGTTCTCCCGGGATTTTGGCCCGCCGTGTTCCGCCGGATGCCTCAGTGCATCCCTGGCGGTCGCATCTCTTGGACCAGCACCGCTTTGTCGCGGCCGGAACCCTAGACGCTCTGCACACCATCAACGAAGCAAGGAGCATGCCAAGCCGAATTGTGCCAAAAGGCCGGCATTTGCGGGAGCTGTGCGGCTTCGAGCATTCACACGAGTGACGCGAAAATCATCGCATCGCCGACGGATTGGGCAGTTTGCCTGATTGCTAGTGGTCCCGCTTGACATAAGAGTCCGACTGGAGATTTTTCTTTGACGCGTGCGACTCGATGCCTACTCACTGGGGGAGGCCAGCGAGACGGAGGCTCTCAGCGAGGTATTGGACGTGCGGACCACGCTGGGCGGTTATCTCTAGCCAGGTCCTCACAGTAAAGCTTGGGCTTTCCGCCAGTATGCCTGCCACCACCCGTCGCGCTTCTTCAACTAGCCCGAGGCGAGCGTACGAGGCGGCGAGCACCCGCCGCACGAATGGAGGAGGTTCTGGATGTTCTCGCATGGCGCGGAGAGACCATTCCAATGCCATCTCGTGCCTTCTTGCCGCAAGATGGCACTCAGCAATCGAGGCATGAAAAAGGTACAACAGCGGGTCCAACGGGCTCAATCGCATTGCCCTTTCCAACGAAGGGATCCCATCAAGTCCGATCCAGGAAGTCACCCAACCTTTTGCTGCCCAGGCCTGTGCGGAATTATGGTCGATTGCCAATGAGCGCTCGATCAGCTCGAGAGCATGTTCATGTTCGTGTACGACACTTGCGAGCGCCGTAGCGGATGCCCACAGTACGGCTGGATCTTCCATATCGAGCTTGAGCGCTTCCCTGGCAAACCGAACACACAACTCCTGCTGGTCGGGCCGCCAAGAACGCCAACCCGAATTCTTGCTGAACATCAAAGACCAGGCCGCCATCGCGTAGGCATACGCATAAGAAGGATCGACGGCGGTTGCTTTTAGAAGGAGATCGTGGGCGATTGCACTCCTTTCGGGCGACCCTGACCAGGCATGCGGCAGGGCACGCAGAACAAAGTCGTAAGCAGTCAAATCTTCGGTTCGCTTTCGCGACGTGCGATCGATTTCCGCTCGCTGAAGCTTCGGAGCGATCGCACCGACCACGCTCTGGGTCACCCCATCTTGCAGTTCGAATACGTCTTCGAGACTGCCATCGAAGCGATCAGCCCAGACATGATTCCCGCTTTCCGCCTCGATGAGCTGTCCCGTGATCCTGACCCGATTGCCCGCCTTGCGGACACTCCCTTCCAGCACGTAACGCACGCCGAGTTCGAGCCCGACCTGCTTCACATTGACCGCTTTGCCTTTGTAGGTGAAACTCGAATTCCGCGCGATCACGAAGAAGCTGCGCACCCGGGACAGCGCCGCTATGATGTCCTCCACCATGCCGTCGCTGAAATACTCCTGCTCCGGATCGCCGCTCATGTTAGTGAACGGCAGAACGGCAATCGACGGCTTGTCGGGAAGCGCCAAGGCCGGCCGCGCCATCGCCGCTTCGCGGTCCGGCCGCAGTCGGTAGATCCGCACCGGCTCGGCGATGTTCTTGAGTTGCCGCTCGCCGAGATCATCGAATCCGAGCTTCACCTTACCCCGGACGTGGTTGAAGACAGTGCGAGAGACGACGATGCTCCCAGCATCGGCCAAGGTCTCGAGCCGAGCCGCGATGTTGACTCCATCACCATAGAGATCGCTGCCTTCGACCATCACGTCGCCCAGGTTGATTCCGACGCGCAGCACAATCCGGGAATCTTGGGGCACGTCGGCGTTGGCAGCTGCCATCGCGCTCTGGAGCTCGACCGCGCATTGGACAGCATTCACGGCGCTGGCAAATTCCACCAGCACCCCGTCACCCATCAGCTTGACGATGCGGCCATTATGCTTGGCGAGCAGTGGCTGTAGGACGTCTTTGCGACGGGATTTGATGGCAACAAGGGTCCCAGCCTCGTCCCGCTCCATGAGGCGGCTGTAGCCGACCACATCGGCTGCCAATATCGCAGCAAGGCGGCGTTGGACGCGTTCTTCTGCCATGTCATGCATCAGCCTTCGGAGGCCCACGGGACCGGGATTGTATTGGGGGCCACGCTGCGAGTCCATTGGGCGAGAGTCTGCGATGGGGTGGGTCGGAAAACGTCTTCCACATCCGGTACCAAGCGTCAGGTGTGGATGCCCCCGTTGATGCAAGGGGATTTTCAAACGTCGAGGGCATGTGATC
>NZ_SUEO01000485.1 GCF_004962925.1 Mesorhizobium sp. | reverse complement strand
CGCTGACATGGAAGCGCTCCGCCAGCTTCTCCACCGCGTTACGATAGCCGAGCCGGCGCAGACGGGCCATCCGCTCCATGCGAGCCGGAATACGCTTGGTGAAGGGTCCGCGCACATCCTTGCGGGTCACCTCATAGGTGACCAGCACCGGGTTGGCGGAGGTTGTTATGAGCTTGCTCCAGGTCTCCCGAGTGAGCTTGCCGTCGGAATGGAGTCCGTTCGCCGCCTGAAAGGCGCCTACGGCCTTGGCGAAGTTCTCTGAAAG
>NZ_SUEO01000484.1 GCF_004962925.1 Mesorhizobium sp. | reverse complement strand
GTGCTGCTCGCCTATGAGCGCCGCAGCCGCAGCCAGCCCGATCTCGTCTCCATCTTGCGCGAGGAGATCATGGCCGTCATCGCCAGGCATGTGCAGATCGACCAGGATTATCTGCAGGTCTCGATGGAGCGCGGCGAGACGATGTCGACGCTGGATATCGACATCCAGATCCCGAACAAGAGCGCAAGGCCGCTGGCGATGTCGGCCTGAGCTCGCAAAGTTCGCCCCGCCGCGATCCTTCGCGCCCCCCTCTGGCCTGCCGGCCATC
>NZ_SUEO01000483.1 GCF_004962925.1 Mesorhizobium sp. | reverse complement strand
TATCAGCAGCGGCCGTGCGGACCGGGCGGAAGATATACTCTGAAAAGGAGCGCGCCCATAAGCTCGCCCAGATCGAGAATTCGATCAGTGGCGGCGCCACTCATAAGAGCGCCGTAAAGCAGGCCGTCATATCAGAACAGACCTATTATCATTGGAAGAAGGCTGCCGCGCCTGCATCGGATGGTGACGATCTAAAGGACCTGGTCGCGCTCGAGGAAGAAAACAAGCGACTGAAGAACCTGCTCGCGGAACGCCTGCGCAAGGAGAACGCGGAACTGA
>NZ_SUEO01000482.1 GCF_004962925.1 Mesorhizobium sp. | reverse complement strand
GCTCGGGACCGGTACAGCTTCAACCGCCCGATCTTTCCGAATGGCCCCAGATAGATAGTGAGGACTTGCACACGACCAACGTTCGGCGCGTGGACCTCGATGCGCTTACAAAGGAAGAGACATCCTCGTGGCGATGCGGCGAAACCCCTCTTCTATCCGGAAAGATGCTGACCGGGCGCGACGCCGCTCACAAGCGAATGGTTGACCTGATCGATTCCGGCGAGCCCCTTCCCGTCGATTTGCGGGGGCGCGTGATCTACTACGTCGGACCGGTCCGCGC
>NZ_SUEO01000481.1 GCF_004962925.1 Mesorhizobium sp. | reverse complement strand
CCCCGAGGATCCGGTGCGCGTCGGCGATCGAGGCGAAATATTCGTTCATCAGCGGTGTCAGCCTGCCACGGACGGGGGCCGACGAGGCCACACCGAACAGGAACGTCCTGGTGAAGCCGGTATAGACCAGTTCGCCGCTCAGCAGCCGTCCGGCATCGGTGTAGCCGTCATTGGCGACGGCGCTATTTTTGATGGCGAGAATGTCAGTGGTGGTGGAGCCCATATCGACGAACAGGGCATCGCCGGCGAGTTTCGCCACCAACGACGCTGTGGCGTGCCGGTTG
>NZ_SUEO01000480.1 GCF_004962925.1 Mesorhizobium sp. | reverse complement strand
GTCCTGACCTACGTCGACGACCGCCACATCAGCTGCGCTATTTGCGTGCGAGCAAGACGTGAGCCTCTTGGGGGAATATCAGCTCCCCTCCAGTTGAATAGATAGCCAGCAAAGAACTTAGATCACCCGTGATCGCTGCGATGACCGCGTCCCGATGTCCGGCCTCCATTCCGCTGACCAGCCCAGCCTGCGGAGTCGCTGCCAGTTGTAGTCGCACATATTCCCTTGACGAGGGGAACCGGATGTTCTGTGTCGTCGTGTGGATGGTCACCTGACGAAATCCCGCCCCGGCCA
>NZ_SUEO01000479.1 GCF_004962925.1 Mesorhizobium sp. | reverse complement strand
ACCGACACCGCCGCCGCCGCCGACCGCCATCGCCATGATGCCGGACGAACCGAAGCCCTGCGTGGTGATGAGGCCGGAATTGATGACGGTCACCTTTCTGGCTTCGCTGGCGCCGCCACCATGTCCAGCCAAGCCCATATTCACGTTGACGCTGGTCTGGCTGCTGCCGCCGACATTATAGGACTTGGCCGTGCTGGAGCCGCCAATGCCGCCGCCGCCGCCGATCGATTGGGCGATGATGCCCGACGAGAAAGCGCCGGTCGTGGTCAGCGTGCCCGAATTGATGACGTCGAC
>NZ_SUEO01000478.1 GCF_004962925.1 Mesorhizobium sp. | reverse complement strand
GCAAATACCATACCCAAGTGAGCGCTGCCAACCTGAAGGCGGAATCCGACTGGATCCATGCCCATTTTCCGGGCGCCAAGACTTTTATCACCCTGATGGACATGGGATCGTTCGCAGATTCGGATTATTCCAATACCTATAATCCTGCCAACACCGGCATCGATTATTACGGAATAAACCCTTATCCGGTGCGCACGACTGCGGTGGACTTCAACTACATTGATAGAGCCGTGGCGGCGGCGTTGGAAGCAGGCATCCCGCAGAGCGCGATCATTCCGGTCTATCAGGCGTTTG
>NZ_SUEO01000477.1 GCF_004962925.1 Mesorhizobium sp. | reverse complement strand
CCTCGCTGAACTGGATCCGGCGGTTCGGCTTGATGATGCCGGAGAGAATTTCGCGGCGCGACTTGCAGCCGATGTCGCGTAGATCCTGGCCGTTCAGGTGCAAAATGTCGAAGGCGCAGAGATACATGGCATAGGGATTGTTGTGGACAGCATTCTGGAGCGCATTGAAGTCGGGCATGCCGGCAATGTTGGTGACAACAGCCTCGCCGTCGATGATGGCGTTCTCGACGGCGATCTCCCTCGCGGCTTCCACGATGCCCAGATATTTGCGCGTCCAGTCCTTGCCGGTTTTGGTA
>NZ_SUEO01000476.1 GCF_004962925.1 Mesorhizobium sp. | reverse complement strand
CCACCGCCGAGGCGATCGCATGGTTGGCCGAGGCACATGCGGAGGTCACCCCGAAGACCGGCCCGCGCAAGCCGAGGCTCAAGCTAAGATGGACGGAAGCGGCGCTGGGCATCACCTTTACTCCAGTGAAGAGTTCAGCACGGATTGCGCTACCCAAAAGCAGTGAGCGGTAAGTTTGTTCTGTTGCGTATGAACCGGTAAATCCGACGCCCACTGTCGCGCCGAAGCGATGGGCATTCCCCTCGTCGCAGGAAAGTCCGGCCTGCCGCATGGCTTCGCGCGCTGCAAGCACGGCGA
>NZ_SUEO01000047.1:7031-32550 GCF_004962925.1 Mesorhizobium sp. | reverse complement strand
GTCTGGCCGTTGATCGTGGCGACCACGGCGTTCGGATCGACAGGTGCTGCCGGCTGGGTGGGGGCTGGTTGGGCGGGGGCGGTGTCCTGCGCCATCAGTGGCGACAGCGACAGGGCCGACAGCCCGAATGCCAGGCCGAGGCTGGCGAGCGACGCGCGGCGGAACGATAAGGACATACGATTAACTCCAATGGGGGATAGCTAGAGCGGGATGGCTTCAAGACCAGCCAGATTGTGGCGGAATTTGGCGCGGTCGACAGGGCGAGCGCGGCGTTGACATCGATTGAGCCCCCTCTTATCTGTCCAACGACTTTGCGTCCAGAACCGTTTTCCGGGCGCTACTTGCGTGTGTCCGCGTTTCACGTGGATTTGATGGGGCCGGCCGGCACCCGTCGCAACGACTTGGAATGCTATCGAAAGGACCATTGAATGGTCAGTTTTGGCGGTCTCGCCCGTAAGGTTTTCGGCTCCTCCAACGATCGTCGGGTCAAATCGACCCGGCCGCGCGTCGAGGCGATCAACGCCATGGAAAACGAGATGCGGGCGCTCTCCGACGCCGAGCTGACGGCCCGCACGGAAAAATTCCGCCAGGACGTCGCCAACGGCGCCTCCCTCGATGATCTGCTGGTGCCGGCCTTCGCCACCGTGCGCGAGGCGGCGCGCCGCGTGCTCGGCATGCGCCCGTTCGACGTGCAGCTGATCGGCGGCATGGTGCTGCACAATGGCGGCATCGCCGAGATGCGCACCGGCGAGGGCAAGACGCTCGTCGCCACACTGCCCGTCTATCTCAACGCGCTCGCCGGCAAAGGCGTCCATGTCGTCACCGTCAACGACTATCTGGCCACGCGCGACTCCGAATGGATGGGCCGCGTCTACAAATTCCTCGGCCTTACCGTCGGTGTCATCGTCCATGGCCTGTCCGACGAGGAACGCAGCGCCGCCTACGCCGCCGACGTCACCTACGCCACAAACAACGAGCTCGGCTTCGACTATCTGCGCGACAACATGAAATTCGAGCGCGCCCAGATGGTGCAGCGCGGCCACAGCTACGCGATCGTCGACGAGGTCGATTCGATCCTGGTCGACGAGGCGCGCACGCCGCTGATCATTTCCGGTCCGCTCGAGGACCGCTCGGAAATGTACAACACCATCGATGCCTTCATGCTGAAGCTCGAGCCGGCCGACTATGAGATCGACGAAAAGCAGAAGACCTCGATCTTCACCGAGGAGGGCACCGAGAAGCTCGAAAACCTTTTGCGCGACGCCGACCTGCTCAAGGGCGAGTCGCTCTACGACGTCGAGAACGTCGCCATCGTCCACCACGTCAACAATGCGCTGAAGGCGCACCAGCTGTTCCAGAAGGACAAGGACTATATCGTGCGCAACGGCGAAATCGTCATCATCGACGAATTCACCGGCCGCATGATGCCGGGCCGCCGTTATTCGGAAGGCCTGCACCAGGCACTCGAAGCCAAGGAGCATGTGGCGATCCAGCCGGAGAACCAGACGCTCGCCTCCGTCACCTTCCAGAACTATTTCCGCCTCTACAAGAAGCTCGCCGGCATGACCGGAACGGCGCTGACCGAGGCCGAGGAATTCGGCAACATCTACAATCTCGACGTCACCGAGATCCCGACCAATCTGCCGGTCATCCGTATTGACGAGGACGACGAGGTCTACCGGACCGTCGAAGAGAAGTACAAGGCGATCGTCAAGGAGATCAGGGAGGCGAGCGCCAAGGGCCAGCCGACGCTGGTCGGCACGACCTCGATCGAGAAATCCGAGCAGCTGGCCGAGCGTCTGCGCAAGGACGGCTTCAAGGGTTTCGAGGTGCTGAACGCCCGCCACCACGAGCGTGAGGCGGCGATCGTCGCCCAGGCGGGAAAACCCGGCGCCATCACCATTGCCACCAACATGGCCGGCCGCGGCACCGACATCCAGCTCGGCGGCAATGCCGACATGCGCATCGCCGAGGAACTGACCGACATGCCGGCCGGTCCCGAGCGCGAGGCCAAGGAAAAGGAAATCCGCGAGGACGTGCAGCGGCTGAAGGAAAAGGCGCTGGCCGCCGGCGGCCTCTACGTGCTCGCCACCGAACGCCATGAATCGCGTCGCATCGACAACCAGTTGCGCGGCCGCTCAGGTCGCCAGGGTGATCCCGGGCGCTCAAAATTCTTCCTGTCGCTGCAGGACGATCTGATGCGCATCTTCGGCTCCGAGCGCATGGACGGCATGCTGCAGAAGCTCGGCCTCAAGGAAGACGAGGCGATCATCCACCCCTGGATCAACAAGGCGCTGGAAAAGGCGCAGAAGAAGGTCGAGGCCCGCAACTTCGACATCCGCAAGAACCTGCTGAAATATGACGATGTCTCGAACGACCAGCGCAAGGTGGTGTTCGAGCAGCGTATCGAACTGATGGACGGCGAAGGCCTCCCCGAAATGATCGCCGAGATGCGCGAGGGTGTCATCGACGAGATCGTCGCCAAGGCTATTCCCGAAAACGCCTATGCCGAGCAGTGGAACGTCGCCGGCCTCAAAGCCGAGGTCGCCGAATTTCTCAATCTCGACCTGCCCATCGAGGATTGGGTCAAGGAAGAGGGTATTGCCGAGGACGACATCCGCGAACGCATTGCCCAGGCCGCCGAGAATGCCGCCAGGGAGCGCGCCGAGCGTTTCGGCCCCGACGTGATGACCTATGTCGAGCGTTCCGTGGTGCTGCAGACGCTCGACCATCTGTGGCGCGAGCACATCGTCAACCTCGACCATCTGCGCTCGGTCGTCGGCTTCCGCGGCTATGCCCAGCGCGACCCGCTGCAGGAATACAAGGGCGAGGCGTTCGAGCTGTTCCAGGCAATGCTGGGCAATCTGCGCCAGGCCGTCACCGCGCAGTTGATGCGCGTCGAGCTGGTCCGCCAGGCCGCCGAAGCGCCGCCGCCCGAGGCGCCCGACATGTTCGGCAGCCATATCGACGGCACCACCGGCGAAGACGATTTCAACGGCGGCGAGACGGGGCTTCTGGTTCGGCAGGAGACCAACACCATCGTCGCCCCCGAAAACCGCGACCCGAACAACCCCGCCACCTGGGGCAAGGTCGGCCGCAACGAGGCCTGCCCGTGTGGGTCGGGGAAAAAGTACAAGCACTGCCACGGGGCGTTTGCGTAAGCACCCACTTCCCTTCTCCCCGTTCACGGGGAGAAGGTGCCCAAAGGGCGGATGAGGGGCGGCGCGGACGTTCGCGAGTAGCCAATCTCCCCACCTGAGGGGGGAGATATCAGGCGGCCAGAGGGGGGCGCTGTCCCGCCGACATCAGACTACAAATTTTTTTATCTCGACCGTCAGGTTCTTTGGCGACTCCTGGCGCCGAAGGAAGCCCACCCAACCGTTTCTTAATGTGTTCTCGCTACACCGAGCCCCTGAAAAGAGGCGGAAAACGGAGAGTAGTGGGTGCGCTTTTCCGCGGCGACGACAGCCGGGCGGTTCCTGCCGCAGCGCCTTGCGCTGCGCGTAAAGCCGTTGCTTGGCCGTATCGACGCCGTGCTGTTCACCGCCGACGAGCGCGGCGAAGCCGGCCGCATGTCGCTGATCGCCTTCTCCATCCGCATCGTCAGCGCCGTCATTGCCTTCGTCAGCCAGGTGCTGATGGCGCGCTGGATGGGCTCGTTCGAATACGGCATCTTCGTCCTCGTCTGGGTGACGACGGTCATCGTCGGCAATCTCGCCTGCCTCGGCTTTCACACCTCGGTCATCCGCTTCATTCCCGAATATCGCGAGCGCAACATGCTGGCCGAGCTGCGCGGCATCGTGCTAACCAGCCGCCTGTTCGTGCTGGTTGCTTCGACCGCGATCGCCGGCCTCGGCGCGCTCGGCGTCTGGCTGCTCTCGCCCTTTATCGAAAACTACTATGTCGTGCCGTTCATTCTCGGCCTCATCTGCATGCCGATGATCGCCATGTCCGACCTGCTGCAGGGGCTGGCGCGGGCCAACTCATGGGCGCTGTTTGCGCTGGCGCCGACTTATCTGGTGCGGCCGGTGCTGATCCTGGCGCTCATGGCGCTGATGCTTTTACTGGGCTTTGCGCCCGACGCCAGGACCGCGATCTTCGCCTCGATCGCCGCCGCCTATGCCACCACGCTCGGTCAGCTCATCGGCGTCACGGCGCGCATGGACAGGAATATCCCGGCCGGGCCGAGGAAGGTGCATTTCGCGCAGTGGTTCCTCGTGTCGCTGCCGATCTTCCTGGTCGAAGGCTTTTTCTTCCTGCTCACCAATGCCGACGTGCTGATGGTCGGCGCCTATATGAGCCCCAACGACGTTGCCGTCTATTTCGCCACGGTCAAGACGCTGGCGCTGGTGCATTTCGTCTATTTCGCGGTCAAGGCCGGCGTCGCCCAACGCTATGCGCAATTCACCCATGGTGAGCCGGAAAAGCTCGCCGCCTTCGCCCGCGAAACGGTGTCTTGGACCTTCTGGCCGTCGCTGTTCATGGCGCTGATGGTGCTGGTGCTTGGCGAGCCTATGCTGAGCTTGTTCGGGCCTGAATTCAGCGCCGGCTATCCGCTGCTGTTCCTGCTGGTCTTCGGCGTCGTCGCCCGCGCCGCCGTCGGCCCTTGCGAAAGCCTGCTCACCATGAGCGGCAACCAGAACATCTGCGCCGCCGTCTACGCCATGACGTTGGCCTTCAACATCGGCCTCAATTTGGTGCTGATCCCGCTTTTCGGCTTGTGGGGCGCGGCGATGGCCACCGCCTTTGCGATGATCTTCGAGGCCGGCGCGCTGTCCTTCACGGTCTGGCGCAAGCTCGGCATCGTCATGGCCATTTTCGTAGCCGCCGAAGGAGCCGCGTGATGGCCGCTGTCCCGTTGCTCGAGGAAACCAGCGGCGGCCCGGCCGGCGCCATGGTGTCCGGCCTCGCAGGGCTCGCCCGCGAAGCCGATCCCGCCCATATCGAACTCTTGGCCAACGACCGGCCCGAGCGCAAACTGGCCATTTACCCGGCCTCCGCCGGCTTCGATCTGGTCGAGGAGCTCGACTATCTCTGCACCCGCACGATCGAGCCCAACGTCTTCTTCAATCCGCGCTTCCTGGCGCCTGCCATGCCGAGGCTGGAAGACCGGGAGGTGCGGCTGGCGGTCATCCGCGACGGCGACGAATACCGCAACCGGCTGCGCTTGCTGGTGCCGTTCTCGGTGGAGCGGCCGGCGGTGCCGCTCGGCGTGCGGGTCATGCGCACATGGTCGAGCCCGTTCGGCCCGATCGGCACGCCGCTGGTCGACCGTGACGACCCCGTCGGCGTCGTCGAGGATTTCTTCTCGATGCTGTCGCGGCCGCACCTCAAACTGCCGAAAGTCTTTGTCCTGCCCGACATCCGTCTCGACGGCCCGGTGGCCAGCCTGCTGGCCACGGTCGCCGAGACGCGTGGCCTGACGCTGGTCACCACCGGCAAGGCCGAACGCCCGATGCTCGAAAGCGAGCTCGACGGCGATGAATATCTGAAGGCCTCGCTGCGCTCGCACCACTATCGCGAGTTCCGCCGCCTGAAGCGCCGCCTTGCCGATCTGGGCCGGTTGGAGCATCTCGTGGCGCGCGGAGCCGATGAGATCCGCCATGCCATCGAACGTTTCTTGACGCTCGAGGCTGCCGGCTGGAAAGGCCGCGAGCGTACCGCCATGGCCATCGACCGCTACCGCGCCGCCTTTGCCCGCGAAGCCGTGCACCGGCTGGCCGAACAGGATCTGTGCCGCATCCATTCGCTGACGCTCGACGGCCGCACCATCGCTTGCCTGGTCGTCTTCGTCGAGGCCGGCGTCGCCTACACCTGGAAGACGGCCTATGACGAGACGCTCGCCGCCTATTCGCCGGGCACGCTCTTGATGATCGAGGTGACCAGTCAGCATCTCGACGATCCCAACATCATGATGAGCGATTCCTGCGCGGTGCCCGACCATCCGGTGATGAGCCGGCTATGGATGGAGCGCCGGCCGATCGGCACGTTGGTCATCGGCCTGACGCCGGACGCCGACCGCCTCGCCCGCCAGGCGGCGTCGCAGCTTCACCTCTACCGCGAAACCCGCAACATGGCGCGCATCCTGCGCAACCGGATGAAGAGCCTGTTGGGACGGCGGTGATCCTGCTAGGGCCTAGTTCCTCGACACAGTGATTTTGACAGGTCGGGCCAATCAGCAGCGAACGTCGGCCGCCAACGACCTGTCCGCAGTCCCTTTGAGGCTCCGTCAAAGAGCCAAATCACTGTGCTGAGGGCCTAGGTCATGAGGGTTAATTCTCCCAACCAGCGGAAAGGATTAGCATCGGCGATAATCTCGGCCGCGCAACCAGCATTATTGCCGCCTCGGTCTGCCGGCCAACAAAAAACTGGGAGGAATGCATGACGAAAACAACTCACTTCAGGCGTCGCAGTGTTCTCGCTTTGATCGGCCTTGTCGGCGGCTGTCTGACCGCGGCCGCAGCTCAGGCCGCCGAGCCTGACAAGGCCGAGATCGATGCCCTGAAAGAATCGCTAACCAAGTACGAAGACTACAAGGCCGCCATCCGCGACCTCTATCTGTCGACGGTCGGATGCGTTTATTACAGCGGCGAAAAAGTGGCTGGGGCTATGGATTACCCGAAGGGCGCGATGGGCATTCATTTCGTCAACGTCGCGAGCGTCAGCCCGACACCAGATCCGACGCGCCCCAATGTCCTTATCTATGAGCCGGTCGACGGCGGCTTGCGCCTGGTGGCCGTGGAATGGCTTGCACCGCTGACGCCTGACACCAAGGAGCCGCCGACACTCTTTGGACAGACATTCCAGGGGCCGATGGAGGGGCACTATCCGCTAATTCCGAAGGAATTCTACCACTACGATCTTCATGCCTGGCTGTTCAAGGACAACCCGCTCGGAATGTTCAGCCCGACGAACCCCGACGTGAAATGCGAAAATTATGCGTTTCCGATGCCGGAGCAGCCGACCAAGATGGTGCCGGGGCCGATGTGATAGCGACCCGAGCTACGCGGTCCGATGGTGTCGGGAAGGCCCGCGCCTCGATGGTGGTTATCCCAGCAGCGCCGAACCGAGCTTTCAAGGTGCCTCGGGTGGGAAATGGTGCCCCTAGCCGGGATCGAACCAGCACTCCTTGCGGAACTCGATTTTGAGTCGAGCGCGTCTACCAATTCCGCCATAGGGGCTCAGGCCGGGCGGCCTGGATGGGCGCGGACTATACGGTCGGAGGCCTGTTCGTCAACTGGCCAATTCCCGACATCCCGGCCTTCGCTCAACCCCAGCCTTCGATTTCGTGAAGCTGCGGCCATTGTGCGGCGCGAAAAATCTTTCTAGACAGGCAGCGCACGTCATAGGGGTACCAATGCTTCGCGGACTTTACGACTGGACCTTGTCGCTGGCGGCAAAGAAATCCGCCGAATGGTGGCTGGCCTTCATCGCTTTCGTCGAAAGCTCGGTGTTCCTGGTGCCGGCCGACGTGCTTTACCTGCCGATGGCGCTGTCGCGACCGGACCGCGCCTATCGCTACGCGCTGATCGCCACCCTGGCATCCGTTCTGGGCGGTATCGCCGGCTGGTATATCGGCCACTATGCCTATGACGCGGTGGCGAAGCCGATCCTCGAATTCTACGGCAAGTATGACGACTTCGAGGCGCTGCGCGTCTCGTCGGGAGTCGGCTTCATCATCCTGATGCTGATCACCTCCGGCCTCGCCCATCTGCCGCCGATCAAGGTGGTGACGATCCTGTCCGGCGTGATCGGCGTCAATCTCCTGCTGTTCATCGTGCTGGCGATCGTGGCGCGCGGCGCCCGCTTCCTGTTCCTGGCCTGGCTGCTGCGCCGCTATGGCGAACCGATCCGCGAATTCATCGAAAAGCGCCTCGGCTTGATTGCGGGCGCCGCCGCCGCTGCCCTGATTTCGCTCTATATCGTCGTCAAATACGCCATGTGACGCAAGGATGTTCAAGTTGAACATCCTTTGCTCTGAGAGAACGGACGATAGATCGATGACAGCGACCGTGAATGCCGACATTGGACGCCAACGCATGCGGACGGCGTTGTTCCTCGCCGTCGCCATGGCCGCCACCGTCGGCTCGGCGCTGGCCTTCCAGTATCTGGGTGGCTACATCCCGTGCAAGCTCTGCCTGGAACAACGCACCCCCTACTATATCGGCGTGCCGCTGATGCTGCTGGCGGTGCTGTCGTCGGCGCTGCGCTGGCCGGCCTGGCTGACACGCGGCCTGCTGGCCGTCGGCGGCCTGCTGATGGTCTACGGCGTCTATCTCGGCGTCTATCACTCCGGCGTCGAATGGGCGTGGTGGGCGGGGCCGACCGATTGTGCCGCGGCTGCCGGACCGGTCGACACCGGCGGCAAGGGCGTGCTCGACGCGCTCGACAAATTCGTGCCGCCCTCCTGCGACAAGGCGGCCGTGCGCATCCTCGGCCTGTCGCTGGCCGGCTGGAACGCAATCGCCAGCCTTGTCCTGGCGGTCATCGCCTTCCGCGGCGCACTCGCCCGAGATTAATCTAGCGCGGCGCGAGATCATCCAAGAATTCGGCAGGCTGAGTCGTATGAAGTGATTTTCGAGAACCGGAGCGGAGCGTACTAAAGTACGTGAGCACCGGAAGCGCAGAAAATCGCTTCAGACGGCCAGCCTCCCGAATTATCGGATGATCTCAAGGTTCCAGTTCGACATCCCAGTATAGATAATCCATCCAGCTTTCATGCAGGTGGTTGGGCGGGAACAGGCGGCCATTGTTGTGCAGATCATGCACCGTCGGCTGAAAGGGCTTCTGCAGCGGCCACATCTTGGCGTGCGCAGGCATCATGCCGCCCTTCCTTAGATTGCAGGGCGAGCAGGCGGCGACGACATTCTCCCATGTCGTCGCGCCGCCGCGATGGCGGGGAATGACATGGTCGAAGGTCAGATCCTCCGGCGTGCCGCAATATTGGCACTGGAAACGGTCGCGCAGGAAGACGTTGAAGCGGGTGAAGGCCGGATGCCGCGATGGCTTCACATAGGCCTTCAGGCTGACGACGCTCGGCAGCTTCATCGAGAAGGTCGGCGACGACACGGCATGCTCGTATTCGGCGACGATATTCACCCGCTCGAGGAACACCGCCTTGATGGCATCCTGCCACGACCAGAGCGACAGGGGGTAATAGCTGAGCGGACGGTAATCCGCGTTCAGCACCAGCGCTGGAAGCCCATCCGGAGATACGGCAACCGTCACGTCATTGACCTCCTTGGCTCTACAACCGGTCGGCGCGGATACTGTAAGCCCGACATGACAGGGATGTGAAGCGGCTTGTCGATCAAACGAAGTGCCAAAAATGGATGATTTTCATGCTTTTTTGCGGATTTAGGCAGGGGGTGCGGCGTCCCTGCCCTTCAATTCGCGATAATACGCCCAAAAAAGCCGCGATGCGACACCTCGCCACGGGCTCCATGATTCGGCGAGCTGGATCAGTGTTTTCTCCGGCGGACGCGGGTCGATGCCGAGCGCGTGACCGACCGCGCTCTGCAGGGCAACGTCGCCTGCCGGGAAGACATCGGGGTGGCCGGCGGCGAACAAAAGATAGACTTCGGCCGTCCACGTGCCGATGCCCGACACCTTGGTCATGGCCGTGATCGCCTCCGCGGCATCGAGTAAGCAGAGATGATCGAGGTCGAGGCCATCGACCACCGCTTGAGCGACGGCGATCAGGCCGCGCTGCTTCGGCCGCGACAGTCCGGCCTCGCGAAAAATGGCTTCGTCGGCGGCAAGGACGGCTTGCGGCGTCAATGGGTCGACGAGTTTTGTCAGCCGCCCGAAGATGGCGTCGGCGCTGGCGCGGGAAACCTGCTGCGAGACGATAATCGAGGCAAGGCTTCTAAATCCCGGCTCGGAGAGCCGAAGCGGCACCTCGCCGGCAATGCCGCGCACCTTTGTAAGCCGCGGGTCGAGCAGGCAGAGCGCGTCGAGCCCTTGCGAGATGTCGTCGAGCGTGGCGATGCGTTGCATGCTTGCTTGTTCCCAGCGCAAAATGGCAATTCGTAATCAGGCTCAAAGTAGCAACTGGCGAAAGCGCCGCACAACCCGATTGCCGCCCAAGGATGACACTCCTGACATTCCGCTTCGCGCCAAGCCCGAATGGCGAACTGCATCTCGGCCATGCCTATTCGGCGCTGCTCAATCAGAAATTGGCGAGGGCAAGGGGCGGACGCCTGTTGCTGCGCATCGAGGACATCGACACGACGCGCTGCACGCCGGAATTCGAGGCCGGCATTTTTCGCGATCTGAAATGGCTCGGGCTTGGCTGGGAAGAACCGGTGCGCCGTCAGTCTGAGCATTTCGCGGACTATCAGGCGGTGCTCGACCGGCTGATTCGCGAAGAACTCGTCTACCCGGCCTTCATGAGCCGTGGTGATATCAGAGCCTTCATTGCCGCCAGCGAAAAGCGCGGCCGCGACTGGCCGCGGGACCCGGACGGCGTGCCGCTCTATCCCGCCATCGACAAGGCATTGCCGATCAGGGAACGCAAGCGACGGATTGCCGAGAATGCGCCTTTTGCCTGGCGGCTGGACATCGGCGCTGCGATGGAACGCGTCGGCAAGAACCTGGCATGGCTGGAATTTTCGGACGAGAGGCTTTCCGCAACGCGCGCGGTAGACGCCCGGCCGAAGGACTGGGGCGACGTGATCGTGGCGCGCCGTGAAATCCCGACCAGCTATCATCTCGCCGTCGTCGTCGACGACGCACTGCAAGGCATCAGCCACGTGGTGCGCGGCCAGGACCTCTATTCCGCCACCGGTGTGCAGCGCCTGCTCCAGGAGATCCTTGGCCTGCCGCAACCAAGCTACTTCCACCATCGTCTCGTCCTCGGCCCGGACGGACGAAAGCTGTCGAAGAGTTTTGCGGACACCGGTCTCGCCGCGTTGCGCGAGGCCGGCGCATCACCGGACGATGTCAGAAAATTGGTCGAGCTCTGACCCACGAAGGGACATGCGGATCGCCACGCATTCAATTCGCGTGACGTATGGATCAACCGTTTGGTTTTGCTTGCCAGGTTGAACCACTTTACAGCAGTCACGACAGTCAATCCTCACCGACCACACGGCAGCCTTCCGAAAATGCACAGCATCAAGCGGTTCATCCCCGCCACCTTTGTCGTCCTGTGGGCGACCGGCTTCATCGGTGCGCGATACGCCATGCCGTGGGCGGAACCCTTCACCTTCCTCGCCGCGCGCTTCGTTCTCGCGGCGATCCTGCTGGCCGTTCTGATGGTCGTGCTCGGATCGAAAAGAGCCACCCGCGCCGAGGCGCTGCACGCCACAGGCGCCGGCATCCTGATGCATGGCGTCTATCTCGGCGGCGTGTTCTGGGCCATTCACAGGGGCATGCCGGCCGGGCTTTCGGCCCTGATCGTCGGGCTGCAGCCGCTGATCACGGCGGTACTCGCCGGCAGGTTTCTCGGCGAGGCCATCCTGCCGCGCCATTGGGCGGGTCTCGGCATCGGCCTTGCCGGTGTGGTCATCGTGCTTTGGCCGAAGCTCGGAACGCTCGGCGGCGGCGTGACGACCGAAACGCTTGCCGCCTCGCTTGTCTCGGTGCTTGGCATGAGCGCCGGCACGATCTGGCAGAAGCGCTTCGCCTCCGGCGGCGATCTCGTGGCGGCCACCAAATGGCAATATGTCGGTGGTGCCTCGGTCATGGCCTTGGCCTCGCTCGCCTTCGAGACCCGAACCGTCACCGTCAATGGCGAGCTGATCTTTGCCATGACATGGCTGGTGCTTGTCCTGTCGATCGGCGCCATCTTCCTCTTGATGGTGATGATCCGCGACGGCGAGATGTCGAAAGTCGCTTCGCTGTTCTATCTGGTCCCGGCCGTCACCGCGGTCATCGCCTGGATATTGTTCGGCGAACAGTTGAACCTGGTTCAGATCGTCGGCATGGCGATCGCGACGCTCGGCGTCGGACTGGCAACCGGTCAGCCGGCCAAGGCATGATCCCGAACCGAAGGTAGCGTAGCAAAAAGCGGTTTTCGAAGAGATGCGGTAGTGGGTCAGTTTGAAATTACGACACCATGGCAGGTGACCCACTCAGGCCTCGTGCGCTGGCGGGTTGACCGCTGAGACGTATCTCTCCTCGATCCAGATCGAATGCATGTAGGCTGGTTCTCCAAAGACCTCGCCGACCTCCAACTCCAGCAAGTGTGTCCCCGAATTATTCGTGACGCTGACAACCTCAAATTTTCGCCCGACGCATCCGAGGAAAAGTTCTTTGGTGCGCATCTCGTCGCCCGGAAGATCATCCTTAAGGTCCTCAGGCACACCAATGACGGTCACTATGGCACCGGCCGAAATCATTAAGACGCCTCCAACGCTGCTTAGCGCGCGCTCACTTTGTAGTGCCCGCGCACCATCGGTTTCTCGGTTTCCTTCGCTTCGTTCAGCGCCACGATATCGCCAATCTCCCAAAGCTTGCCACTCACGCCAGCGGCCATCGCTGGGGGCATGCGCAGTGAAGCATGAATGCGGACGAAGTTGTAGTACATGAAGTGCAGCGCCACGGCATTGGCGTGAGCCTCCACCTTCTTGGAAAGCCGTTTGTAAGGCGGGTGAAGCGGCGCATATGCATCCGCATCGTAAGGTTCTGGCGCTCGGCAAATGACATGCTGACATGCTTGATGTCCGGGTTGCCGTCGATCCGTTCTTTCCGCGCGCCAGTGCATTCGGCGGGGCTATAGCGACCCTTGGCGCTGTCCGGCGAAGCGCCATAGAGCTTGATCAGCATGGCGGAATTTCAAACTGACCCACTACCGATCATGCTCACTAAGAATCAGCCAACGCGGGCGCGTGCCTCCAGATAGCGGCTGATCGCGGCGTTGAGCTCACCGCCGAGGATGAAGATCGCCGAGACGATGTAGAGGAACACGACCGCGATCATGATCGAGGCAAGGCCGGCATAGGTCGTCACATAGGACGAGAAACGGTCGAGATAGGCGGCGAAGATGGTCGACCCGATGAGCCAGGCAATCAGCGTGAAGATGATGCCCGGTATGATCGAGACGAAGCGGCGCTTGCCCGCAGGCAGCCAGTAATGCACCGCGAACAGCCCACCGACGATAACAACGGAGGCGATGATGTAACGCCACAGCGTGATCGTGCCCATATAGGGTTTTATCCATTCGAAATTGCTCTCGGCCAGCCGCGCCAGCAAGGGAGCGAAAACCACGAGCACGCTGATCACCAGAAAACCCGCCGTGGCGATCAGAACGAAGACGATGCTCTGCACCCGGCGATAGATGATGCCGCGCGTTTCTGAGACGCGGTAGGCGCGGTTGAGCGAGGTGCGCAGCGCCTCGATGCCGTTCGAGGCGAAGAAGGCGGCGAGCAGCACGCCATAGGTCAACAGGTCGGTGCGCCGCACGGTAAGCACATTGAGCACTTCGCGCGCGATCGGCTTGGCGATCTGCTCTGGCCAGGTGTCGAAGACGAGATGCACGGCCGTGTCGGCAAAAGCCTGTGCGCCGAAAAAGCTGGCGAGTGTCGTGGCAAAAATCAGAAAAGGGAAAAGCGCCATCAGCGCCGTGATCGCCAGATGACTGGCCATCGCCCAGCCATCGTCCGCGTTGAAATGGCCGAGCGCGTCATAGAGCACGCGTTTGAGGGCTACGATCTTCCGCAACAAGAACCGCGTTCCCTTCGATTGTCTCGACGCCGCGAATATGGGAAGGGATTGCGGCAAATGGCAAGCCTAGGTCAAACCACACTTCCTCCTGGAGAAGCGTTGCGCACCATCATCGTCACCGGTGCTTCTTCCGGGATAGGTGCCTATTGCGCCCGGGCGCTGAAGGCGGAAGGCTGGCGGGTGTTCGCGACGGCGCGCCAGCCAGAGGATATCGCTGCCCTCGAAGCCGATGGCATCGAGGCCTTCTATCTGGACTACCGCGAACCTGTATCGATCGAGACGCTGGTGGCGTCGGTGCTGGAGCGGACGGGCGGACGGCTCGATGCCCTGTTCAACAACGGCGCCTACGCACAGCCCGGCGCCGTCGAGGACCTGCCGGTCGCAGCACTCAGGGAGCAATTCGAGGCGAATGTCTTCGGCTGGCATGACCTCACCCGCCGTGTCGTGCCGGTGATGCGCCGCCAGGGCCGTGGCCGTCTCGTCCATTGCTCCTCGATCCTCGGCCTGGCGCCGCTGCACTTTCGCGGCGCCTATTCGGCATCCAAGCACGCGATCGAAGGGTTGATGCTGTGCATGCGTCAGGAGCTCGAGGGCAGCGGCGTCCATGTCTCGTTGATCGAGCCGGGGCCGGTGACATCGAAGATCGCCAGCAACGGCCTTGTGTGGTTTCTCAGGAATATCGACCATGAGAATTCCGTGCACCGCATCGCCTACGAGGCGCAGCTGCAACGGCTGCGGGCCGGCGGTGGCACATCACGGCTGAAGCCCGGGCCGGAGGTGGTTCATGCGGCCTTGCGCCATGCGCTTCTGTCGCGGCGCCCGCGACCGCATTATGTGGTAACGGTGCCGGCCAGGATCGGCGTGATCCTCAAACGCATTCTGCCGGCAGCGATGCTCTATCGCCTGCTTGCCAAACGCGCCTGAACGCAATCGACTGGAAACACACTATGGCAACCGTCTTCAACATCCTCGCTGTCCTCGTCATGGTCGCCGTGGTGATCGTGCTGATCCGCGGCCTCATCAACATGATGCGCGGCGGCTCCAGCATGACCTCCAACAAGCTGATGCAGACGCGCGTCTTGCTGCAGTTCGTGGCATTGGTGCTGATCATGCTGGCCGTCTGGTTCACCCGCAAATAAAGGCGACCTGCGATTTCGGGAGGCAGAGCGTGGTCAAGCTCAACAAGATCTACACGCGTACCGGCGACGACGGCACCACCGGCCTCGGCACCGGCGAACGGCGCCTGAAATCCGATCTGCGTGTCGATGCCTATGGTACGGTCGACGAGGCCAATGCCTGCATCGGCATGGCCCGCATCCACACAGCGGCAACACATCCGGCGATCGACGCTATGCTCGGCCGCATCCAGAACGACCTTTTCGACCTCGGCGCCGATCTGGCGGTGCCGGACGACGGCAAGCCGCTCGACTATGAGCCGCTGCGCATCACCGCTGTGCAGACCGATCGTGTCGAAAATGACATCGACCTGCTCAACAAGGATCTGCAGCCGCTCAAATCCTTCGTGCTCAATGGCGGCACGCCGGCGGCGGCTGCCCTTCACCTCGCCCGCACGGTGGCCCGGCGGGCCGAGCGCATCATGGTGGCGTTGACGCAGGACCCAGGCGAGCATGTCAACCGCGAGGCGATAAGATACATCAACCGCGTATCGGACTTTCTGTTCGTCGCCGCGCGCGCGGTCAATGACAATGGAAACGCCGACGTGCTATGGGTTCCCGGCAAGAACCGCTGAATCCACCGAGGCGGGAGGGGGTCCGATGTTTATCCCGCTCTACGACACCAACAAGTTGCGGCACATCAAGCTGCAATATGTCACGATCGGCCTGATCGCGCTCAACACGCTCATCTACTTCGCCACCGCGCTTGGCGGCGAGCAGTTCTCCAACGCCGCTGTGCTGGGCCTCGGCTTCATCCCGTCGGTCGTCCACGACAGCGTGGAGCTCGCTCCGCAGTTTGTCGTCATCCCCGAGAGCCTGAGCTACGTCACCTATTCCTTCCTGCACGCCGATATTTTTCACCTCGGCGGCAACATGCTGTTCCTCTGGGTGTTCGGCGACAATGTCGAAGACGCGCTCGGCCATGTCCGCTTTCTCGTCTTTTACCTACTGTGCGCCATCGCCGGCGCCTTCTTCCAGGGCCTGATCGCGTGGGATTCGCAGGTTCCGCTGATCGGCGCGTCAGGCGCCATCGCCGGCGTGGTCGCCGCCTATCTGATCCTCTACCCCAGGGTGAAGGTATGGGTGCTGGCCTTCGCCCGCATCCCGCTGCGCATCCCGGCCTTCATACCGCTCATCCTGTGGATCCTGTTCCAGATCGTGATGTTCGCCGCAGGTGGCGAGGATCAGGTTTCCTGGGCCTGCCACGTCGGCGGCATCATCGCCGGGGCCGTGCTGGTGCTCATCTTGCGCAACCGCGCCGTACCACTGCTTGCCGGTGCGGACGAAGAGGCAGTGGTGGTCGCCGGCCAGGTGCCTGTTGCCGCAGAGCCGGCGCCAGGCGACCCGTTGCCGGCGCAGCCGGCGCCGCGCTGGGGACGGGGAAGCGCCTCCAGTCCGGACTGAACCGATTTGAGTGCGTCGCGGATGATTTGGGCGCCCCCCGGATATTGACGTGCGGGGTCGCCGCAACTACGGAAGCTTTCCCACACTAGGCGGTCGGAGACTAGAATTCCGCCCGGAATGTCGGCTTTCGACAACTCTGAAGGGGCGCACGCTGCTATAGCGCGCTCAATTTATCTTGGAAGAGGTTGCTATCGTGAAAGAGGTGACAGGCAAATGAAGATCCTTGTGCCCGTGAAGCGGGTTGTGGATGCGAATGTGAAGGTTCGCGTGAAGTCGGACGGTTCGGCGGTGGAACTTGCCAACGTCAAGATGGCGATGAACCCGTTCGACGAGATCGCGGTCGAAGAGGCGATCCGGCTGAAGGAAGCCGGCAAGGCGGAAGAGATCATCGTCGTCTCGATCGGGCCGCAGCAGGCGCAGGAGACCTTGCGCACCGCGCTCGCCATGGGCGCCGACCGTGCCATTCTGGTCAAGACCGACGAGCAGACCGAGCCGCTGGGTGTCGCCAAGGTGCTGAAGGGCGTGGTCGAGGCGGAACAGCCCGGTCTCGTCATTCTAGGCAAGCAGGCGATCGACGACGATTCCAACCAGACCGGCCAGATGCTGGCCGCACTTCTCGGCTGGGCGCAAGGCACTTTTGCTTCCAAGGTCGTGCTCGACGGTGACAAGGCGATGGTCACGCGCGAGGTCGATGGCGGCCTGCAGACGGTGGAGCTGAAGATGCCGGCGATCGTCACCGCGGATCTTCGCCTCAACCAGCCGCGCTATGCCTCGCTGCCCAACATCATGAAGGCCAAGAAGAAGCCGCTCGACGAAAAGAGCCCGGCCGACTACGGCGCCGACGTCAAGCCGCGGCTGAAGGTGATCAAGACCGAGGAGCCGGGCGGCCGCAAGGCGGGTGTCAAGGTCAAGAGCGTCGCCGAACTGGTCGACAAGCTCAAGAACGAAGCCGGCGTGTTATAAGGCTGGAAGGGACAAAAAAGATGACAATTCTTCTGATTGCCGAACACGACAACGCAACGCTTTCCGACCAGACCGCCAAAGCGCTGTCGGCGGCACTGCAGATCGGCTCGGACGTGCATGTGCTGGTCGCCGGCAAGGGCGCGAAGCCCGCAGCGGACGCAGCTGCCAAGCTCAAGGGCGTGAGCAAGGTGCTGGCTGCTGAAGCCGACGAGCTCACCGAGCGTCTCGCCGAGCCGCTGGCCGCACTCATCGTATCGCTGGCAGGCTCCTATGACACGATCATCGCGCCGGCGACCTCGTCGGGCAAGAATGTCGCGCCACGCGTGGCAGCCCTGCTCGATGTCGCGCAGGTGTCCGAGATCATCGAAGTGGTGTCATCAGACACCTTCAAGCGGCCGATCTATGCCGGCAACGCCATCCAGACTGTGCAGTCGAGCGACGCCAAAAAGGTGATTACTGTGCGCACCGCCTCTTTCCAGGCGGCGCCCGAGGGCGGTTCCGCTCCGGTCGAGACGGTTCAGGCGGCGGCCAATCCCGGCCTGTCGAGCTTCGTCGAGAACAAGCTTTCCGAGACCGATCGTCCGGAGCTGACTTCGGCCAGGATCATCATCTCGGGCGGTCGCGCGCTGGGCTCCTCGGAGAAATTCCAGGAGGTCATCCTGCCGGTCGCCGACAAGCTCGGCGCCGCCGTCGGCGCCTCTCGTGCCGCTGTCGACGCCGGCTACGCGCCGAACGATTGGCAGGTCGGCCAGACCGGCAAGGTGGTGGCCCCCGATCTCTACATCGCCGTCGGCATCTCCGGCGCCATCCAACATCTTGCCGGCATGAAGGATTCGAAGGTCATCGTCGCCATCAACAAGGACGAGGAGGCGCCGATCTTCCAGGTCGCCGACTACGGCCTCGTCGGCGACCTTTTCGTCATTCTGCCCGAACTGCAAAAGGCGCTTTGACGCTATCTGCCAAAGCGTATTAAATTGTGAGAGGCGGGGTAGACGAAGCTGCCCCGCCCTTTTAGTTTGCACCGCACAAAAAGCAGGCCGCAAAGGCCTTTTGACGGGATCGGTGTAATGAGCAAGATCGAGACGATCGGCATCATCGGCGCGGGCCAGATGGGCGGCGGCATCGCCCATGTGTCCGCGCTTTCTGGCTACAAGGTGCTGGTCTACGATATCTCGCCCGACCGTATCGAAAAGGGCATCGCTACGATCAGCGGCAACATGGCCCGCCAGGTCGGCTCCGGCAAACTCGAGGAAAAGCTGCGCAACGAGGCGATGGCGCGGATTTCGGCAGCGCCTACCATGGCCGACCTTGCGGGTGCCGATCTGGTGATCGAAGCGGCGACCGAGGACGAGACGGTCAAGCGCAAGATCTACGCCCAGCTTTGCCCGCAGCTCAATCCCGAAGCCATTCTGGCGACGAACACCTCGTCGATCTCGATCACACGTCTCGCCGCGCAGACCGACAGGCCGGAGCGTTTCATCGGCATTCATTTCATGAATCCGGTTCCACTGATGAAGCTGGTCGAACTGGTGCGCGGCATCGCCACCGACGACCAGACCTTCGAAACGGCAAAGGCCTATGTGAACCATCTCGACAAGACGATCACCGTCTCGGAGGATTTTCCGGCCTTCATCGTCAACCGCATCCTGCTGCCGATGATCAACGAGGCAATCTACACGCTCTATGAGGGGGTCGGCTCGGTCGACGCGATCGACACCGCCATGAGGCTCGGCGCCAATCATCCGATGGGGCCGCTGCAGCTTGCCGATTTCATCGGCCTCGACACCTGCCTGTCGATCATGCAGGTGCTGCATGACGGCCTGTCGGATTCGAAATACCGCCCCTGCCCACTGCTGGTGAAATATGTCGAGGCCGGCTGGCTCGGCCGCAAGACCGGGCGCGGCTTCTACGACTACCGCGGCGAGCATCCCGTTCCGACGCGCTAAAGCATTTTTGGAGCCAAGCGGAGTCACTTGGCGTCGCGGAAATTTGGCTAAGCGACGTGCGTCCATTTGGGCGCACGACGCTGAATTCTCGAATACGAGTATCCGAGCGTCGTGCTTTCCAAAGATCGAATCCGATTTCCGGGGCCGATGCGTCTACCGTAAATTGTTCCGCTCGCGGGCCGCCGCTACCAGCGTACGAAAAGCCGCCCGCCGAGCGCGCCAAGCGCGGCGAGGATGGCAATCGCCATCGTGTACCAGGTGGCGACGAAAAGCGGCGAATCGTCGAAGCAGTGTGCGGCATAGAAAGTTGCCGCCAGCCCACCGGCGAGCAGGCCCGCCACCGTTCCGGCAAGCACCGGCCGCGTCGGCGCGCCATAGCGCAGCACCGCTATGAAGACGGCAAGCGGACCGATGCCGATCAGCGGAATGAAGGTCAGGCAGATGACCATGTTGCTGCCGACCAGCCGGGTGCCCCACTCGGCCGCAGGCACGGAAAGGAGTTCCAGAACCACCGCAATGACCACCAGCAGCGGTGCGGCAATCATCCAGGCCGCCGCCCTGCTTGTCGATGCACCGGGCGTCGACAGGGCGCGGATCAAGGCGAAGGCGCTGACGGCCAGAGCAGCCGTGAAGACGAACTTGGCGAGGAAGCGCATTGTGTGCATGGCGGTCGCGATGTCGGCACGCGGGCCGATCGTCAGCCAGAAAACCACCGCCGCAATCACCGCCGCCCCGCCGGCGGCCAGCCACCAGGCCGTGCCAAGCGGCATCGCCGTGCTGCGGGCATCGGCGTCGAGCGCCTTGATGAGATCGTCGGTCCTCATGTCATTCCCGCCCGAATTGTTTGGCCCCGAACCGCTTGGCAATGGCGGCAAGCCCGCGATGCAGCGACACGCGCACCGCCGTCTCGCTGATGCCGTACTTCGCTGCCGTCTCACGGATGGAACGGCCTTCGACCGACACCGACGAGACCACGGAACGCTGCGCCGGCGGCAGGCCGTCCAGTGCCCGATCGATGTCGCGCTCGCTGACCGTCTCGGCCTCCGGCTCGGCGAAGGTCTCGGCGATCTCGTCGATCTCGATCTCGATGCGCCGCCCGCGCCGCCGAAAGGCATCGATCAGCTTGAAGCGCGCAATGGCGTAGACCCAGGGCAGCACAGCCAAATCCTGGCGCCAGGTATGCCGTTTCACATGAATGGCCAGCAAGGTTTCCTGCACGACATCCTCGGGATCGACCCCGCCCTGCACGATCTTGCGCCTGATAAAGCCGCGAACGAGAGCAGCCGTCCGGCGCAGAAAGTCGGCGTAAGCCTTTTCATCCCCCGCGATCGCGGCCCGCATCAGCCGGGAAAGCTCGGCCTCGTCCTTGCCGGTCACAAGAGTTCACTCCCCGATATTCGCGCCTCGGCGTTGATCTGTTACGTGGCCGGCGAAATAATGTCCAAGCCAAACTATGGGAATATCACGAAGATTTGCAGACGGCTCAGTGCCTAGAGCCGAGCACCGCGTCCCGGACAAACCTCAAACCTTTTCGGACGACCAACTTCCTACGCCTTTTCCGATACTCGCGCCGCAGCGCCGCAAGAACGTCGAAATGCGTTCTATCGAGTTCCGCCGTCGATGACGGGTCGCGCGCATGCGGCAGTGCCAAAAGAGCATCGGCATGCATGTTGGCGTAGGGCATTGAATCGTATTTGTCGAAAGGTGTCGGCGGATAACTCAGGACGGTGGGGTTGGTGTTGATCTCGAAGACCTGAATGCGGCCATCGACGATCGTGTAGTCGATCCGGCCATATGTGATCGAGGCCTTTTCGAAAATCGCCATCAGATCCGGCGCGTGGGGATTGTCCCTTACATAGTCCAGGTGCTGTTTTCTTGTAGCTTGCAGCATGCCCCTTCCGGGATCCTTGATGAACCATTCTTCGTTGGCAAAACAATGCTGTGCGTAGGTCCTGTCGCCGACGCGATAGGCAGCGTATTTTCGGTACAGGCCATCGGAGCCGGCCTTAGATCCGAATTCGACCACCATTGGTCGGACGAACTTCATGTCAGGCAGGGCGGCGAGAGCATCGTCCAGCTCGCGACGCGCTTGCAATAGCCGTGGCGCCTTGTAAGCCGCGCCTGTCTCGTCGCGTAGAAAAACGGGATAGCGTATATCGTCGGGCAGAGCATCTGGCCGGTGGACCTGGAAAGTGTTGATGCGGTCCGCAAATAGTTTGCGCAGCAGTTCGAAACGCTGAAAACTCTCGCGCGGATGATTGAGCTGCACGACGTGAGGTTGTTGCAGTTCCATCTTGCGGCCGAACTCCGAGGCCGCATCGATTTCAACCTCGCTCAGTCGGTCCATATCGGACCAGATTACCGTTCCCGCAGAAAGCGTCCCTAGAAGAGTTGCCTGTTCATATGGAACCAGGCGAAAAAAGTTCTGCATATCTTTTCGATAATAGAGGAGAAAGCTCGCCTGGGTGTAGGTGTGCAAACGATGGCAAACATAAAAAATCATGGGGAAAATCAGCCGTTGCGGGGTCGCGCATGCACGACTAGCAAATAGAGACTATGCATTCTATACGGCATTGGCGGGGTGCCCTTCATGATAACGAAAAACATCAGATTTCATACCATCGACAAAGAAGACGTGCCGCGGATGGCCGAGATGGAGAATGCCGCATGGGGCCCGCTTGGCGCCGGAGCGGACACTATCGGTCGCCGACTATCCCTGGGGCATACGATGATCGCGGCCTCTGTCGATAATCTCGTCGCGGGTGCAATCTGCTTCGTAGAGACCAATCAGGATCCGCACGATACCGCAAAATTTCCAAAGACCTTCTCCGCCTATTCTTCGATGGCCCGAAGTGAGCCTGCGCTTTCGCTCTATGTCTACAACCTCGGTGTGCGTCCGGAATTCAGAGGAACCGATATCGCGCGTCGTCTGCTTTCCGAATTGATCGAGCACGGGCGCCGGGTCGGTGCACGCTGGTTGGTGGGCGACGGACGCTGTCCGTCCTACGCAGGTGCGCAGCAGGACACCCCCGACAAGGTGCTTCCGGATCAGAAGTTTCGTGCGGCCATCGACGACTGGCACCGTACCGGCATGACGCCTCCGGTGAAATCCATAATCCGGGATCCGCTGCTGCGATTCTATCGACGGGTACTGAATTGCGAATTTCTGCATCTGGCGCCTGGATTTCTGCCGGAGGATGCAAGCTCCGGGGGCTATCGCGTTATCTTTGCCGTGGATGTCACCCAATGATATCAGCCGAGCTTTTCAACCCTTTCGCTCTTGGCAGCGATCGGTTTTCAGAATTCGCGCGGCGCAGGGCGACGGGGGGAGCGGCTTGGGGCGAAGCACCTTACCCCGAGGTGGGCCAAGCGTACTACGTGTTCAGCCATGCTCTGGTCTCGAAGGCGCTGAAACACCCGTCGCTTTTGCAAGCGCCGCCCGGCGCTTATCAGGCGACCCGGCAAAAGATCACCGCCAATTACGCGCTCGATCTGCTGACGAAATCCATGATGTTGTCGGATCCTCCACAACATCTACAACTTCGCCGCCCGCTCGCGGGATCGTTGACGCCGTCCCTCAGTGCCCGTCTCTTCGACAGCCTCTTGTCCACAGCATTGCATCTGACGCAAAAGGCCACGGAAAAACCAGACTTCGACGCAGTGCGTGATCTGGCCATCCCTTTGTCGTTCTCAACTCTGGAGAACATCCTCGGCATTGACATCGATAACCCGTGGTCGATGGGAGAGGATGCACAGTGCATGGCCAAAGCACTGGAGATGAGACTTGAAGGCGTGGACCCCGACGCCAATGATGCCTGCCGCCGGCTGGAACTCTGGGTGTCGTCCGCAATCGACAAGGGTGCGGTACGGCCAAACGGCATGGCCGCGCAGATGCTTGCAGAGGTCGAAGCAGGCCGCTGGCGGCGCGACGACGCCGTTGCCAATATCGTGTTTCTCCTTTTTGCCGGCCAAGCGACGGTTGTCGACACGTTCGGCAACGCGCTTGTTGCGCTTGAATGCTTCCCCGACCAGCGGAAACTGCTTGAAGACGGACGCGTAAGCTGGCTGTCCGCAGCGGAAGAACTGCTTCGCTATTGCGCTCCGGTTCACTATGCAGGAGCACGCATCGCTGCGAACGACTTCGATTTTGACGGTGTCGCCATCCGTGCCGGACAGGCTGTCGTCCCAGTGCTTGCCAGCGCCAATCGCGATGCGGCGGTTTTTCCGGCAGGCGACGAGCTGGATCTGAACGCCGCCACTCCCCCTACTCTTACCTTCGGCACTGGCTTGCATGTCTGTCTCGGACAGCATGTCGCCAGGCTGGAGATAGCCGTCCTGCTGGAGGCGCTGTTCACAAAGGCTGGAGGTTGGCGCCTTGACCTTCCCAGGGTTGTCAGACGGCCCTCGGTGCTGCTTTACGGCCTGCAAACCGCTCCCCTGGTTTTGCCTTTCGCGTAGAAAACGCCACGGAAACACGATCAGCCCTCGTGGCGACGCTTTGTTGCGGACAGGGCAGACACGTGCCTGCTCACACAAAATTGTCCGTCCGGCGCAGCTTTCGCGTTTCCACGCTTGATTAACGCAGCGGCCAATGTTGACTACACCGGTCAGGAATTGATAGGTGCAGCCTTGCTAAATCAAGACCATCGAGATCGAGAGGGATGACGCCCATGAAATATGCTCTTTCCGCCCTTGCCGGTGCCACAGCACTTGCAGTCAGCCTGATCGCCGGCCCAGCGATGGCCCAGGACGGCGGCATCGTCGTCTACAATGCCCAGCACGAGAGCCTGACCAATGCCTGGGTGGAAGGCTTCACCAAGGAAACCGGCATCAAGGTCACCGTTCGCCACGGCGGCGACAGCGATTTCTCCAACCAGATCGTCGCCGAAGGCGCAGCCTCGCCGGCCGACGTCTTCCTGACCGAAAACTCGCCCGCCATGGTGCTGGTCGAGTCCGCCGGGCTGTTCGCGCCGGTCGATGCCGACACGCAGGCGCAGGTTCCACAGGAATATCAGCCGGCCAGCGGCAAATGGGTGGGCGTCGCCGCGCGCAGCACCGTCTTTGTTTATGACAAGACCAAGTTGACCGCCGAGCAGTTGCCCAAGTCGCTGTTGGATCTCGCCGATCCGAGCTGGAAGGGACGCTGGGCCGCTTCGCCCTCCGGCGCCGATTTCCAGGCGATCGTCAGCGCGCTTTTGCAGCTCAAGGGTGAGGCCGCAACAGCCGATTGGCTGAAGGCGATGAAGGAGAACTTCACCGCCTACAAAGGCAACAGCACCGTGATGAAGGCGGTCAATGCCGGTGAGGTCGAAGGCGGCGTGATCTATCACTATTACTACTACGGCGACCAAGCCAAGACCGGCGAGAACAGCAAGAACATCGGGCTGCACTATTTCAAGAACCAGGATCCGGGCGCGTTCGTCTCGGTTTCCGGCGGTGGCGTGCTGGCCTCCAGCAAGCACCCGGAGGAGGCCCAGGCCTTCCTGAAGTGGGTGACCGGCAAGGGTGGCCAGGAAGTGCTGAAGACCGGCAATTCCTTCGAATACGCGGTCGGCAAGGGCGCGGCGTCCAATCCGGCGCTGGTGCCGCTGGCCGATCTGCAGGCGCCGAAGGTCGACGCAACGACGCTGAACTCCAAGAAGGTGACCGATCTGATGACGGCAGCCGGCTTGCTTTAGTCGGCATTCGTCCTAAAAGGGCAACCGACTGCGCTTCTGCGGGATTTCGCTTTCCGCAGGAGCGCTCTGTTTTTCGAGATGGCATTCGTCCATGACGACAGACTGCGTTTTTAGCCGCGTTTGCGGCCCTTCGATCGTTTCCGCCACCGGGCGGCAGCGGCGCGGCGCCTGAGCTGATGCAGTCTGCGGCCGATCTTGCACGTTCAGGCTTGCCGACCGGTACGGTGGCTGGGCAATGGACGCGCCGGCGCCCCGTATCCTGGATTTCGCTCGCCGCCATCCTGGTCTCACTTTTCTCCCTGCTGCCACTTGCCTTCATCATCTGGATTGCCGTGCAGACCGGCTGGGAAACCGTATCGGCGCTGATCTTCCGGCCGCGCGTCGGCGAGCTCCTGGTCAACACCTTGCTTTTGGTGGTGCTGGCCGTACCGATCTGCATCGTGCTCTCGGTTGCGCTGGCCTGGCTGACCGAACGCAGCGATCTTCCCGGTGCCCGCCTGTGGGCCTGGCTGTCGGTGGCGCCGCTCGCCATTCCCGCCTTCGTGCACAGCTATGCCTGGATCACTCTGGTGCCGGGACTGCATGGCCTGTGGGCCGGCGTTCTGGTTTCCGTCGTCGCCTATTTCCCGTTCCTCTATTTGCCGGTCGCGGCAGCTTTGCGCCGGCTCGATCCTGCCCTCGAAGA
>NZ_SUEO01000047.1:6268-7021 GCF_004962925.1 Mesorhizobium sp. | reverse complement strand
CGTGGCGCGTGTTCCGGCGTGTCGTGCTGCCGCAGCTCAGGCTCGCCATCTGCGGCGGCTCGCTGCTGGTCGGCCTGCATTTCCTGGCCGAATATGGCCTCTACGTGTTCATCCGCTTCGACACCTTCACCACAGCGATCGTCGACCAGTTCCAGTCGACCTTCAACGGCCCCGCCGCCAACATGCTGGCTGCGGTGCTGGTGACATGCTGCTTCGTGCTGCTCGGCATCGAGGTGCTCGTGCGCGGCGAGGAGCGCTATGCCCGCGTCGGCTCGGGCGCCGCGCGTCCCCTGCAACGCACTAGGCTCGGCCGCGCCACGATCCCGTGCCTGCTGCTGCCGGTCGTCACCGCGCTGCTGGCGCTTGGCGTGCCGTTCGTCACCATCGGCCGCTGGCTTGTGGCCGGCGGTGCCGATGTCTGGCGGTTCGACGAGATCGGCCTGGCGCTCGGCCAGACCCTGTTCCTGGCGCTCGCCGGCGCCCTGCTCGCTACCGTCGCCGCCATGCCGATGGCCTGGATCTCGATCCGCGCGCCGGGACCGCTGCAGCGTCTTCTGGAAGGCTGCAACTACATCGTCGGCTCGCTGCCCGGCGTCGTCGTGGCGCTGGCACTGGTCACCATCACGGTGCGCATCGCTCTGCCGCTCTACCAGACCCTGTTCACGATCCTCGTTGCCTATGCGCTGATGTTCCTGCCGCGCGCCCTGATCAGCCTACGGGCGTCGATCGCCCAGGCGCCGGTCGAGCTCGAAC
>NZ_SUEO01000047.1:0-6258 GCF_004962925.1 Mesorhizobium sp. | reverse complement strand
GATCACCGCTCAAGGCGCTGTGGTCGACGACGATCCGCCTGTCGGCGCCGGGTGCCGCGGCCGGCATGGCGCTGGTGGCGCTCGGCATCATGAACGAATTGACCGCCACGCAGATGCTGGCGCCCAACGGCACCCGTACGCTGGCGATGGCGTTCTGGGCCCATAGCGGCGAGATCGATTATGCATCGGCGGCACCTTACGCGCTCATCATGGTGGCGATGTCGCTGCCCCTGACCTGGCTGCTCTATGTCCAGTCGAAGCGGATGGCCGGACGATGAGCTTCCTCGAACTCACCAATGTGCACAAGCACTACGGCTCGGTGGCCGCACTGGCCGGCGTCGATCTCAGCGTGGCCAGCGGCAGCCGCACCGCGATCGTCGGGCCGTCCGGCTGCGGCAAGACGACCTTGCTGCGGCTGATCGCCGGCTTCGAGCCGCCGGACCAGGGCCGCATCGTGCTCGACGGCGAGGTATTGGCCAATGGCGGCGCCGCCGTGCCCGCATATCGGCGCAGCATTGGCGTGGTGGCGCAGGACGGCGCCCTGTTCCCGCATCTGACCATCGCCGCCAATATCGGTTTCGGCATGGGACGCCACGAAGACAAGCGCGCCGAGCGCATCGTCGAGCTCGCCTATATCGTCGGGCTCGACAAGGCGATCCTGAAACGGCGGCCGCACGAGCTCTCCGGCGGCCAGCAGCAGCGTGTGGCACTAGCCCGCGCCATGGCCATGAAGCCACGGCTGATGCTGCTCGATGAGCCGTTCTCGGCGCTCGACACCGGTCTGCGCGCCTCGATGCGCAAGGCGGTGGCCGAGCTTCTGGAGGCTGCCGGCATCACCACGATCCTGGTCACGCACGACCAGGCCGAGGCGCTGTCCTTTGCCAGCCAGGTCGCGGTGATGCGCGACGGCAAATTCTCGCAGATCGGCACGCCGCGCGAGCTCTATCTCAAGCCGAAGGACAGAATGATCGCCGAATTCCTCGGCGATGCCATCATCCTGCCGGCAAAGATATCGGACGGCTTCGCCAACTCGCCGCTCGGCCGCATCGCCGTCGACAGCAACGAGCGGCGCGATATCGCCCGCATCATGCTGCGGCCGGAACAGGTGCTGCTGAAACGGACGTCGCGTGAAGGCATGTCGGGCACGCCGGACATGCTGTTCGGCGAGGTCATGGAGTCCGAATTCGCCGGCTCGATGTGCACCATCGCGGTGCGGCTCCTGAACAGTCCCGATCCGCCGGACGCAGCCGCGATCGGCAACACGCCGTTGATCCTGCGCAAGCCAGGCATGGACACGCCGGTGGTTGGCGAGATCGTCCGGCTGACGGTGTCGGGAAAGGCGCATGTGTTTGCCTGAACGGGGCTTGCGTCTCCCGCAACTCTCCGGTCAGGACGACAGGCTGGTTTCAATTGACCCGCTTTCCAGCCTGATCGAACCAGTGCAGCTTTTCGGCCCTGGCCACGACGCGCAACTGATCACCGGGCTTTGCGGCGGCTCGGCCGGCGACGCGCACGACGATACGGCTGCCGCCCGCGGCGCAATGAAGAAAACTCTCGGCACCGACCGGCTCGACCGCTTCGACTGTCGTCGGCAAAACGAGCGCACCGGGCAGCGCCTCCGCATTGAAGGTGACATCGGCATCTTCCGGGCGAAAACCCAGTGTCGCGGCTTGTGTCTCGGAAGGTGCGAAGCCGATCGCCGTGCCGTCGGCCAGTATCGGGCCTGAGGAACTTCCGGTCAGCGTCAGAAGATTCATCGGCGGTGCGCCGATGAAGGAAGCGACGAAGATCGAGGCCGGCTTTTCGTAGATGTCGAGCGGCGCGCCCGTTTGCTCGACCAGGCCGGCGTTCATGACAACGAGGATGTCGGCCAGCGTCATCGCCTCGAGCTGGTCGTGGGTGACATAGACCGAGGTCACGCCAAGCGTGCGCTGCAAATTCTTGATCTCGACCCGCATCTGACCGCGCAATTTGGCATCGAGATTGCTGAGCGGCTCGTCGAACAGGAAGACTTTCGGATTGCGCACGATGGCGCGGCCCATGGCGACGCGCTGGCGCTGGCCGCCGGAAAGCTCGCGCGGGCGCCGGTCGAGCAGCGCCGAAAGCTCCAGCACCTTGGCGGTCGAGCGCACCCTGCTGTCGATCTCGTCCTTCGGCGTGCCGCGATTGCGCAGGCCATAGGCCATGTTGTCGTAGACCTTCATATGCGGGTAAAGCGCGTAGTTCTGGAACACCATGGCGATGTCGCGCTCGGTCGGGCCAATGGCGTTGACCACCTTGCCGTCGATGGCGACTGTACCGGCAGAAATGGTCTCCAACCCGGCGATCATCCTCAGCAGCGTGGACTTGCCGCAGCCAGAGGGCCCGACCAGCACGCAAAGCTCCTTGTCGGGAATGGCGATGGAAACGCCCTTCACGGCTTCGACGCCGCTTGGATAGACCTTCTTCACGTTCTTCAGATCGACGGTCGCCATCAGCTTCTCACTTTTCGGATTCGACCAGGCCGCGCACGAACCAGCGTTGCATCAATACGACCACAAGGATCGGCGGCACGATGGCCAGCATCGCTGTGACCATGACCAGGTGCCATTCGGTGTCGGCATCGGCGAAGGAAACCATCTTTCTCAGCGCGATGACGATGGTGTTCATATCGTTGCTGTTGGTGACGAGCAGCGGCCAAAGATACTGCGTCCAGCCATAGATGAAGAGGATCACGAACAGCGCCGCGATGTTGGTGCGCGACAGTGGCAAGAGGATATCGAAGAAGAAGCGCCATGGCCCGGCACCATCGACACGCGCCGCCTCGACCAATTCGCCCGGTATGGTCATGAAGAACTGGCGGAACAGCAGCGTCGCGGTGGCCGAGGCGATCAGCGGGATGATCAGGCCGGCATAGGTGTCGATCATGCCGAGATCGACCATCACCTTGTAGGTCGGCAGGATGCGCACCTCCACGGGAAGCATCAAGGTGATGAAGATCAGCCAGAAGAA
This sequence comes from Mesorhizobium sp., assembly GCF_004962925.1. Taxonomy (GTDB): domain Bacteria; phylum Pseudomonadota; class Alphaproteobacteria; order Rhizobiales; family Rhizobiaceae; genus Mesorhizobium. The sequence goes on along the minus strand of NZ_SUEO01000047.1, from coordinate 3,267 downwards.
GGTCATGCGCAGGGGAAAGCGGAAGAACACGATCGCATAGGCCGACAGGATCGAGATGAAGATCTTTCCTACCGCAACGCCAAGCGCCATGATCGTGGTGTTGAGGAGCAGTTGGCCGACGCTGACACCGCCGATGCGGCCAATGCCGCCGAACAGCGCCTCGCTGTAATTGTTCCACAGCTGGCCGCCGGGCAAGAGCGGCAGCGGCGGCCTGAGGATCGTTTGCAGCGTGTGTGTCGAGGCAACGAAAGTGTAGTAGATCGGAAAAGCCACGATCAATATGCCAAGGATGAGCACGGCATGGGCGGTGAAGGTGCGGAGCGGGGACTGGCCGATCATCGCTGCCCTCAACCGTAATGGACTTTGCGTTCCACGTAGCGGAACTGGATAGCTGTGAGCGCAATGACGATGGCCATCAGGATGACCGACTGTGCCGCCGAGTCGCCGAGGATCAGATTGACGAAGCCGTCATTGTAGACCTTGTAGACCAGTGTCTCGGTCGTCTTGCCCGGCCCGCCGCCGGTGACGGCATGGACGATGCCGAAAGTGTCGAACAAGGCATAGACGGTGTTGACGACCAGCAGGAAAAAGGTCGTCGGCGCAAGCAGCGGGAAGACGATGGTCCAGAAGCGCTTGGTCTCGCCCGCACCGTCCATCGCCGCCGCCTCGATCAGCGTTTTCGGCACCGCCTGCAGGCCGGCGACGAAGAACAGGAAATTGTAGCTGATCTGCTTCCAGGCAGCCGCCGAAACCAGCAGGATCATGGCGTGGGTGCCGTTGAGCAGCGGATCCCAGGCGATGCCGAGGCTTCTCAGCAAATAGGCCAACGAGCCGATCGAAGGGTTGAACAGAAACAGCCACAGCATGCCGGCAATCGCCGGCGCCACGGCATAAGGCCATATCAACAGTGTGCGGTAGAGGCCTTTGCCGCGCACTGCCTTCTCGGCCATGACCGCAAGCAGCAGGGCCACGCACATGGCAACAATCGCGGTCGCAAGCGAAAACACCACGGTGACCTTGATCGAATTGAGGTAGGCCGGATCGGCCAGCACCTTCCGGAAATTGGCGAACCAGACGAACTTGGTCCGCAGCCCGAACGGGTCCTGCCTGAGCATCGACTGGTAAAGCGCCTGACCGGCCGGCCAGTAGAAGAAGACCAGTGTTATGGCGAGTTGTGGCGCCACCAGCAGGAAGGGCAGGATCTTGTTGGGAAAGACGACGCGTGGAGACAGGCTGATTTTCCTCGCTATCCAGGTATCGCCCACGCGAGCCCGCGTGGGCGATATTCAAACCGACACCAACCGAGATAATCTCGTCAGTTCTCCAGCGCTTCCTTGATGGCGGCGTTGCCGCGCGTGACCGCATTGTCGAGCGCCTGCTGAGCAGTTTGCTGGCCGGCCAGCATCTTCTCCAACTCCTCGTTCTGGATATCTCGCACCTGCGGCAGATTCGGCAGGCGCACGCCCTTCGAGTTATCGGTCGGCGCCTTGCCCGTCATTTGCAGTATGGGTGTCTCGCGGCCAGGATTCTTGTCATAGAAGCCTGATTTCTTGGTCGCCTCGTACGCGGCGAGCGTCACCGGCAGGTATCCCGACTTCTGGTGCAGATATTCCTGCACATCGGTCTTGGACAGATAGGCGAAGAAGGCCGCGACGCCCTTGTATTCCTCGTCCGACTTGTTGCCGAACACCCACAGGCTGGCACCGCCCGGCGTGGTGTTCTGTGGTGCGCCCTTGGCGTCGGTATCGTAGGGAAGCTGGCCGATGCCATAGTTCATGCCGGACTTGACGATGTCGCCGAGACCGCCCGACGATTCGGTGAAGATGCCGCATTCGCCGGCAAGGAAGATCTGCTTGGCTTCGGAGGTGCGCCCGCCATATTTGAAGGTGCCGTCCTTGGCGAGGTCTGCGAGCGCCTGGAAGTGGTTAACGAAAATCGGCGCGTTGATCTTGAGTTCGACGTCACCGCCGGCCAAACCGTTCTGCTGGGTGGCCCACGACACATCATTCCATGCTGCGAAGTTCTCCAGATGGATCCAGGTCAGCCAGGTCGAGGTGTAGCCGCAGGAGGCAGCGCCGCTCGTCTTGATCTTCTTGGCCGCTTCCCACACCTCGTTCCAGGTCTTGGGCGGGTTGTTCACGTCGAGGCCCGCCTTCTGGAAGATGTCCTTGTTGTAGTAGAGGATCGGCGAGGAGGAGTTGTAGGGAAAGGACAGCATGGTGCCGTCCGGCTTCGAATAATAGCCGACGATGCCGGGCAGATACTGGCTCTTGTCGAAGGTCATCCCGGCACTGGTCAGCACATCGGCCGCCGGCTTGATCGCACCCTCGGCTGCCATCATCACGCCCGTGCCGACGTCGAACACCTGGAGGATATCGGGCGCCTGGCCAGCGCGGAAAGCGGCGATGCCTGCATTCAGCGTCTCAGGATAAGTGCCCTTGAACACCGGAATGAGCTCATAGTCGCTCTGGCTGGCGTTGAAATCCTTGGAGATCTTGGCGACGACCTCGGCGTTGGCGCCGGTCATGGCGTGCCACCAGCTGATCTGCGTGACGGCGAAGGCGGAGGTGGTGGAAAGCAGGGTCAAAGTGGCGGCAATACCGGCCGCGAAGCCGAAGAACTTCATGTTTCATCTCCCGTTTGTCATTGGCGAAAGGGGCACTCTCGCAAAGGCAATATGTGCCGCTCGTGACAATTGGACAACGGTTTTATAGCGGATCGATGAACTCGATCTCCGCTCAAGTTGGACACGCTTCCGATGGAAAGGAATTGCCAAGCCGACTTACGGTTCGAACAAGGCGACGGAGATCGGCAACAATCGCCGGCGCCTAGTCCGACTTGGCGAGTGCCGTCTCGACCAGCCGCTTGGCGTCGGGGCTCGACCATTCGGCCGGGCCGTTCATGTGGGCGATCAGGCAGCCTTCGCCGTCGATCAGCATGGTCACCGGCAGGCCGAGCGCCAGGCCGCGCGTCTTGAGATCGTTGAACAGCGCCATCGTCGAATCGCGGTAGTAGCCGAGCGCCTTGACGCCGGTTTCCTCGAGGAACTTCTTCGGCTTGGTGTCGTCGCCGGCATCGACGTTGACCGCGACGACCTCGAAGGCGTCGCTGCCCATTTCTTTCTGCAGCGCGTCGAGCGCCGGCATTTCGGCGCGGCAGGGCGCGCACCATGTCGCCCACAGATTGAGCAGCACCGTCTTGCCGGCATGGTCGGCGAGCGTCATCGGCTTGCCGGCACCAGCTTTCCGATCGACCGGCACAAGACGG
>NZ_SUEO01000475.1 GCF_004962925.1 Mesorhizobium sp. | reverse complement strand
CGTCATTGCGCCCCCTCGACCGGATTCGTTGCGGTCTGGTCGTCGAAGAATTTCTTCAGCCGCTTCTGCGTGCCTTGTCCCAGATAGGTTTCGACGACGGTCTGGTCCTCGGCGACCTTGTCCGGCCTGCCCTCGAAGATCACCTTGCCGTGGTGCATGATGATGACGCGGCTGGACAGCGCCAGGAGAAAGCGCATGACATGCTCGATCAGCACGACGGTTAGTCCCTGGTCGCGCAATTTCAGCACCATCGCCATGATCTGGTCGATCTCGGCGACGTTGAGCCCGCCGACCGGCTC
>NZ_SUEO01000474.1 GCF_004962925.1 Mesorhizobium sp. | reverse complement strand
TGACGGTCTCATCGGTATCGGCGGAGCCGCGAATCTGTGGTAAGCCGCCGCTCAATCAACCAAAGGACGACACCTGTGAGCGAACCGACCGTGGCTCAGGCGACCGAAGTATCTATGCCTCGCTGCGGGCGGACAATGCCGACATCGACGCACATATTGCGACGCTTAAGGCGACGCTGACACGAGAAGGAATAAACAGGCGGTGTTCGATCCGACCAAGTTGGCGCAGAATAACCGCTCGGGGCGCAAGTTGATGCAGGCCTATTTTCGGCAGCGCGGCGTGAGCGTGAGGTTTTCGG
>NZ_SUEO01000473.1 GCF_004962925.1 Mesorhizobium sp. | reverse complement strand
GGCCGACAGGTCGAGCGCGACTGGCGCGTCGACGCCAAGGCGGTGGTGCTGGCGACCGGCGGGTGTGCCTTCCGCGAACGCATCCTCGGCTCGACCGGGCTGACCGGTGACGGCTGCCTGATGGCGGCGGAAGCCGGCGCTAGCCTGTCGGGCATGGAGTTCACCGGCAAATACACTCTGGCGCCGCATGGCTCATCGCTGAACAAAGGCCTGCCGTTTCGCTGGGCTTCGTTCCACCGCGAGGATGGATCTGCGATCCTCGGCCCGACCGGCGAGCCGCTCCGCAACGGCATCGGCGAC